>JAIKWL010000069.1 GCA_024684815.1 Saccharofermentans sp. | reverse complement strand
AAAGTGAGGTGAATACGGTGGACGCTGGTGACAGTTGCGACAAACGAGGGAAACGTGGCCGAAATATCCTTTGTTCCTTAAAGCGCCAGGCGATGACCGTATCGGACCTTAAGGACTAAATGATATATCGTCTCCTCTGTTTGCCGAAGCATAGCAGAGGTTTTTTGTTCCCGTCGTTTGTTTACTTTTCAGGAGGAACAAATGGCAGAGAAGGAAATAAGAAGAGATTATCAGGACGAGATAATCTCGCTGATGAGGGGGAACGATTCCCCGAGGGTAATTCATTACAAGTTAGAAGATTATCACGCAAGTGACATTGCTCAGATCCTGGAGGAACTGTCCGATCAGGAGAGAAAGAAGCTCTTCAGAGTCTGCGGCAAGGCTTTGCTTGCGGAGGCTTTCGAGTGTCTGGAAGAAGAGCAGGTAGGCGCTTATCTCAATGAGATGGATATTAGGCGTGCTGCTGCAGTTGTCGCCGAACTCGAGACGGATACAGCCGCAAACGTTTTGCGCGAACTCGAGAAAGAGAGACGCGGTCTCATCATTGATGCTCTTGATACCGAAGTCAGGAAAGAGATCAGCATCATCGCATCCTACGATGAGGATGAGATCGGTTCAAAGATGACCGCAAACTTCATTACGATCGGTTTGAACCTGACAGTCAAGCAGGCGATGACAGAGCTCGTCACTCAGGCTGAAGAGAACGATAACATCTCGACACTTTTCGTTGAAGATGATGAGGGACTTTTCTACGGGGCCCTTTCACTCAAGGATCTGATAACGGCGAGGAGCACGACGGATCTGAACACTCTGATAGTCACATCGTTCCCTTATGTTTATGCTAACGAGCAGATCGACGACTGTATCGAAAAACTCAAGGACTATTCAGAGGACTTGATCCCTGTCCTTGATGAAGACAACAAGATACTGGGCGTTATTACATCACAAAGCGTCGTCGAAGTTGTCGATGATGAGCTCGGTGAAGACTATGTTAAGTTCGCCGGACTTATAGCGGAAGAAGACCTTAAGGAACCTTTGGGTCAGAGTATCAGGAAGAGAATGCCGTGGCTTTTCATCCTGTTATTCCTCGGCATGATCGTATCGACTCTGGTCGGTGCTTTCGAGGCCGTTATCGCTCAGCTTACGATAATCATGGCATTCCAGTCGCTGATACTCGACATGGCAGGTAACGTCGGAACACAGTCTCTTGCTGTCACGATCAGAGTCCTCACAGATGAGAACCTGACTGCGGCCCAGAAGATCAAGCTCGTCTTCAAGGAATCAAGAGTCGGTTTTTCAGTAGGTCTTATATTGGGAGTTGCATCGATCATACTTATCGGTGTTTACCTTATGGTAATCAAGCAGAAGCCGCCGATGTTTGCCTTTGCGGTAAGCGGATGTATCGGCATCTCACTGCTTATATCGATGATATTCTCATCGATAATCGGCACGCTTATCCCGCTGTTCTTCAAGAAGATCAATATTGACCCGGCAGTCGCATCCGGTCCCCTTATCACGACAGTCAACGACCTTATCGCGGTCGGATGCTACTATGGAATGAGCTGGCTGCTGCTGATCAATGTAATGCACTTTTAGAAAACTGATCAGTACTGCTGACATTAGGAGGAAATATGGAACACGTAAGATTCAGCCCGAGCGGAGTATGCGCAATGCAGATCAATTTTGATATCGACGGCGGAAAACTTTATAACGTGCAGTTTCTCGGAGGCTGCAACGGTAATCTTAAGGCTATAGGAAAGCTTGTTGAAGGCAAGGACGCCAAGGAAGTTGCCGGTATCTTGAGAGGCAACACATGCGGAATGAAGGGCACATCCTGCGCAGATCAGCTTGCCAAAGCGATAGACGAATACTGCGGATAAACTGTCTTAGTAACGGTTATACTATTATTTTAGAGAGCACTTAAAATGCAACAATTTTAAGTGCTCATCTGTATTATGTGTAGAATAACCCAGGGGGGCTTTTTATATGAAGTTAACGAAAACGGTTGCATCTGCTCTTATAATCGCCACACTTTGCTGCGGCTGTACGAAAACTGCCGAGACGACCGGTAAGGTCAGTGACGGCGGAGATAAGGAATATGATGAAGTACTTCCGGAAGATGAGGTCCTTATTGTCTGCGGATACCGGAATGAGGCCTGGGGACACCAGAGCAGCATGACTTACGTTATGTCAGACGGGAAAGTCTATTCTTCACGCGAAGAATTTGAATCTTATCCTTTGGATCCGTCCAAGGGACTTACGGATGAACAGAGGAAGGATCTTCTCGTAAAATACACCGATCCTGTTGCCGAGTTCGATGAAAAGGATCTTAAGAAGATCTATCACTATATGCTTCAGATAGATACTGATGCGGAATTTGTCTATGCGGATGAATATGCCTGCGATGCCGGAACCCATTATACGAATGTCAACATAGACGGTGAGTTTATAAGGATCAGTGAAGCAGGTGACAGGACCGGCAACCTTAAGGACCGTTTTGCCAAGAAGGTCGATAAGCTCATAGATGCTGCTTTTGCTTCCGCAAATATAAAAGATAAAGCCAGTGTTTACTCCAATTCCGAATCGTTTATCACGACTATCAGATGTTCCGATATCAAGACCACGGAATTAAGGAGGATCATCACATCAACGGAGGAACTTGAGGCATTCAAAAAAGATACGGGCATAAACCTGTTGAAATATGATGCTTTCGATTATTTCGGCGACCCTGAATACGACAAGTTCGGTTATATATGTATTGCCGTCGAGATCGTGTCCTATCCGGATTATCTGTCAGTTGAGGATGTATCTGCTGATGCTTTCATCGTGTCTGACAGTTATACCGGTTTTGCATATCTGGAAGACCCTGTAATAGATGTCAGCGAGATGGAAGTCAAAGAGAATATGTATGTCCATGTGGTCCAGCTTCCGGCTTATCAGTTAAGTGATTACGATCTTTTCCTTAACGGATCCTGATTAATAGTTATTCCTTATAAGCGGTATAAGTCGTAACGTTCAGTACTGTCTCACCATCGATCTGAAGAGCTACGGGTCTGTCGAAGGTGACTGTTATCTTATGACCTGTCTTTACCTCTACGACCTTCTTATGGTCAACGTGCTTGCCCTTGAAGATCGAAGGGAAGATGGCAAGTGTCCTGATCTTGCCGCTTCCATGGAAAATCAGCAATGAAAGAAGTCTGTCCTTGCCGAGTCTGTCCTGGCCGGGGGTGGCGATCATGCCGCCGCCGTAATAGCGTCCGTTCATTGAAGGCGCGAGCCATACCTTGGTATAAGAGAACTTCTGTCCGTCGACATCGATCTCCGCATTTGTGGGTTTGTAGTGGAACAGAAGGCCTTTGATGGCGATGCCTGCGTAATCTATATTCTCGTTTCCCGCTTCTCTCATCTGATCGCCGACTTCACAGCAGTAGCCGTCTATGCCGTAACCGATCCCGTTGAGGAATCGTTTTTTCATTCCGTTTACTTCAACAAACGGAAGATCCTTGATGTATTTATTGATCTGTTCGGGAGATTCGCCCGGCTTTTTGCCGAGATCGTTCCAGAAGTCGTTGCCGCTTCCAGTGGGGAAATAGTAGAGGGGCTGAGCAATATCGATGCCGTCAGTGTCATTTATGAAGTGATTGAGCGTACCGTCGCCGCCGCAGAGATAGAGTTCGTCATCAGCATTAAGACCGTTTATAAAACCTTTGATATCTTCGAGCTTTGTGATATCCTGCCAGTTCAGTTCTTTCCCCTCCAGGATGCTCTTGATCCCTTCAGCTTTGGCTTTTCCGCTTCCGTTACCGGAAAGTCCGTTAAACAGTACGTAAGTTGACATTATCTTTCTCCTCCTCGTTGTTCTCGATGAATGACAGCATAAGTTCTCTCGCGTGATCGCCTATGGCGTTGCAGCGTGTGGCTTTGACCTCTTCAGCCGGTATCACGTCAAGGACTTCAAAGTAGATATCGGATCTGTGAAGAGGGAAATTGTCCTTCATTTTTTCTGCTCCCTTGATGCCGCATATAACGACGGGAACATTTGCTTTCTGGGCGATCTTGAATATACCGTTGTGGAAGGGAAGCAGACCTTCGCCGAAGTTCCTTGTGCCTTCCGGATAAACTGCGATCGATACCTGGTCATCCTTGATAAGGTTCACGGCCCGGTCGATAGTTACCATTGCCTTGCGGGGATTCTCGCGGTCTATGGACATGAAGCAGCATCTCCTTATTAGCCTGCCCCAGCACGGAACGTGGAAATTTTCCTCCTTGGATATAAAAGCGAGATCGTAGTCCTGAAGAAGAAACCAGGATGTGATCGGATCTAATTTGGATCTGTGATTGCAGACTAACAGGAATCTCTGGTTCTGAGGGATCTTTTCCATGCCTTTGGTGTGGAAATGCACACGTCCGACAAAGATAAGGTGCCAGGTCGAACTGACAAGCAGCCACCTGTAGTAGCCGCTGTGCTTATTGTATTCGCACTTGGGATTGACGAGCAAAGCGCTTATAAGCAGGAGCAGCCAGTACTGCAGAAAACTTGAGATGAGCAAAATTATTAACCAGTAAACACACCTCATCTGATACACCGCCTCATGCTAATAATAGCAGATGGCAAGATAATTTGATAATCAAATATTAAGTGCTTTGTTCGTCAATTTATCCGAAAACAAGACAACATAATTTGCGAATGAATATATCAAATAGCAATATCTGTAAAGCGGTAGCAGCAGATTAACGGTTTTTAGCTCCTATTTTTAGGGACTGAGCCAAAAAGCTGTACTTGTTTGGTTAACCATTCTTGCTGTATTATTTATCTTGGCAAGAAGCAATATAAATACTTTTTTTCACTGGAGGTAATATGAAAAAAGGATTTGTTAAGATCATCGCCGGTCTTATGGCAGGCATGCTCCTGCTCGGCGGATGCAATGCGACCCCAAAGCAATCCGAAGGTCCTCATGACGTGCCGCTCACTATCACTGCGGATTTCACGAAGAAAGAGAACAAGGGTAACTGGGTCACCTATGGTGATTGCAAGATCACCACAAAGGACGGAAAGGCCATTATCACAGACCGTAAGGCAAGCAATTGCGGAATCGCGATCCCTTGCCCTGACTACAGAGGCAATACCGTCAAGGCAACAGTTCAGGCCACAACTGATAACGATTCACTCATGCTCTCATTAAGATATGAGATCTTCGGCAATGTTTCCTATGTAAACATCGCTCCCGGCATGAAGAATGATTCGGGCGTTATCGACATCACAGGTTCTATCGAGATCCCTGCCAACGCAGAGAACTCGCAGATCTATCTCGAGGCAAGCGATGTCAGGGATATCACAGTCAATTCCTTTGAGGTCAGCATTTCAGGTGAGTTGAACAACCTCACCGGCGAGCCTGTCGAGACACTGTCTGATCCTTCACAGGTTGCTTCACTCTCAGCAGCTTATGCTGATTACTTCAAGTTCGGTGTTGCATCTCCTGCAACCGTCATGACAAACAAGAATGACGGATTCAGGAGCCTTATCAAGACACAGTTCAACTCAGTAACACCTGAGAACGAGCTCAAGCCTGATTCAGTACTCGATGCAGAGAAGAATCTTGCTGATCCTGCAAAGTACAACGAGGCTCCTGCCATCCACTTCGATGCAGCTAAGCCGATCTTAGACTTCTGCAAAGAGAATAATATTCCCATGAGAGGTCACACTCTCGTATGGCATTCCCAGACACCTTCCTGGTTCTTCTATGAGAACTACGATGTCAACGGAAACCTTGCAAGCAGAGAGCTCATGCTCAAGAGAATGGAAAACTACATTGATTCCGTTATCAACTGGTGCGAGACAAACTATCCCGGCGTTATCTATGCATGGGACGTCTGCAACGAGTGCATTGATGACGGCGGCGGAATCAGACAGAGCTACTGGACACAGACTATCGGTGAGGATTTCGTTGAGAAGGCTTTCGAGTTCGCAAGAAAGCATGCTCCTGCCAACGTACAGCTCTTCTATAACGACTATAACGAATATCAGGGCTCTAAGCAGGATGATATCCTTGCACTGCTCGCACCTGTTGCTGCAGCTGGCAATATCGACGGTATGGGCATGCAGAGCCACATCAGCTCCGGTCTTGACGTTGATAACTATGTCGGTGCCGCAAAGAGATATGCTGACGAATTAGGCGTTGTCATCCACATCACAGAGCTTGACGTTCAGGCTCCCAAGTCTGTCAACTCAATGTACGATCAGGGCGTTTACATGAAGAAGCTCTTCACAGCCATCATCGAAGCTGACAAGGCCGGTGTTCCGATCGAATGCGTAACCGTTTGGGGTCTCACAGATGATATGAGCTGGAAGTCTTCCACAAAGCCGTTGCTCTTCTACGGCAACCTCACACCCAAGCCGGCTTACGAAGGTGTTATGTGTGCAGTAAACGGCGGTGAAGTTGCAAAGCCTGCTGACTGGGTAGAGCCCAAGTCCGACCTCACTCCTTACGCTGAAGACTTCGAAGATCAGAAGTTCAACGGCGGTCCGAGATACAGCTCCGTACAGAAGATCGTCGGCGATGCTTACGAGGGAGATTACTGCCTCGAGAATTCCGAAGGCTATGCTGAATATGACGGCTATGCAGTAGACGTTTCAAGCTTTGCAGGTCACACGATCCACATCACATTCGCGATCAAATCAAAGTGTGATACATGTAAGCTTACGGCTGATATCGACGGCACATGGCCTACGATCGCCGAAGTGGCAACAGCAGACGGCGAATGGCATTTTGTTGAAGCTGACTACGAAGTTGAAGACGGCATGGCTCTCCAGATCTACTGGGAGAGCACGGACATGAATCCGTTCTATCTCGATAACGTCACAATCGAAGCTACTAACTGATCCTCCGGATCAACTTATAACAGAAAGGGCGTCTCAGAAGCATTGCTTTTGAGACGTTCTTTTTTGCATGATTCAGATCAGCTTCTCACGGTATTTGCATTTAACCGCCTGCTATTTTATTCTTTCTTTATATGGAAAAAAATTTGAGTAAAGGAAAGAGTCTCGGTATTGATATAGCCGTTTGTGCTGTATGGTCTTTGTTTGTCCTGATCGTTGCGGGGTGTGATCTTGCCCTGATGAACCCGGTCAGTATCATTATCCTGATCCTGGGATTTGCAGGTTTTTCATATCTCATCATAAGAAACGGGGATAAGGACAAAAACGGAAGGATCATCGCGGTGATCACGATCTGTGCGGTAGCGGTAAGGACGTTCTATGTCCTTTACACCGGAGCACAGCAAAGACAGCATGATATGGGCGAGTTCGATACTTTCTTTGACTATAACTACCATTCCGAATACATAGAATATCTGCTTGAGAATCACAGGCTTTTCGGCGAAGACATCAGACTTCACTGGCAGTTCTACCATCCGCCGCTGCAGCATATCATCAGCGCAGTATTCTTTGGGATCTACAGAACGCTGGCACCCGGCCTTGCGCATAACTGGGATGCACTCCAGGCGATATCACTGTTTTATTCTCTTGTCACGCTTGCCGTGGCAAAGCGGTTTATAAAACTTTGGGATCTTTCCTTCAAGGGATCTCTGATCGCATATCTGGCCGTTGCTTTTCATTCTGAATTTATAGTCTTCTCAGGATCACTTAATAACGATCCTCTTTCGGTACTGTTTTCGATAGCGGCATTGTATCTGGCTGTTTTGTGGTACAAAGATGAGAAGAGATCATTCATAAAACTCATGGGTGTAAGCCTTTGCGTAGGTTTGGGAATGATGGCAAAACTGTCAGCCGGTATGATCGCTTTCCCGATCGGGTTCATCATGCTCAAGGCTTTCTTCGGATCGAAAAACAAGCTGCGTTATGTCTGGCAGTACATAGTCTTTCTGATCGTCTGTGCACCTCTGGGTCTCTGGTATCAGGTAAGATCTTATATCTTATGGAAAGTCCCGATCACATATGTCGCAAGACCGGATCTTGTCCTCAATCCCGGACAGCTGATAGAGGATATGCCATTCTGGAGAAGGTTCCTGGATTTCGGACAGGGTGTCGATTACAACATAATCACGGAGACTTTGAATGCTGCCGTTTTCGATGCGGATTATTATCAGGAGCATTTATTCCTTGCACTGATCGGATATCTTTTGCTTGCTGCGTTTTCCGTATTGACTGTCACGATCTTTGCGGGTTTCATATTCTGTCTTATCAGGGAACGCAGCTTTATGAACGTCGTCATGACGATACTCATGGTCGTGGAAATCGGTTCGTATATTTATTTCTGCTTCAGTTATCCGTACAACTGCACGATGTCTTTCAGATATATTGTTCCGACCATCATCGCGGGCGCGTTTTACTGCGGAAAAGCAGTCGATAAGGCCCCGAGGCTGCTGGCACTCATCACGAAGATATCGACTTACGCTTTTGCGGGTCTTTCATTTGTTTTCTATTGCCTTGTATGGCTCAAGGGTTAAGGGTACGTTATGAGTAAAGCAGATAAGATCAGACGTAATATGTGGCCGTGGATCATACTGATCCCGGCAGCTCTTGTATTCTATGTCTGGCTTGCTTATCAGATACCCTATACTCACGATGACTGGGACTGGGGTCTTGATATCGGCATCACACATCTTTTAAGCGCGGATATCAACAGCAGGTTCGCTGGAAATCTCATAGAAGTCCTGATCACGAGATCTGTTATCCTTAAGACGGTCCTGATGGGAACGGTCTTCACGCTGATCGTCTTCTTATCGACCCGTCTTGCAGATCTGTTCATTCAATCCGGCCCGAAAAAAACAACTGACATCAAAGCCTTTATTTGTTCCTTCCTTCTGTCTAACGCACTATTCCTTAGCATACCTTCTTATATATGGAGTCAGACAAACGGCTGGATCGCCGGGTTCTCGAACTTTGTCGTATCTGCACTCGGACTTTTATGGTTCTATTATCTTGTTTTCTATCACAGGGAAGAGTATCCGGCCAAGTCCAAAAAGACTGCCGCCGCAATTCTTTATCTGATATTCGGCATTGCCGTTCAGCTGTTCATAGAAAACCTGACAGTGTTTATCCTGCTGTTCTCTTTTGCGGTCACCCTTTACTGCATCATTAAGAAGAAGGGCGGAAAAGCCCTGAACATCTATATGCTCTTTGCGGGAAATGTGATCGGCACGGCTGTTATGTTCTGCAATAACATATACGGTTCATTGTGGAATACGGGAACCGCAATAGACGGATACCGCGTTTTCCAGTATGACCGCTCAAAGCCCGTCAGTGTTTTCCTTGATTCAGCCTGTCAGAGATATATGCGTGATTTCATCCCCGAGATCATCAGCGAACACATACTTGTTCCTATATTTATATCACTGCTCCTGGTGTTTATCGGCTGCCGGAAACTGAAGGGAAAGGGAAGTTCTTTGAAGAAATTGCTTACCATTCTCATGATGGTATTTGATGTGATGTTCTTCTTATACTACGTCTCTGTCTTACTGAATAAATGTCCGGCATTTATAGCTGATTCGGACTACCTCTACGCTCTTATCGACCTGGTCTTCTCAGAGATAATACCGGTCGAACTTGTGATCCTTTTTTTCGATGAGAAAAAACTTCTTTCAAAGATCCTGACCGTCTGGTTTGCTCCGTTTCTGGTAATGCTTCCGATGCTTCTGATCGATTCGATCGGCGGACGCTGTTTCTATGCCGGAGTCATATGCCATATCATGTTATGCCAGATGCTTCTGAACTATTGCCTTAAGAATGCAAAGTTTGCCGTTAAGACGGCCACCCTCGTGCTACTGAGCATTGTCACAGCATTCTTTGTCATAAGCATATTCAGGATCTATTCCGGCATCGGACGTGTGAACCGGGAGCGCAGCAAGATCATCAGCAGCGTAAGAAACGAGACCGGAAATGTAACCATAGTTATGCCTTCGTATCCGTTTGATCAGTATCTCTGGTTTCCTGATCCTGCCGATGATTCCCGCATGGCTTATTACAAGGAGTTCTACAACATCCCTGATAATGTGACGGTGGAGTTTTCGTAAGAACTGCAGCTGATACCATGACGTGTACTCCAGTTAAAACAATGTTCGACTCAATGCTCGACTTTTTGAGGGTAAAAAGTCGGACAATTAGTCGAACAATAAAACCAACTGCTTTTCGCGATTTTGTTGGAAGAAATATAGCAACATCTTTTTCAATGATTTCCTGGCAAAAAAGCGAACCTCCAACGCCTGACAAACATTGGAGGTCCGCTTCAGATATTTCAGTTAAACAGTTTATCAGCCCTGACCGTAATAAGCGTTTGCGCCGTGCTTGCGGAGATAGTGCTTATCAAGGAGAGTCTGCTGCATTCTTCCGGCATCCGGGTTGAGCATAATCGCATGGAAATCCATGAATGCGACTTCTTCCATAACTACTGCGTTATGAACCGCATTGAACGGATCTGTTCCCCATGTGAAAGGCCCATGCGAGAAGACATTGACTGCGGGGATGGCATCGGGATCTTTATCCTTAAATGTCTCGACAATGACGTTGCCTGTCTCTTTCTCATATTCTCCCTTGATCTCTTCATCGGTCATGGGACGTGTGCAGGGGATATCACCGTAGAAGTAATCACCCTGTGTGGTTCCCATGGCGGGAATGGCTTTTCCTGCCTGGGCAAATGAGACTGCCCAGCGTGAATGCGTATGAACGACACCGCCGATATTGGGGAATGCCTTATAAAGAACAACATGTGTGGGTGTGTCGGAAGAGGGCTTCCATTTGCCTTCGACGACTTTGCAGTCAAGGTCTACCACGACCATATCTTCTGCTTTCATGACATCATATTCGACACCGGAAGGCTTGATTACCACAAGACCTGATTCACGGTCGATACCTGATACGTTGCCCCATGTGAAAGTAACAAGTCCGTGCTTCGGGAGGAGGAGATTTGCTTCAAGCACTTTTGCTTTAAGTTCTTCTAACATCAGATCACCTCCGTAGCTTTTCTTTCAACAGACAAAGCGTTCTTATACTTTTCGAGGAATGCTGCAAAGCCCTTAACGTCTGTATCTTCTGCCATTACGCTTACGCTCTTTGCGCCTGCGAAAACCTTGTTGTCGAGATAATCGGGAAGTGACTCGCCGTCTTCCTTGTTGATCATGTAAGCGACGAGAAGAGCCATTCCGTAAGGTCCGCCTTCGCCTGCCGTCTCCATTACGGATACGGGAGCGGCAACAGCTGCGCTCAGCATCTTCTGACCGACTTCGGGAGTCTTGAAGAAACCGCCGTGACCATAGAGTTTATCGATGCGGACATTTTCCGTGCCCTGAAGGATATCCATACCGATCTTCAGAGTTGCAAGAGCTGATAAGAGGTGAGTCCTCATGAAGTTGGCAAGTGTAAATGAGCAGTCGGGTGTTCTTACGAACAAAGGACGGCCTTCATCAAGATCCGTAACACCTTCTCCCGAGAAATAGTTATAGGATAACAGTCCGCCGCAGTCGGGATCGCCCTCTAATGCAACCTGGAAGAGCTTTGTGTAGAGGTCATTTTTCGAGATCTCAACGCCGAATAATCCTGCGAACTGATCGAAAAGACTGACCCACGCATTGATGTCTGAAGTGCAGTTGTTGCAGTGGACCATTGCGACCGGAGCGCCTGCAGGTGTCGTTACCATATCGATCTCACGGTGTACGCCGAGATCGTGGTCTACTACGACCATTGCGAAGTCGGATGTGCCGGCGCTTACGTTGCCTGTGTAAACACGTACGGAATTGGTTGCGACCATACCTGTGCCTGCATCACCTTCGCAGGGTGCTATAGGGATGCCTGCCTTAAGGTCACCGTCGGGATCCAAGAACTTTGCGCCTTCTTCGGTAAGTGTGCCTGCATCATCGCCTGCAACGAGGACCTTGGGGAGGATGGAGAGCAGATCTCCGCCCGTAAGAGCGTTGAACTTGGCGACCATATCCTTGTTGTAATCGTTGGTCGTGCTGTCGATGGGGAACATGCCGGATGCTTCGCCGACACCCATGACCTTAAGGCCGGTGAGACGCCAGTGAATATATCCTGCAAGTGTTGTTAAGTAATCGATATCGCCGACGTGAGATTCGTTATTAAGGATAGCCTGATAGTAGTGGGCGATGCTCCAGCGCTGGGGAATGTTGAATCCGAGAACTTCGGTGAGTTTCTCTGCAGCCTGTCCCGTTATCGTGTTGCGCCATGTGCGGAATTCGGCAAGCTGGTTTCCGTTCTTATCGAAAGGCAGATAGCCGTGCATCATTGCGGAGATTCCGATGCCGCCGACTTCGGTCAATGTAACGCCGAACTTCTCTTTAACGTCAGCCTTGAGAGCTTTATAGCAAGATTGGATCCCCTGATGGATCATGTCGGAAGAATATGTCCAGATACCGTTTACAAGCTGGTTCTCCCATTCAAAATCCCCCTGTGCTATGGGAAGATGATCTTTGTCGATAAGTACTGCTTTGATACGTGTGGAACCCAATTCGATTCCGAGTGCTGTAGTTTTCAGATCCACTTTGGAGCCTCCTTCGAAGTATTACTTCTTATTTTTGTTCTTACGTGCAAGTATAACACTCTGAACAAGGAGGAAGATACAAAGCATTACGCCGACCGTAATGTTTGTCCACCAGGCATCTTCAAGACCCAGTGAAGTAACTATATTCTTGATCGTCGAGAGCGAGAGTACTCCGAAAAGCGTGCCGATGATATTTCCGACACCACCCGAGAGAAGTGTTCCGCCGATGATGGATGAAGCAATGGCATTCATCTCGGCACCCTGGGCATGCAGGGGTGAGCCTGAGCAAGCATGAAGGAAGAAGAGATATCCGCCGATACCTGCGCAGAGTCCGCAAAGGACATGTGCGAGGAACTTTGTAAGCTTAACGTTGATGCCGAGCATGTTGGCGCTCTGGTTGTTTCCGCCGACGGCATAGAAATTGCGTCCGAGTTTTGTCCATCTTAATACGCAGAACAAAACGATGACTACCAGGAGTGCGACGATGACTCCCACTTCAACGTAGGCCGGCACCCATACCTTGAGTTTATTGTATGAACCCAGGAAAGGAACATTTACTTCCGTCCTGCACAGATCCACAAACGGTTTGTAGGTTACGCTGATACGGTCGCTGCTTACAATAGTGGTCATGCCTTTCGCGAAAAACAGGCCCGCCAGGGTGACTATGAACGGCTGGAATTCCATGTAAGCCACGAGGAATCCCTGAACGATACCGAATGCAAGGCCTATCGCCAAAGCAATGAGTACGGATGTAAATACGTTTCCTTTGATGAGTCCTTCATCAACCTTCTGGAGATAAACAGCGCAGGACATACAAACGAGGCATGTTACCTGTCCTACGGAGATATCGATCCCGCCCGTGATCATGACGAGTGTCATGCCGCATGACAGAACGAGGAGGGAAGCGTTCTCGTTAAGGATATTGAAGAACATCTGAGGCTTCGTAAATCCCTTTTTGAGGAAGAGGATAGCGCAGACATACATTACTATGAATACCGCAATGGTAATGATGAGAAGAAGATTTGTATCTGTTATGGAAGCGCGTTTTTTAAGTTTGTTGCTTCCAAGTGCATTTGTATTTACCGACATATCAGATATTCTCCTTTCCTGCTTCGGAACCTGCTGCTTTTACAGCCACGGATCTTGCTGCCGCTCTCTTGTTTTTCATATCATCGAACCATTTACGAACGATCGGAGCAGATATGATTATGAGGATGATTACGACTACTGCCTTATAAGCAGAGATGGAACTCGAGTCGATCTCCTTGAACTTATAAAGTGTCGTTGTAAGGAACTGGATAACATAAGCGCCCAGGACGGAAGCACTCAGATTGAACTTGCCGCCGCCTAAGTTGTTTCCGCCCAAAGCAACCGCGAGGATAGCATCCATCTCGATGTTGTTGGCAATGACAGAATAAGTAATAGATGAAGTTCTTGATACCTTAATGAATCCGCAGACTGCAACACATATGCCGAGGATCACGAATGTCAGGAGCTTGATCATTTTCGGGTTGATACCGTTAAGTCTTGAAGATGAAGCGTTGATACCTACTGACTGTGAGTAGAGTCTTAAGTTGGTGAACTTCAATACGAGTGCTATAACCACCAGACAGATGACCGTAATGAATACAGGTGTGGGGATGGGGATTCCGGGAATGAAGTTTCCGAAGTATCCGAAGCGCTTGTCGTTAATTGAGATATTGTCGTTGTTGTTTATCCATGCAGCGATCGAACGGCCTGCAGTAAAGAGGATCAGGGTCGCTACCATCGGCTGGATCTTGAAGAATGCTACGAGTGCGCCGTTGAAGGCTCCGAAAAGAGCGGATACTATGACGCATAAGATGAACGATCCGATGATTATGCCTGCGAATTTTCCGGCAGAGATATCAGGGGACTGTGTCTTGACGATCCTTAAGATCGTAGATCCCGCGATCGCTATCGTTGCACCGACGGAAATATCCTGACCGCCTGATGCTGAAGTAACAAGTGTCATTCCGATAGCAAGGATAACAAGCTCGGAAGCGTAGTCGATCATCGTTATCAGGTTGCCTGACAATACCAGATTACCCGCGATGTTGGGCTCTAAAGTGATCTTGAAGAATCCCGGATCAGTTGCAAGGTTAAATATCACCAGGAGAAGAAGGGCAATAAGCGGAATAAAGAGCTGGTTATGTAATATCTTTCCGAAGACTTCCTTAGCGGAAAGCTTTGGTTTATCTGTTGAAACATTTGATGACATTAGGATTCACCTCCGGCAATCGTTGCCATGATCTTATTCTGGTTGAGATCGTCGCCCTTGAGCTCGCCGACGACCTTGCCGTCACGCATGACTACAAGGCGCGAGCACGTACGGATCATTTCGTCTATTTCGGAAGAAATGAATGTAACGCTCTTTCCTTCCGCAGCAAGTTTTAAAACGAGTTTCTGGATCTCGACTTTTGTTCCGACATCGATACCTCTTGTAGGTTCGTCGAGAATGAGATACTGGGGATTTGCAAGGAGCCATCTTGCGAGGATGACCTTCTGCTGGTTGCCTCCCGAAAGTGACTTGATCGGTGTATCCGTTGAAGCTGTCTTGATGTTCAGGAGCTTGATATATTCATCGGCAAATTCCTCAGCCTGAGCGCGTGAGAAAGGCTTGAAGAAACCTTTCATTACCTGGAGCGCCAGAATGATGTTGTCTCTTACGGAAAGATCACCTACGATACCGTCAAGCTTTCGGTCTTCAGGAAGATAACTGATGCCGTTCTTCATGGCATCGAGCGGTTTTCTGATCTTTACGTTCTTGCCGTTGATCCTGACTACGCCGCCAACTACTCTGTCCGCACCGAAGATAGCACGGACGCTCTCGGATCTTCCGGAGCCCAGAAGGCCGGTAAAGCCGTTGACTTCGCCTTTGTGTATCTCAAAGTCGAACGGCTTTATCCCGGTCGTTCCGGTAAGGTTAATTGCCTGGTAAACGGGTGTACCGTTAAGGTCAAGGTTTTCTGTGTCAGCATCGCTCTTGATGTCGGCCATATCATCAAAATCCTTGCCGAGCATCTTTGATACGAGCTGAACTCTGGGCAGGTCTTCTATTATGTATTCGCCTACGAGCATTCCGTCACGCAGAACGGTGATACGGTCGCAGACTTCATAAACCTGCTCAAGGAAATGTGTTACGAAGATAATTCCGACGCCTTTCGCTTTAAGATCGCGCATCAGATTAAAGAGTTTCTGAACTTCCTGTTCATCTAATGAAGAAGTAGGTTCATCAAGGATGAGGACCTTACATTCCATATCTACAGCACGGGCGATCGCAACCATCTGCTGGATAGCGATGGAGCAGTTTCCGAGCTGCTCTGTGGGTCCTACGGGAATTCCTAATTCATCAAGGAGTTTTCCTGCGGAGCTGTTGATCTTTTTCCAGTTGGTAAGAGGACCTTTTGTGCGTCCGATGTACATATTCTCGGCAACCGTAAGGTTAGGGCAGAGGGTGATCTCCTGATAAACCGTTGCGATGCCTATATTCTGTGCATCCTGAGGTGATCTTATATGTACGGGATGATCTGATCCTATAAGCCGGACTTCACCGCCGTCCTTTGGATATACGCCGGTCAGCACTTTAATGAGTGTTGATTTACCTGCACCGTTCTCGCCCATCAGAGCATGGATCTCACCTTCTCTTAATGTGAAATCTACCTTCTCAAGAGCGCGCACGCCCGGGAAATATTTGCATATTCCACGCATCTCCAAAACTGCGCCTTCTGTCATTGTCTTCTTCCTCCTGATCTAAGAAAGAATGTGCGATGCGATGAGACATCGCATCGCACATCTATGTGGGGTTGGTCAAATAGCTTTTAAAGTTATTTATCAGATACCGTAATTCTTAACGTCATCAGCTGTGATAGTTGTAGCGTCGAAGCCCTTCTCTTCCATGATGACTACCTTTGTCTTAACGCCATTCTTGATGATGTCGTCGATGTAGGAAGCCTGGAAAGGATTGCACTGACCGTCATAGTTCCAGTTGCCTGCGAGGAGCTCTTCAAGTGCCC
>JAIKWL010000053.1 GCA_024684815.1 Saccharofermentans sp. | reverse complement strand
GTAAGAGAGCCCAGGCTATCCGTTCTATCATGAAGGCAAAGTACCTCAAGGAAGGTAAGCGCGTTATAGTCGATATAGTAGGCTGATTCTTTTGGAAAATCTCATCATTATAGGAAAGATTACCGGCGCGCACGGCGTCCGCGGGGAACTTAAGGTGTTCCCTCTTACGGACGACCCGCGCCGTTTCCTTAAACTTAAGGAATGTTTTATCTGCGGGCAGAATTTTGAAAAGCCCGAAGCTTTTGCATGTCAGTCCGCAAGGCTGGACAGAGGCAACGTTCTTGTCAAATTCGAAAATGTCCTTGACAGAGACAGAGCAGAACTCCTGCGCGGAAGGTTTATTGCCGTAACAAGGGATAATGCAGTTAAGCTCAGGAAGGACAGCTATTTTATTACTGATCTCAAGGGACTTAAAGTCATTGATGACGACAGGGGAGAAGTCGGAACTGTTATTGATTGTTTTGAGACCGGCCCCCAGTTCACGCTCGAGATAAAGCGTGATAAGAAGAAAAATCTGATGCTCCCTTTTGTGAAGATTTATTGTTATGACGTAAACATCTCTGAAGGCTATATCAAATGCAGGATGCCTGACGGTCTTTACGAATTATATGACTGATCTCTTATTATGGGGAAACGCAATTACTTTCTCGATTTCTGGAAGTTCATAGCGGCCATAGGAGTTATTCTGGTCCACATTCCGTTTCCGGGAGTGCCTGGTATTATCTGCACGTGCCTCGGAACCTGGGGAGTGGGCTTTTTTGCTGTGATAAGCGGATATGCATGCTGCGGTGACAAGGATACTATGCCGGGCAGGATCCTGAAGCGTTTGCGCCGTAACGGAATAATTACAGCCCTTACAATAGCTCTTTATATGCTCTTAAGTTATTACGATTACCGTAAGAACAATATGCTGTTCCTGTGGAAGTCTGAACTTAAGAAGCCTGTCACATATGTAAAGATGATCTTTGCAGGTGATTTTGAGTTCTTCCTTGGTTCGCATTTATGGTATCTTGTAGGACTCCTTTATTGCTATATCATTTTCTATATCCTTATCCGGTTTAATCAGAAAAAAGTGATCTATATCCTGACACCGGTTTTTATTGTCTTAAGGATCGCAGTCGATTCTTATGTAAATTCATTTAATGCTAACTGGCACTACAGCGGAAATGCCCTGATAGGTGTGCTTCCCACTATGCTCATCGGATACGTCATCGCGGATAATAAAGAGAAACTCGTTAAGATACCTTCGTGGGTTTTAATACTCGGCTCTCTTATTACTGCCGCTGCCATGTTTACCTTTGTATGTGTAAAGGTCGGAAGATTCGATATCTCACAGCCGTTTAAGATGCTCTGCGCATCATTTGTGATGGTTCTGGGCATAAAGAAACCTCACTGGCACATAATAAAGCCGGTTTCCTTTTTAGGACGGGAGGATTCTCTTTATATCTATCTTTTCCACTTTATGATCCTGTATTTCCTTTCAGAATATATGTACAGCCTTCCGGAAGCTCATAAATACATATCGTGGCAGCTGCCTTTTGCCGTGATAATCGCCTCGGTCATTTTCGCCAGGCTGTTTTCAATGGCCATATGGCTCATTAAATATTCAAAAAACAAGCTTTTATGATATTATTCCCCTATGAAGATCTTATACTTTATGACTCCGGCATATGGTCATGTGTTACCTGTACTGCCTATTATAAAAGAACTTACGGATAAGGGATATGACTTAACCTGTTATGTAACGCCTGCCTTCAGAAAATATGTGGAGGACTGCGGTGCAGCCTATAGGGAGTACGGACAGGAATTCCAGAACTTAAAACTTGATGAGGTTACGAGTGATCTTTATGAGCTCATGAAGACGCTGATAACTTTTAACGAGAGATTATTTGATATATATCTTGAAGAAGTAAAGGACGAGGAGCCTGATATTCTGATATACGATTCCATGCTGTCTTTTGCAAAGAACATCGCATATAAACTTAAATGCAAAAGCGTGTGCACGGTTGCCACGATAGGTTTTAATCTGCCGGTATGTTTATTTTCTAATATTGGTACGTCGAGCATTCCTTTGATACTGAAAAACGGCGGCGGCATGAGAAGACTGATATCTCAGGATAAGGAGTTCAGAAAGAAAAGAGAACTGGACAGATTCCGTCTCATAGATCTTTATATGAATACTGCTGATCTGACGCTTGTCCTGACTCCGGAAAAACTCCAGCCGATGGCATGGACGTTCCCTGAATCAGTTCACTTTGTCGGGACGACGGTAAAGGAACAGATTGATATGCTGCACGGTGCTGAGTATGAAGATTATGATCTGTATATCTCTATGGGAACTGTTTTTGCCGAAAATGTGAATGAGATGAAGGAATTCCTTGAACTGCCGGAAATGAGGGATAAGAAGGTTATCATATCGGCCGTAAACGCTCCTGAATGGATGCTTGCCATGAAGAATGTCCGGGTTGAGAGGTGGGTCTATAATGTTGACCTTATACCGAAATGCAAGCTCTTTATCAATGTCGGAGGCGCGGGTTCGATCTATGCGGCGATGTATTACGGAATAAGGCAGATATCCATTCCTGCACAGCAGGAGGAACTCTATAATGCGAGAATACTGAAAAAGCACAAGGGCGGTTTTCTCCTCAAAAAATATGATACGCAAAAACTTTACAAAGCTATACTGTCTGTTGACAGACTTAAGCCTGAAATATGCAGTAGAATTGTTCGTGAATCGGACGGAACAGGAACGTCTGTGAGACTTATCGATTGCCTGATAAGCGGAAGGGACAGACATGAGTAAGACGGTTTTACTTACCGGAGCGACGGGTTTTCTCGGCGGATATGTGATAAAGGAGATGCAGGAGCATCCCGGTTTTGAAGTGATCGCGATGGGCCGCAACGGGAAACGCGGAAAAGAACTGGAAGCATACGATAATGTAAGATTCGTGAAAGCGGATATGACCGATATGTCCGCGCTTAAAGAGATCTTCAGGAACAACAGACCCGATTTTGTTATCCATACCGGTGCATTAAGCTCTGCGTGGGGCAGGTACGAAGATTTTTATAAGGCCAATGTCGAATCGACTCTTAACATAGCAAAACTCTGTATTGAATATAAGATCGGGCAGATGGTTTATATATCATCTCCCAGCATCTATACGGCAAAAAGAGACCGTATCAATATAAAAGAAGATGATTTTGATCCCGGGAACAAACTGAATTTTTATATCAGGACAAAGATCCTTTCAGAAAAGGGCCTTCACGAACTCGAGAAAGAAGGTCTTAATGTAGTGATATTAAGACCCAGAGGTCTTATCGGTCCGGGTGATCCGAGCCTCATGCCGCGTCTTATGCGGGCAAACGGCAAGATAGGTATTCCGCTTATCAGAAAGGGAAAGATAATAGTCGATGTCACATGTGTACAGAACGTTGCATATGCCTGTTATCTTGCAATGACAACACCTGAAGCAAAAGGGGAGACCTTTAATATCACGAACGGTGAACCGTCAGAATTCGGAAAGCTTCTCGAGATATTCTGCAAAGAGGCCGGAGAAGAAGCTAAATTTTTGAATCTCCCGTTCGGTCTTCTTTATGCTGTTGCTTCACTTCTTGAAGGTATCTATACGATACTTCCTACTAATAAGGAACCTGTCCTGACAAGATATACGGTAAGCACATTGTCGTTCTCGCAGTCACTGGATATAAGCAAAGCTAAATCTGTTCTTGGATACAGCCCTAAGCTGTCATTGAAAGAAGGAATATCGGAATATGGAAAATGGTGGCAGAAAAATAAATAGTGTCACGCTTTATTCCTGCGGGTCATGCAAGAACAATGTCAAAGCGGTGTTCAAAGGAGAAGAGAAGAGGGAGATAGTATTTCCCGCTCTTGTCTGTAAGATAGAACACTCTGTTTACGGGAATATCCTTTTCGATACAGGGTATTCCGACAGGATATTTCAGAACGGATTGGTATCTAAGATATATAACGGGTTAAATCCTGCTTCAGTAAAAGAGGAAGATACGATCAGGTATAAGATGAAGACCGAGGGCACGAAGATAGATCACATAATCCTGAGTCACCCGCATCCTGATCATATAGGTTGTCTTAAGGATTTTGAAGACTGCAGACTGATCGCGACAAGAGACTGCCATAAGAGACTTGAGAAAGCAGGATTGAGAGATCTTGTTTTCAAAAACCAGATCCCTGATCAATTTAGTGGCTTAGAACCGGTGATACTTGATCCTATAGATCCGGCTGATTACGACAAAGACAAAATTGCAAATATGCTGGGTGGATCCTTTACCGAAGTGTTCAATATATTCGGTGACGGAAGCATATACGGGATAAGGCTTGACGGACACAGCAAAGGACAGCTGGGAATATATATACCTGATTCCCGCCTGTTCCTTGCGGCAGATGCTTCCTGGGGACATTATTTTGCCGAACGTGTTGATAAGATGAAACTTATCCCGAGACATATTCAGAATAACTTTAAAGAGTATAAAGATACTATTTCGCGAATCAGGAAATTCGAACAGAAGAATCCTGATATCAGAGTCATATACTCGCATGAAGAGTTTCCGGAGGGTATCTATGAGCAATAAGATCAGTATCCTCATGACTTATCTGAAATATAAAAGAATGCATTTCAAGAACCGCGATGAACTGGAGCGCTATCAGAAAAAACAGATTACAAAGCAGCTTGATTTTGTTACTTCATGTTCAGGATTCTATGGTTCTTATAAAGGAAAACCGCTTGAAGAACTTCCTCTGATGGATAAGAAGCAGATGATGGATAACTTCGACGAGCTTAACACGGTCGGAACAAACCGTGAGGAGGCCATGAAGCTTGCCATAGATTCCGAGCGGAGCAGGGATTTTTCTGAGAAACTGAATCATATAACTGTAGGGCTAAGTTCAGGTACGAGCGATACAAGAGGAATATTCCTGGTCTCAGATAAAGAGAAGGATATGTGGGCAGGATATATCCTGTCGAAAGTCTTGTACGGATCAATACTTGATAAGTATGAAGTGGCCTTTTTTATGAGAGCAAATTCAAATCTTTATGAATCCGTAAGTTCATCCAATATCCATTTCGTTTTTTATGATATCTATCAGTCAGTGGAAGATAACATAAGACGTCTTATTGAACAGAAACCTGACATCATCGTCGGTCAGCCGTCCATACTTCTTGACCTGTGCCGGTATGCAAAGGATCTTCATCCCAAAAAGGTGATATCAATAGCCGAAGTGTTGGAGGACAGCGACAGGGAGATCATTTGCAGGGCATTTAACGTTGACGTGATCCACCAGGTATATCAGTGTACCGAAGGCTGTCTTGCGACCACATGTGATCAGGGAACGATACATCTTAATGAGGATATAGTCTTCTTCGAAAAAGAGTATCTTGATGAAAAGAGATTTATTCCGGTAATCACGGATTTTACAAGAACATCCCAGCCGATAATAAGATACCGCCTGAACGATATCCTGGTGGAGCGGAAAGACAGATGTCCGTGCGGCAGCTGTTTTACGGCTTTGGAAAGGATAGAGGGAAGGGAAGATGATGTCTTTGTTTTCGACGGAAAAGAGAATGAAGAGATAAAAGTGTTCCCTGATTTTATAAGAAGACTTGTCATGTTTTCGGGAGAAGTCGGCGATTACAGGATCGTTCAGGCAGAAGACGGCAGTCTTGAAGTTTATTGGGATCAAAGCTCAGACATAAGGGATAAATTTTTGACTGAACTTGAGAAGATGGCATCTGACAGAGGTTTTATAATGCCTGCGGTAGATTTTTATGAGTATTCATTTGACCGCAGCAGAAAACTGAAGCGTGTCGAATCCAGGAGAAAGAGATAATGAGAAATGTTGAGATAAAAGGTTACGGGTATTATGTGCCGGAAGAAACAGTTGAGTTCGACGGTCAGATAAGGCACAGGATCCCTTCAGGAAGCAAGGAGACACAGCTTTCCATGGCTGTTGAGGCTGCTCTTGCCGCGCTGAAGAAAGCTTCGATTGATATTAAGGATATCGACTGCATAGTGTCGGCAAGCGCCGTGGGCATCCAGCCGATTCCCTGTACAGCCGCACTGATCCATGAGCAGATCGCGAAAGGATCTTCCATACCTGCAATGGATATAAATACTACCTGTACGAGTTTTGTTGCAGCCTTTGATGTAATTAGTTATCTGATTGATTCAGGACGTTATAACAACGTGCTCCTTATATCCAGCGAGAAAGCCTCCTCGGGCCTTAATCCTAAGCAGAAGGAGAGTTATGAACTGTTTGGTGACGGAGCCGTCGCTGTTGTGTTGAGCAGATGTAATGACGGTTCATCGGGTGTTATCTTCGGGAAGCAGAAGACATGGTCAGAAGGCGCGCATGATACGGAAATTAGGGGTGGACTGACCGGCCTGATCCCTGCACATTATTCCGAAGGTCCGGAGGAATACTGTTTTGATATGAAGGGATTAAAGGTCTTAAAACTTGCCGGAAGAAAACTTCCGAAGTTCTTTAAGGAATTCCAGAAAGAGAGCGGATATACGATCGATGACATTGATATGGTTGTTCCTCATCAGGCCAGTAAGGCTCTCGGTATGATAATGCCGCTTCTGGATATTCCTTCCGAAAAATATATCGATATAGTTCCTCAGTACGGCAACATGGTGTCAGCCGCGATCCCTCATGCATTTATCTGGGCGGTGGAAAACGGAAGGATCAGGAAAGGCGATACTGTCCTTCTTATCGGAACGGCAGCAGGACTTACCGCTAACGCATTGCTTATCAAATACTGATATAAGTCTTTGCGGGGGCAATCCGAAGGGAAACAGCAAAAGGAAAAGAATTATGATAATATTCTTCATGGATTCTTTTGCTTAATTGCAGCTGTAAATATGGAGGGATAAATTATGGGAAGAGGCGGCGGAGGCGGCAGTTCACACAGCAGTTCTCACAGTTCGAGCAGTCATTCACATTCCGGAAGTTCAAGATCATCAGGATCTTCATACAGGTCTTCCGGTTCATCATACAGATCGTCCGGATCTTCTTACCGTTCTTCCGGGTCTTCATATTCACGTCATTCGGGCAGATCAGGTTATTCGGGCGGTTCCCGTTACTCGGGCAGTTCCGGCGGCGGAGGCTGTTTTTCAAACGGATGCTCGGCTATTACCTTTCCGTTTATGATATTCTTGCTTGCCGTTATCGTAGGCCTTTTTCAGGGGCTCGGATTTGAGACGATTTACGAAGTCGAGAGATCCACTATACAAAGAGAACCTCTGCCATCTTCCAAGTGTGAAGTGATCGATGAATGGTATCAGGATGACTGGGGTGACTGGATCGATGAGTCAGGTGAAGAAACCAGTGTAATAACAGGTCTCGAATATTTCTATAATAAGACCGGAGTACAGCCTTATCTTTGGATAATGGGTGAGGAAGGCGGAGAATACCAGTCTGAAGAAAGCGTCGAGGAGCTCTCTGATTATAAATATAAGGAATTGTTCGGAGACGATGAGGGACATCTGCTCGTTATCTTCCGTGAGTACCCGAATTCTTCCGGTAATTATATAGTTACGGCCACTCCGGGATACGATGCCGAGACTCAGGTTATGGACGACCAGGCAAAAGAGATCCTGCTGGATTATATCGACTATTACTATGAGGATTCTGATCTGAATGAGGGAAGGCTGTTTTATGAAGCATTCACTGAAGCCGGTGACAGGATCATGACGAAGCAGCTTTCTCTGGAAGCTCTTGTAGGTATAGTTGTTGTCATCATCATTTTGTTCATCGGTATATGCATTACTGTATCGATCATAAAGAAGCGCAGGGCAGCGGTGAAAAAGCAGAAAGCCAAGCAGGCTCAGGCCGAGAAGGATAAGAAACAGATCGAGCAGAATCAGAAGAAATATCAGGAAGAACTCGCCAAGACTTATGTTACGGTGATCTGCCCGAACTGCGGATCAACAGACACCAGTATCCGTAAAGGAACCGTCGGTTACTGTAATTATTGCGGAACGGCTATGAAGGCCGATGAAAACGGTACAGTCGTTATCTGGAACGGTACGGATACCTGATCATTTTATGAGTCTTCTACCGGTATAAGGGATCAAGGGGGAGAAAGAATGGACAGCACGGGCGGCGTGAACAGTTCACAAAAAGGCACAAAGTCAGGCGGCTTTGACGGTTTTATCTTTGCAACGGTAATGATCATTGCTGCGGTCCTGGTTTTCGGAGCGCTGATAAGTTCATTTATCGGCAAGGGATCCGGGAATAAGGTGGAAAGGTCGACCGTTAACAGAGAGTCTCTTCTATCATCTGAATGCAACGCTTATGAGAAATGGTATCAGGATGACTGGGGCGACTGGATCGATGAGAACGGTGAAGAAGAGAGCCTTATAAACGGAATGAAGTATTTCTACGATAAGACCGGTGTTCAGCCATATCTATGGATAACAGGAGAGGAAGGCAGGAATTACATTTCCGAAGGAAGTATCGAAAAGCTCTCACTTGATACATATAAGGATATGTTCGGTGATGATGAAGGACATCTTCTCGTTATCTTCCGTGAATATCCCAATTCCTCAAGCATTTACGTCACCTCATTAAGACCCGGCAGCATAGCCGAGTCTAAGATCATGGATGAGCAGGCAAGAGAGATATTCCTTGATTATATCGATTACTACTATACTGACACGGATCTGAATGAAGGACAGTTTTTTGCCAAGGTCTTCGAGAAGAGCGGTGACAGGATAATGAAAAAGCAGCTTTCCTTAGGAGAGATAAATGCTGTTATTGCTGTTGTTCTGATCCTTGTGGGTGCAGCCGTTATAGTTGTTCATATCATCCGTAAGCGCAAAGTTGCCGAAGCAACTATGAAAGCTTCGAAGGCACGTGCGGAGAAAGAGCAGAAACAGAATGAATTTGCACAGCAGAAATATAATGATCAGATGGAAACAACATATATTGCCGTTTCATGTCCCAACTGCGGTTCTTCGGGAAATAAAGTGCGTAAAGGTAATGTCGGCTATTGTTCCTTCTGTGGTTCATCGTTTATAGTGGATGCTGAAGGCAACGTAAGATTATCAGGCGAGGCAGATAAGTAAACGGCATGAATTTCTATGTGGCGACATTATTCCCGGAGCAGGTATCGTCTTACCTGAACACGAGCATCACGGGCAGGGGCATTGCAAAGGGTGCTATATCGCTGGAATGTATCCAGATGAGAGACTATGCTCCCAATACTTACGGACGTGTTGATGATACGATCTACGGCGGCGGAACCGGCATGATGATCCGTCCCGAACCGGTCTACGGAGCTTTCGAAAAGGCTGTTGAACTCTGTGGCGGAAAGAAGCCTCACACCGTATATATGTCACCAAAGGGACAGGTCTTCGATCAGAAGAAAGCACACGAACTTGCTTCATATGAGAATCTTCTGATCGTATGCGGGCATTACGAAGGCATCGATGCGCGTGTGATAGACGAGATCTGTGACGAAGAGATATCGATTGGTGATTATGTGCTTACCGGCGGAGAGACAGCTGCGATAGTTGTCATTGATGCTGTCGCAAGACTTGTGCCCGGAGTACTTCCCAATGAAGAAGCATATACCAATGAATCACACACAAACGGTGTTCTTGAAGCACCTCAGTATACAAAGCCTCCTGTATGGCACGACAGGGCTGTTCCGGAAGTCCTGAAAAACGGCAATGATGCTGCTATAGCAGACTATAACCACATCGCAGCGCTTGTCGACACATGGCACAAAAGGCCTGATATGCTTGATAAACTCGACATTTCCGAAAGCGATTGGGCAAAAATGCTTGCCTTTGAAAGAGGCATGTGCTAAAATTCTCCAGTTATCAGGGTGGTCCTCTGCCATTATCCAGGCAAGAACATCTGAAGGAAAGAGAGGAAACAAACAATATGGATTTAGTAAAAGTCATCGAGAGCGAGAATATTCGCAACCAGTATCCTGAAGTTGAAGTCGGAGACTTCGTTAAGGCTCACCTTCTTATCAAGGAAGGCGCTAAGGAGCGTATTCAGGTATTCGAAGGCTATGTCATCGCAAGAAAAGGCCAGGGCCTTTCAGAGACAATAACGATTCGCCGTGTATCTTACGGAATCGGCGTAGAGAGAATTCTCCCTGTTAACTCACCCAAGATCGATCACATCGACGTTATTCGTAAGGGTAAGATCAGAAGAGCAAAGCTCTATTATCTCCGCGATCGTCAGGGCAAGGCTGCAAAGATCACACAGAAGATCTGAT
>JAIKWL010000016.1 GCA_024684815.1 Saccharofermentans sp. | reverse complement strand
ACAGAATACGGAGGCAGTATATATGGCTAAGACATTGATAGCATTCTTCTCGAGAGCTGATGAGAATTACTTTGGCGGAGCGATGAGATATGTAAAGGTTGGTAACACCGAGATCGTGGCAGGGATCATGAAGGAACTGACAGGTGCGGATACCTTCAAGATCGAGATGAAGAACCCTTATTCTCCTGTCTACATGACCTGCATCGATGAAGCCAAGAAAGATCTGAGGGAGAACGCCCGTCCTGAGCTCACATCCTATATCGACAGCATCGACGGATATGACACGATCATTTTGGGTTATCCCAATTACTGGGGAACGATACCAATGGCTGTTGCAACCTTTCTCGAGAGATACGATTTTGACGGCAAGACCATCCTCCCTCTCTGCACTAATGAAGGCAGCGGCATGGGTTCTTCAGAACGCAATGTTAAGAAGTACGCAAAAGGCGCTGATGTTAAGAAAGGCCTTTCGATCACAGGTTCCCAGGCGGCAAGCTCAAAAGATGCCGTAAAGAAATGGCTTGCTGTAAACGGACAGATCTAAGGAGAAGATATCTGATATGGACTACACAAAAGGTTATGTATATGAACTGATGGACAAGGGCGGTCCGACTGACAACAGAGAACCTTACTTCAGGGAAGCTGTTGAAGAGATGATGAGAGCAAGGGTTCTCTGCGCAAAGGCGAACGCCTGCATGCCCGATGATCCTGCTTATGTCAGCTACCTGGAAGAACTCTTCGGAAGAAAACTTGATGATGTAAGGATATTGACTCCGTTCATATGTGATTTCGGCAACCGTGTAAAGTTCGGCAAAGGAGTATTTATCAATCATTCGGCGATCCTCTCTGCTTCCGGTGGTATCGAATTTGAAGACGGAGTAATGTCTGCACCGGGACTTCGCATCGCGAGCATCAACCACGATATGAACGAGCGACACACCAAATACACTTACGGGAAAGTCACCATAAAAAAGAATGCCTGGCTCGGAATGAACGTAACGATCTGTCCCGGTGTCACGATCGGAGAATACGCCGTAGTTGCAGCCGGCGCTGTAGTAACAAAGGACGTACCTGCATATGCAGTAGTCGGAGGAGTACCTGCAAAAGTCATAAAGATGCAGGATCCTTCACAGCAGAAAGAATAAAGGAGGAATTCAAAATGGAATACGTAACACTTAACAATGGTATTAATTGCCCTGCAGTAGGAATCGGAACATTTATGCTGACACCTTCTGACGCTGAAAACAGTGTCAGGGAAGCTCTTAAGATGGGATACTCACTCGTGGATACTGCTAACGCTTATGTCAACGAGAGAGCCTGCGGAAGAGGCATCAAAGAAAGCGGCATCGACCGTGAAGAAGTCTTCCTCTCCACAAAGCTCTGGCCGAGTGAATATGAAAATCCCAATGCTGTTGATGAGGCTTTAGAAAGACTTGGAGTAGACTATGTCGATCTTCTTTATATCCATCAGCCCGCAGGCAACTGGCTTGCAGGTTACCGCCAGCTCGAAAAGGCATATAAGGAAGGCAAAGCAAAGAGCATCGGTATCTCGAACTTCGAAGGTAAATACATTGAAGAGCTTCAGACAAAGTGGGATATAGTACCTCAGTTCATTCAGGTTGAGGCTCACCCCTACTTCACACAGAAAGAGCTCCGCAAGACACTCGACAAGTACGATATCAAGCTCATGAGCTGGTACCCTTTGGGCCACGGCGACAAGTCGCTTATCAATGAACCGGTTTTCGCAGAACTTGGAAAGAAATACGGCAAAAGTCCTGCCCAGATAATCCTCCGCTGGCATACCCAAATGGGCTTTGTCGTTATCCCGGGAAGCAAGAACACAGATCACATAAGGGACAATCTGAATATCCTTGACTTCACTCTTACAGATGAAGAGATGTCTGAGATCGCAAAGCTTGATAAGGACCAGAGATATTATCACAGAACTGATGAACAGCTCGTTCAGTTTGCTTCCTGGCATCCGCAGTTTGAAAAATGAAAAAGTTGATTTTACCGGTACTGTTGTTTGGCTGCGTGATCATGTTTTGTGCCTGTCACAGGGCCATGGCTACTGTAGAAACAGAATCACCGGTCAGGGAAGAACCGGCCGTTGAAGAAAGCGCTATTTCATTCGGAAAAAACTCAGAAGAAAGCATTCAGAAGGAAACTAAGACAATGGAAGAATATGATTTTTCGATATTTGCTAATGTTGAGATTACCGGCATCGATATAGATTCTCTTGATCCTGAAGAGCAATCGCTTTTGTACCGTCAGGCCGAGTATTGTCAGGCAATGACCGATGCAGATATCGATAAGCACTGTTTATTTACTGTTCTAATGCTCTCAGGTCAGACCTCTCATATTTGTTATGACCTTTAATGCTCTTTTTGTATTTCCAGCACTTTATGGCATCAGCCAGAGAAGCACCTTTATTGTCGTCGAAGAAATCCCGTACATAAGTATTATATTCAAACTGCTTATCTATGTCCTTTTTTCCGGGTTTCTTTGTGCTCTTTATTTCTTTATATGCAGCTATCGCATCTGCATATGTCTTTCCACTGTTGGATCTAAGCCATTTTTGAAAATCAACATTGAAAGAAAAACTCTCGCCTATCTCTCGCTTAAAAAATGCTCTGTGAATTTCCGAACATACCAGATCAGATTCAATGATGCTGTCTCTTGTTATTGCCGTTATCTTAGGCTTTTGTGTCCGCACCGTTTTTATGGCTTTGATCTTTCCTGTATCAAGATAATATGCGATCCGCTCAGTCAGTTCCGCTTTTCCGCCGGATGTCGGCAATCCGTTTTCACGACAGAAACAAACCAATTCTTCCTTGAGATAATAATATTCAAGGAACTCTTTTCTCTTCAATTTAATTGTTAATTCCGGTCTGTCTGACATTATCAGCTATCTCCCAAAAGCCATTCTGCGGCATCGATTATCTTTATTCCTTCGTGATGGTAAGCGGGCTGATAAGTCCTCGCTATTATCATCTTCTTGTATCCGTCAGCAATCTTTAGTAAGGGAGCGATTTCTCTTTCAAAAGTTTTCGAATCTGTTATATCGTATGAAACCTGTATGTATGTCCTATCGCCTTGTTTCATTGCTACAAAGTCAACTTCTTTCCCGCCTGCTACGCCGACATATATCTCATAACCCCTTCTAATCAATTCCATTGCAACTATATTCTCAAGAACATGACCGTAGTCCATATTCTTTGTTCCCAATCTGGCATACTTAAAACTGTGATCAGACAGGTAATACTTATCTTCTGAGCGGAGGTATTTCTTTCCTTTAATGTCGTATCTTCTGACCCGGTAAAATGCAAATGCATTGCACAGATACTCAATATATTTACCAATCGTTTTATGATCGGCTGCTGTTTTACCTCCGGCAAGAGAATCTGTGATCGATCGGACAGAGATCTCACTTCCAATGTTGTCCATCATAAAATCGATCAGCATGTGAAGCAACGGTTCGTTGCGTATCTTGTACTTGTTTACTATATCTCTTATTACTAATGCATTGAGTACTTCTGTATTGATGTACCGGTACTTCTTATCAGTATCTTTATATAGATAGGAACCGGCCATTCCGCCTTCAGTAATGTATTTTGTCAGGCTGGCATTAACATTCTCTGAAGGAAAATACGTCACATATTCTTTAAATGAGAATGGAAGAATATGAACTTCGTATGTTCTTCCTACAAACAGAGTAGCAAGATCGCTGCTTTGAAGAAATGCATTAGATCCGG
>JAIKWL010000010.1 GCA_024684815.1 Saccharofermentans sp. | reverse complement strand
CAATAAGTCTTAAAAGCTCTAAATCGTCAATCATGTGGAAACTCCTTTTCTTTATATTACAAAATCTCCCGCAACAAAATTGCGGGAGATTGTTGCTTTAATTCAGTTTATTCAGATTCTTGCTACGCCTGTATCACGTGCTGCCTGTGCAACTGCAGCTGCAACAGCCTTACCTACTCTTGCGTCGAACGCATCAGGAAGGATGTAATCAGGATTGAGCTCAGCATCGGAAACGATGCCTGCGATAGCATTAGCAGCAGCGATCTTCATCTCGTCATTAATGTCAGAAGCTCTTACATCGAGAGCACCGCGGAAGATACCCGGGAATGCGAGAACGTTGTTGACCTGGTTCGGGAAGTCAGAACGGCCTGTAGCCATAACAGCAACACCTGCCTTCTTAGCTTCCTCAGGAAGGATCTCAGGTACAGGGTTAGCGCAAGCGAAAACAATAGGATCCTTAGCCATTGTAGCAACCATATCTGCTGTGAGAACGCCGGGAGCGGAAACTCCGATGAATACATCTGCACCAACGATAACGTCAGCAAGTGAACCTGCCTTCTTATCAGGATTTGTGATCTTTGCCATCTCTTCCTTAGCAGGGTTAAGTCCTTCTCTTCCCTCATAGATAGCACCCTTACGGTCGCAAAGAATAACGTTCTTAAGACCTCTGGAGATGAGGAGCTTTGTGATAGCTGTAGCAGCAGCACCGGCACCGTTAACTACAACATGGATTTCCTCCATCTTCTTGCCTACAATCTTAAGAGCATTTGTAAGACCGGCAAGAGTGATAACAGCTGTACCGTGCTGGTCGTCGTGGAAGATCGGGATATCACATCTTTCCTTGAGTTTCTTCTCGATCTCAAAGCATCTCGGAGCAGAAATATCCTCAAGGTTAACACCGCCGAATGAACCTGCGAGAAGAGCAACAGTATTAACGATCTCGTCAACATCCTTTGAACGGATGCAGAGAGGGAATGCGTCAACATCACCGAAGGCCTTGAACAGTGCGCACTTACCTTCCATAACAGGCATACCGGCTTCAGGTCCGATGTCGCCTAAGCCAAGAACTGCAGTACCATCGGTAACAACAGCTACGAGATTGTGTCTTCTTGTATATTTATATGAGAGATCTACATCCTTCTGGATCTCAAGACAGGGAGCAGCTACACCGGGTGTATATGCGATAGCCAGTTCCTCCTTGGTACCTACGGGAGCTGTAGCGATAACTTCGATCTTTCCTGCCCATTTTTCATGCATCATTATTGCTTTCTCGTTATTGTCCATATTCTTGAACCTCCATAAAATATCTGAACTCACTAATAATAAATATAAATAAAATGAAAAACAATCTCGCGGATATAAGATTTTTTAATCAAATCTGTCCATTTATTGTGTTTTTGAACAGATATCAGCCTGAATCAGATAGCAAACGGTCTTCTTGTATCCTTTATCGGGAAATCCTTCATGGTGCAGTATGCGATAGCAGCAAGTCTGGCAAAGGCAAGACAAAGCCATGTCGTTATCGCTGAATCGAGTATGTAATAAGCAGTAAGCGATACCTTGGCCAGAAGCGGAACCGTAAAATCAACCAAAACGGCAGCCAAAAGGATCAATGCTATTCCCCGCATGTTTATAAGATAATATTTTCTCGAAAGCCTGACAGCATATGGCAATGAACTGAAAAGGCCTTTATCACCCGACAAATACGCTACAGGCACCGTAAATACAAAAGGCACCCCGATCAAAGCGAAAAACAGAAGATAAGAAGAGATCATTACTATCGGAGCCGAGATAAGTATGGAAAACAGAAGGAGCACAATGATCCTGCCACAGAGTTTGGAAGCTTTTATCGGCGGATCAGGAAGATGGGAGACTGCATAATCGATTACTTCAGGATCGTGGGCCGCCCTGACCTTCTCTTTTCGAAATTCCCTTACAAAAACTCCTGCATAGATATATGCACTTGTTAAGAGGATGAAATCGCCTATTATCAGTGTAGCTATATAGATCCAGTTTCCGTATGAAATTGGGATCGTACGCATAAGTTCGTCTATTATTTCAGTGTCCGTAGTATTCATGAAGCTGTTTATCCAGCTGTTCAAACGCGTGAAATCAGTATCAGCAAAAGGATTAAAGTAAATGGCGGCATTTAAAATGACAGTGAAAAGATAAAGGATCCTTACTCCCCACCTTTTACCGACATTATCTATATCGAAAATGGTCTTTAATGACGCCAAAAACACCTGCTGCACCTCATTTATACTGTTCAATTGAATATATTACGATAAAAATCTTCCATTTGAAATTATATTCTTAAAATTGTTTCATAATTTACTCCAAAACAGATACTTGTGATACAATCTCCCTATTAAATTCAGAGAAGGTTTATATTATGATCGATTTTCATGTAATACCCGATTTACTTTACGTTATTCCGGCAGAGTCCCATTCAGCTCAAGACATAAGAAATATCTTAAGTTCTCATCCCGAGATCAAGTTTGTATCTTTGGCTGCTGTTGACCTTATGGGAAATGACACTGACGAGAAGATCCCGATATCAGATTTTATTGACAATATTGAGAACTATCTTAACGGAAAAGCCGTACAGACAGACGGTTCTTCAGTTGTCCTTCCCGGGATCGCAACATTGAACGACGGTAAGGTCGACCTGATCCCTGATGCCGATGTTATCTGGTATGTTGATTATAACTACGAACATATTGATTTCGAGAGCGGAAAACCTATAGGTACTTTAAGGATCCCGTCTTTCCTTAAGCATAACAATGAAGAAGTTTGCTCAAGATCTATTCTTCGCAAGAGTTCAGAATACTTCCAGATCACTATTAAGGAGCGCTTCCTGAATGATGCATCCTTATGTGCCGAATATGGTTTCACGCCTGATGACCTTGACCGTATCACTCTTATTACGGCTACCGAGCTCGAGTTCTGGGTAAATTCACCTGATGAGATCATAAGCACAGAACAGCTTTCAATATCACAGGAACTTAAGGAGTCTTACTGGAAACGAACAAAAGGTGTTGTAAGGACTGCTTTGGAGCAGGTCATATTAATACTTGAGAAGTACGGATTCAATCCCGAGATGGGTCACAAGGAAGTCGGCGGCGTAAAAGCATCTCTTAATGCATCGGGTGAATTCCATTTCATAATGGAACAGCTTGAAGTCGACTGGAAGTATTCAGATGCTCTCCAGGGTGCTGACTATGAACTGATTGCCAGGATAATTATAAAAGAACTCTTCAGGCTTCACGGACTTGATGTCAGCTTTAATGCCAAACCCCTTCCGGGCGTTGCCGGTTCAGGTGAGCATACTCATGTTAATGCTGTTGCATATCTTAAGGACGGCAAAAAGATCAATCTCTTCGCACCCGAGGATCCTTCTGCTGATTTCTTAAGCAGATTCGGCTGGGGCTCACTCATGGGCATAATGAAGCACTACAGCAATGTCATAAATCCGTTCGTATCAGCAACGACAGATGCATTTGAACGTCTTACTCCGGGATTCGAAGCTCCTACTCATTCAGTTGCTTCAATCGGTATGGACGTTAATACTCCGTCACGTAACAGATCCGTCCTTTTAGGACTCGTCAGGAGCGAAGACAACAAGTATGCGACAAGATTCGAGCTCAGAGCTCCCAACCCGCATACAAATACATATCTCTGCCTTTCAGCCGTATATCAGGCTATGCTCGACGGTATCGCATATGCGCTTGATTCCGGCAAATCAATAAAGGAACTTGAAGCTGAATTCATAAAGCCTTACGGCCAGTCTAGCGATTATCTTGAAGCTGACAGGCTCTACCGCTGTGAAGACGATATTTTCGAAGACATGGATTCCAACGAGAGAGACAAGCTCTTCGGCACTCCGGCTGCAACAGTCTATGAGTCAATCAATACGCTCAAAGATCCCAATGTTGCCGGTATCCTTTGCAGAGGCAATGTTTTCGATGAAAAGCTTCTTGCATCTTACTATCAGGCTATGCTCGTACGCTGGGAAATGGAACTTATGGAAAAGATCATCCCCGCTAACCTCACTCTCATCAGGAGCATAACCAGATCTGATGACGGTTCGGTAACTTATGACGCCGATCTTTGGAAAGATATTGAAGATCTTAAGACTGTTCTTGCAAAAGACAATTATGCAAGTGCTTCCATATTTACTAAGATCAAGGAAACCGTTAAATCCGGTGACTGGGAAAAGACATCCGTTTATCAGCGCGCTATGAAGAACGCAATGAACGAACTGAAAAACAAGTACAAAACATATTGCGATAATCAGATCTGATCTAAAAATTCATATTTACTTACCATCAAAAAGGGCCGGTTTACATTGAAGTAAACCAGCCCTTTTTACCCGGTCGGGTTAATAATGAATCAGTTTATTTGCTTGATTTCTGCTTGCCGATCAGAATATAAACAAGAGCAGCAAGTGCGCTTCCGACGAAAGGTCCTACGATGAATACCCATAAAGATGAGAGTGCATCGCCGCCGGCAAAAAGTGCAGGTCCGATAGAACGTGCAGGGTTAACTGATGTACCTGTAAGACCGATACCAAGGATGTGTACCATAACAAGTGAAAAACCGATGACAACACCGCCGAAGGAACCGTGCTTAAACGCAGGATCAGTAACACCTAAGATAACAAATACGAAAATGAATGTGAGAAGGATCTCAACAAGGAGTCCGGCACCTGCATTGCCGCTTACACCGGCAAGACCGTTTGAACCGAGACCGCCGGTCATATCCGTGACCTGACCAAGGCTGAATATGATCTTAAGGCAAGCAGCACCGCAAATAGCACCTAATACCTGACTGATAAAATAGAAGATGAAATCTTTAATTCCCATTCTTCCGGTAATGAGGCAACCCAAAGAAACTGCAGGATTGATATGACAACCTGAGATATTGCCTACACAATAAGCCATTCCGACAATTACGAGACCAAATGCAAATGCAGTAAGAATATAGCCACAGCCGGAAGCTGAGTCACATCCCACGAGCATTGCCGTTCCACAACCAACAAGAACAAGAGTAAACGTACCGATAAATTCGGCTACACACTTTTTGACTAAGTCCATAACTACACCTGCCTATGTTTATTTGAGCAGGTATGAGCCTGCCCTTAATCAATTATAAACATATTCTTCCCCTTGTGATTTGATAATTACTTCATTTGTGTTACCGTTTGAAGACATTTCGACATGTCCGATAACCCTGGCATCAATGTTGAAGGATGAAGCAATATCAATGATCGAAGAAGCAACAGATTCGTCGGAATAGAACTCGATCCTGTGTCCGCAGTTGAACACCTGATACATCTCTTTCATAGGTATCTCGCCGGATTCATAAATGGTGCGGAATATAGGCGGAAGATCGAACATGTTGTCCTTAACATATCTTATGCCCGTACCAAAGTCACGGCACTTTGCCTGACCGCCGCCGGTGCAGTGAATAATGCCGTAAACATTTTCCCTGTAAGAAGCAAGGACTTTAGAGATAACAGGCAGGAAAGTCCTTGTGGGTGAAAGGATCCCCTCGCCTACCGTAATGTCAGTTCCGGGAAGAATATCTGTAAGACGGAACTTTCCGCAATAAGCCTTATCTTCACCTAAAGTATCGGAAAAGGATTCCTTAAAGTTCTCAAAATAATATTTATTTAAAAGCATATGACGTGCCGCAGTAAGGCCATTCGAAGATATTCCCGAATTATATCTGTCTTCGTATGTGGCCTGACCGGATGACGCAAGACCTACAATGACATTACCGGGCTTAATGTTGGCAGCATTTATGACATCGGATCTCTTTGCTCTGGCAACTAATGTAGAGTCAACGATAAGTGTCTTTACGAGGTCGCCGACATCAGCAGTCTCACCGCCGCACATTGTGATATTGATTCCGGAATCAGAGAGCTTTGCGATTATCTCATCATATCCCTCAATAACCTTAGCTATGGCTTTGCCGTCAACCCTGTGAGCATTACGGCCGATAGTATTGGATAACATAAGATTTTCAGTAACACCGCAGCATGCAAGGTCATCGGTATTCATTACGAGAGAATCCTGAGCAAGACCCTTGAACCAGTCGTAACTGCCTGTTTCCTTATACATCAGATAAGCAACTGAAGATTTTGTACCGGCACCGTCAGCATGAATTGCCGTGCAGTATTCGGGATCACCTGCCAGATCTTCAATAAGCTTACAGAACGCTCCGGGGAAAACACCCTTGGACTGATTCTTTACAGCTGCCTTTACATCATCCTTTGTAGGTGAAACGCCTCTGCTCAAATAAGATTCTGCTGACATAGCTCATATCCTCCATTAAAAAATTGCCGTGTTTACGTTTTCCGTGCAGACCGGTAAGCCGGGTTCTGTATGTGACGATCATCTATCTAGACGTAATATCTCTAAAACGTTCAAGCCGTCTCCTAAGGCTCGCGGACCACGATTACAGCCTTTCCTCGACGTTGCTCCGGGTGGGGTTTACAAGGCCGATATGTCTCCACATCGCCGGTGAGCTCTTACCTCGCCTTTTCATCCTTACCCTTTTGGGGCGGTTTTCTTTTCTGTTGCACTTTCCTTAAAGTTGCCTTCACCGGGAACTGCCCGGCACCCTGTCCTTTGGAGCCCGGACTTTCCTCACGCGCCGTGCTTTCGCAACTTTGGCGCCCGCGATCGTCTCGGCCTGCCCGAAAAACATAACTATTCTAATAATAAACGTCCTTAAAGTATAGATGATACCTCGTTGTTATAATTCACAGTTATATCAATACCCGGAAACTTCTCCGAAAGCAGTTTAGCCATCTTGGGCAGATAAGCCTGTTCAGTTGCCGAATGCCCTGCAATGATCGTATTGATCCCCATCTGTGCCAGTCCGACACAGACATGATGCTTGATCTCACCGGAAATAACAGTATCCACTCCATTAGATAAAAGTGTATCAACCGAATCCTCATCAAATGCTCCACCCTGGATGAACACTTTATTTACAATGTTCTGAGGATCGTTTATTGTAATTATCCCGCTGCATCCGAGATCCCTTGCAACCTTACGGCAATATTCTTTCAGAGTAACCGGCTCCTCTGAATCTATCTCATATACGACTCCGCATACAGATCCGTCTAAATGCTTTGCTCCGCTTACTCCGAGTCTCTCAGCAATCGCAAGGTTTCCGAACTCATCAGTAAGGTCAAGATTGGTATGACAGCTTATAACCGAGATTCCTGATTTTACAAGTTCAACAAGTGTCCTTCCGACATAATCATCCATTGTAAGAGCTTTAATCCCGCCGAAGATGATCGGATGATGTGTGACAATAAGATTGGCTCCGCACTCCTTGGCTGCAGATATGGCTTTACTTGTAAGATCCAAAGATACAAGAACTGCAGATACGACTTTATCCCTGTCCCCGGCGATAAGACCCACATTATCGTAATCAAGAGCATTCTCTTTAGGAAACACTTCAAATAAATACTGCTCTATGTCATTTACTATCATTTTTCTGCCTCTCTTTCAAAGCTGATTTAACTATAGGATTGCTTCTCTGCCTTATCTTATAGATATCATTGAGATGAGCAAAGTAGTCTTTTACTCCCATATCCCCGTTATTATATTTTTTCAGCAGTACCGGACCATAACAAGCCTCCTCATTTGTAATATGAGACATTACACCGTTATACCCTGCTCTCATGCAATTATAGAATATATCCCTGTCACAGCATACAGTCTCATCCACAAAACAAAAGCCTGAACCGGACAGATATTGTCTTACGAGTTCAACGGATTTCTGAGGCTGGAGAACAAAAGTGACTTTTTCGAATACCGAAGAACCGTTATCCTTCAGAGCTCTTGTAAGGATATCGATTATATTAAGTCCGCCCATTCCCGCTATTACGACAATATCACCGACTTTAAGAGGGACACCGGTCAAACCGTCCGTTACAAAAACATCTGAATTTGCTTTATATCCTGCATCTTCCAAAGCTTGAGCAGATCTTTTCGCCGGAGCATCATGGATCTCGGTACAAATCACCGAACCAGCTATTCCTTCATCAAGGCATCTGACAGCAAGATATCCGTGATCGGAACCGACATCGATGATCCTTAAGCCGGCTTTATCACCGGCAGCTTTCTTTATCTGCTCGAAAACCATCTCAAGCCTGACAGTCAGATTCTGCATCAGAGAGCTCCGATCTTATCTCTTAGTTCAAGTTTATATGCTGCAAGATTTGATAACACCTGATCTATCTTTTTTCTGTCTTCAGGTGAAGAACTTGCCCTCAGATTAATAAGTCTTTCCTCTTCCTTATCAATGATCGAAGTCCTGACCTTAAACAGCAGTGCCAGATACATATCACTCTTTACATTCACGTCTCCGGATCTGTCCGCTGCATCAACGGCTTTAAGCATAATATCTTCAGCAGGCTGTCCGTTGATCGTAAGTTTGGAGAAATAATCACTCATTTTTGCAAAGAGAGTCTCTTTTCTTCCGTCAAATATATTAAGAAAGATCTTAACAAGTTCGCTTAATGTATCACCGGAGAAATCATCGGGCCGGATTATATCTTTACTGCTTATCTTATTCTTATCATTCAAAGCGCTGCCCAACGAAAGAGCATATGCAAAAAGATCGATCTCTTCTTTAGTGGCAGAATCATTAACCTTCCTGAATTCAGGTGCGCTGTATCCGCTTTCCGAAGGTGAATAAGATGTCTGATCTGAATTAACATCGACATCATTGTTGCGGTTATTGATGTCCTCGATCCTGTCGCGCTCTACAGCACGGGAATTCATCTGTTCGAGTTTCCTATCTTCAATCTGGCTGTATTTCTGCATCTGGCTCATTACTGCCTGTTGTGTTGCCCCAAGCAGAGGTGCAGCAACTCCTGCCATTCTGCTCATCTTGATCTCATCGTTCATCCACGACCCGTACTCACAGATATCTGCCTGATATCTTCCGCGGTCGAGAATGCCTGTCTCAGGATCAGTATTGTCGCTCTTTGCTCTCTCCAAAAGATAATCTTCAACATAAAGAGCATTACGCACAACATCTTTAAACTTATCAGCGCCGTTAGTCTTGATATATTCATCAGGATCCTTACCGTCAGGCACTTTGGCTATCCTGATGCGTATATTTATTCCGGTAAGCTTCTTAAGATAATCCATCATCATCTTGATGGCTCTTAAAGCAGCTTTCTGCCCTGCATTATCCGCATCGAAAAAGAATACGACCTCATCGGCAAATCTCGCACAAAGCTTTAACTGGCTGTCAGTAAATGATGTTCCCAGAGCGGCTACGGTATTCTTAAATCCGGCAGCATGCATCGCGATGGCATCCATATACCCTTCAACAACAATAAGCTGCCTCGACTGTTCTTTCCGGGCAAAGTTCATCGCATAAAGATGATTCTGTTTGTTATAGACCAACGAATCGGGAGAATTGATATATTTGGGTTTCTCATCGCCCAAAGCTCTGCCGCCGAAAGCTATAATCGCACCATAGGTATCAAATATCGGGAAAATAATTCTTCCGCGGAACAGATCATAAGGCTTATTGTTTTTGGAAGACTGCTTGAAGATACCGGAATTGAGCATCTCCTCATCCTTATAACCTTTTTGTTTAAGGATATCGTAAAGTCCGGTTCTTGATATTGGAGAATAACCTATACCGAAGTTATCAAGTGTCTGCCTGGAAAGACCTCTTTTAGCGGCATAATCCCTTGCAGGCTTACCGATATCCGGATCGGAAAATGATCTGTAGTAAAACTTTGCTGCTTCCTTAAGGATGTCTTTTACCCTGTCCTTCTCTTCTTTCCTGATATCATCACCTGAATAACCGGTCTCGGGAATATCGACTCCGTAGATACCTGCCAGATGTTTGATTGCCTCAGGATAGTTAAGATGTTCGATCTCCATTATGAATTTTATGGAGTTACCGCCCTTGCCGCAGCCGAAGCAGTGAAAGATCTGTTTTGACGGATTTACGGAAAAGGAAGCTGTTTTCTCAGAATGGAAAGGACAAAGGCCCCACAGATTGCTTCCCGAACGCTTAAGCAGGACATATCGGCTTACAACGGATTCAATATCCGCCCTTGTAAGCACTTCGTCGATCACGTTCTCCGGAATAAGACCCATGGAAACCTCTTTCTTAAATAAAAGGCCCGGCAACAGTCCGGGCCTGTATCAAACGTAAATAATAAAGACTTACTCTTCTTCCTTCTTAGCCTTCTTCTTACCGAAGAAACCGGTCTTCTTCTCAGGTTCTTCAACAGGCTTGACGTTACCGTTAGCATCAAGCTGATCACGCTTGATGATCGTCTGGATCGCACTCTTGGTAAACGTAACGAGTGTGTGCGCTGCAGAAGTTGAGATCGTGACTTCGTTGTCCTTAATGTTTGCAACAAAACCTACAAGTCCGCCGATAGTAATTACCTTGTCGCCGACAGCGAGTTTGTTCATCTGTTCCTTAAGTTCTTTATCCTTTTTACGCTGAGGTCTGATTAAAATAAAGTAAAAGATAACGAACATCACGATAAGGATGCCGAATGATGCAAAAGATCCGTATATCTCCTGACCTCCTAACAGATCGCCTGCACCTGTGTCATTAAATAAGAACATTTATTTATTCCTCCAAAAATTTATTCTTCAATATACTGTGCAATAACATCAGACATAGTATAATAACCGCTTTCCTTGCCTGCCATAAACTTGGCAGCTGTCAAGGCACCCTTTGCGAAAACATCGCGCGTCTGGGCACTGTGACTGATAGTAAGGATCTCCTCATCGCTTATAAACATAGCAGAATGTTCGCCTACAATGTTTCCGCCTCTGATAGAGGATATACCGATCTCTGTCTTTGTTCTTGCCTTGTTAACACTGTGTCTGTCATAGACATACTCAACATTATCAGGGATCTCCTGATCGATCGCATTAGCGATCATCATGGCTGTTCCTGAAGGAGCATCAAGCTTTCTGTTGTGATGAGCTTCAACGATCTCGATATCAAATTCGGGATAAAGGATCTTTGTAGCCTTCTTGCAGAGTTCGACCATCATGTTGATGCCGAGGCTCATATTAGCTGACTTGAATACTGCGATCTTCTCTGATGCTGCAAGAATGGAATTGACCGTATCATCAGACAAAGCCGTTGTGCAGCAGATAAAAGGCTTATTGCGGTTCAATGCAAATTCAAGTACAGAAGGAACTGCCTTGGCATTGGAGAAATCGATGATCACATCAAAATCTTCAGTGCATTCGTTAAGGCTGGTGTATACCGGGAAATCATAAGTGCTGTTCTCGATAATATCACCGCCGGCAACGATCTTATAATCAGGATTATTTTGGCAAAGGGCGGCAATAGCCTTACCCATTCTTCCGCAACATCCATTAAGGAAAATATTGACCATTTGAATTTCCTGCTTTCTATTACTTGCCGATAAAGCTGTTCATCGCAGAAGTATCATAATCCTTGAGGACTTCTACGACCTTATCGTGATTTGCCTTGCTCATCTCACAGAGAGGAAGTCTGCAGGGACCGGCATTCCAGCCAAGGATATTCATAGCTTCCTTAACAGGAATAGGGTTAACTTCACAGAACATAGCCTTTACGAGCGGGATGAAATCAATCTGAGCCTTCCTTGCAGCTTCAGTGTTTCCATCGATGTAGTCGTGGATCATCCCGGATGTTTCCTTAGGCATAATGTTTGCGATAACAGAGATAACACCCTTTGCACCGAGTGAGAGCATAGGAACGGCAAGTCCGTCCTCACCTGAGTAAAGAGCATATCTGTCGCCGCAAAGACTGTAGATCTCAGGAACCTGACCGAAGTTGCATTCCTTGACACCGATAATGTTCTCATAAACGGAAAGCCTCTTTAATAGTTCAGGTCCGATGTTAACGTTAGTTCTTGAAGGAACATTGTAAAGAATGATGGGAAGCTCGGGTACTGCCTCGGCGATCTTTGCGTAATGGCGGAAAAGTCCTTCCTGTGTGCATTTGTTGTAGTAAGGAGTAACGAGCAAAGCTGCATCAGCGCCAACCTCATAAGCTTTTTTTGTAAGTTCGATACCGAATGCAGTATCATTTGAACCTGTTCCGGCGATGACGGGAACACGTCCTGCTACAGTATCAACTGTAAACTTGATTGCTTCAACATGCTCTTCCTCAGTCATGGTAGCAGCTTCACCGGTGGATCCGCAGATAACGATAGAATCGATACCTTCAGCTATCTGGAACTCGATAAGCTTCTTGAGCTCCTCGAAATTGATTCCGCCGTCTTCAAAAAACGGGGTAACGATAGCAACACCGGCACCAACAAATACAGGCTTGGACATATATATGCCTCCCAAATAGTTATTCAAAAATAGTGGTTAAAATGCCTGAAAGCGCATTCTGACTAGTGAATTCTAACACCATATATTATAAATAGTCAATTTATACTTCAGGGGTGTACATATGTACATCAGGAGCGTACAATTACGGGCTTTTTAACCGTCCTGAGGGTCATTATCGAATGACATAGGATACTTGTTGTGATCGAAATCCGCAATGAGTCGTTTAAACACACTGTTGATAGCAGATTTATTGACCGCTTTTATAACAAATGACATCCTGTATCTGCCGCGCAGCTCATAAATAACACAAGGCATAGGACCAAATATTTCGAACTGATATTTTCTGTCCTGAAAACCGAGAAAATCATTAAGATATCCGGCAATTTCATTTGCCCTTTTAATCAGCAGATCCTCCTTATCCAATGACAGAACGATCTCTCCGATCGCCTTAAACGGCGGAAGTCTCAGCTTTTGTCTGTATTCGATCTCCTGCTCGTAAAATGCCCTGTAGTTTTGCGTGCAGGCAAACTTGAACAGCGGCTGATCAGGTCTGAAGCTCTGGATATAGACCTTACCCGGTGCTTCTCCCCTTCCCGCTCTTCCGGCAGCCTGAGTTATCAGCTGAAAAGCACGTTCGGATGCTTTAAACGAGGATGATGCAAGCATAAGGTCGGCTCCAAGCACTCCGACGACGGTAACATCAGGGAAATCAAGACCTTTGGCGATCATCTGTGTACCGATAAGTATTGAAGCCTGTTTATCGGCAAACTTCTCGATTATCTCCTTATGCGCGCCGGGCGTCATTGTGGAATCCTGATCCATCCTCAGGACTTTTTCATGCGGAAATACAGAATGAAGGAACTCCTCAAGCTGCTGTGTTCCGAATCCGGCTTTCTTAAAATGGGTTCCTCCGCAAACAGAACATCTTGCTTCATAAGACGGCAAAGTATAACCGCAGTAATGACATATAAGACTTTGTGTTCCGTTACGTCTGTTATTATGAAGTGTCATTGCAACGGAGCAATTCTTACAGGTAACTGATTCGCCGCAGTCTTCACAGATCAGGGTTCTTGAAAAACCTCTTCTATTAAGCAGAAGGATAACCTGTTTATTCTCGGAGAATGCAACAGACATCGCCTGTCTTAATGGCAGAGAAAGCATATCACCGCTGCCCTGTTTTATCTGTTCTTTCATGTCAACGGGAATGATCTCGGGGAGTTTTGCTTCTGTCCTTGCTCTTGAATTAAGTTCAAGGAGTTTATAAGCTCCGAGTTTTGCAGCATAAAAACTCTCTATTGAAGGAGTAGCAGATCCGAGTACAACACTGCAGCCTGTGATCTTTGCCCTCATCCTTGCAATATCCCTTGCTGAATATCTCGGATGGGATTCAGCCTTATATGATCCGTCGTGTTCCTCATCAAGGATTATCAATCTTAAGTTAACCGCGGGGGCGAAAACACCGCTCCTCGGACCGACGATAACCCTTGCCCGGCCTGATCTGATATTGTCCCACTGCTCATATCTCTGCTTATCGGTAAGCCTGCTGTGAAGAACTGCAACACTGTCGCCTAACCTTCCTTTAATCCAGTTGATCGTCTGCGGAGTAAGCGAGATCTCCGGAACCATATATATTACACTTCCGCCATCGTTTATAACCTTTTTCGCGATATTTAGATAAACCTCAGTCTTACCGCTTCCTGTAATGCCGAAAAGAAGATATGTGTTGTCTTTTTTCTCATCAATTCCTTTGAGGATCTCTTCGACTGCACTTTTCTGCTCATCCCCAAGATCGTACTCCTCAATAAACTTTCCTTCAGGAACTTCATCAGGTATAACCATCTGCGGAGCATCAAGATCTGATGATTCTTTAACCAGTCTTATAAGACCTTTATCTTCAAGAGCTTTAACCTGCGCAGCTGAGCATGAAAGCGATGCCATAACTTCTTTTCTGGTGCATTTGCCACGTTCTAAAAGGTACTCAAGAATGTTAATGTGGGCAGCAGATCTTAAAGTCTCGCTTTCCAGCACTTCCCTTGCAGTCTCTTTTGAAACAAGTTCAACAAACACTTCCATAGGGTTCTTGTGGTTTACAACGCAGGACGGAACCATAAGTTCCACTACATCGCCTTTTGTACAATTGAACCTGTCAGATATATTATCGATCAATGCTATCTGATCGCTGTTTAAAACAGGTTTTGAAGATATGAAGGAAGAAATATCTTTTAAACATCCTTCATCGCCTTCAAAAGAATCTTTGATATCAACTACAACTGCGCAGCGCTCATTGTCGATCTTTCCGAAAGGCACGTTAATAAGCGAACCGACATGAACATCAGCCATTAATTCTTCGGGCACGCAATATGTATATAGATTATCAGTCTGCCTTACGGCTCCTCTCAGGATAACGCTGCAATACATTTATCTTTCCTCACAACAGATCGAAAAGATTAAGCTGTGCGCTTTCGGGAAGATCGTCTAATATACCGCCGTAATCAAGGAGTTTCTGCGTTACGGATTGTCCTACGCCGGTCCTGTTCATGAAGTCATCACGGTTCTTGAATTCTCCGTCTTTTCTTGCATTCTCGATATCTATACCGTTAGCTTCGGACACACCGCTTATTGCACAGAAAGGAGGTCTGATAAGCTTGTCTCCTGCTTTGGTGAATTTCTTTCCGAGTGATTCATTCAATGTAATAGGCGCAAATGTAATACCTCTCGCATACATCTCCTCAACAAGCTCATAGAAATAATACTTAAGTTTGGTGTTAGGATCACCCTTCGCGTGCATCTCATCAGCAAGTTCGATCCTTCTCTTCTTGACTTTTTCAGGGCCGTTGCACATCTGTGCTGCATCGAACAGGCCTTCACCTCTGTTCGTAAAGAAAGAGCAATAGTATTCTTCAGGATAGTAGACTTTGAACCAGGCAACTCTCAATGTTGAGATCGCATAAGCAGCAGCATGTGCCTTCGGGAACATGTATTTGATCTTCTGGCAGGATTCGATATACCAGTCAGGCACTCCGCAGTCTTTCATCTCCTGAACATATTCAGGCCATTTCTTTACCTTTCCTGCAGCAACTTTACCTTTACGGACACCTTCCATGATATCGAAAGCATCCTTATTGGGAAGTCCCCAGTATATAAGGCTGGTCATGATGGAGTCACGGCATCCGATAACCGAATTAAGATCACAAGTTCCGCTCCTGATAAGATCCTGGGCATTGCCTGTCCATACATCAGTACCGTGTGACAGACCCATTAGCTGTACGAGATCGTAGAATCTTGTAGGCTTTGTTTCCTTTATCATGCCACGCGCCATATTGGTACCAAGCTCGGACAGACCGAGCGTTGCTGATCCCGCATCAGTCTTATCGATTGGGAATCCGAGCGCATCAGTACTGACAAGAAGACTCATAACTTTCTCATCAGGTATCGGAATATCCGTAATAGTGACACCCGTAATATCACTTAGCATTCTTAATACCGTCGGATCGGCATGACCTAAAATATCGAGCTTTAATATCGTATCGTGCATCGCACGGAAATCGAAATGCGTTGTTATGATGCCGCAGTCAGTCTTGTTTGCCGGAAACTGGATAGGAGTAAATTCATATATATCCATCTCCTTAGCGATAACGACGATACCGCCCGGATGCTGGGAAGTCGTTCTCTTAACGCCGATGATGTCTCTTGCCATAAAAGCAAGGTGTGCCTGCGTAAAAGGTTCGCCCTTCTCCTCACATATCTTTCTGCATACGCCGTATGCGTTCTTATCCTGGTATGCGCCGATCGTTCCGGCCTTGAACGTATGCGTACCGCCAAAAAGCACGCCGACATATGCGTGAGCTCTCGGCTGGTATTCACCTGAGAAGTTAAGATCGATATCCGGCTGCTTATCCCCTTTGAATCCAAGGAATGTCTCGAAAGGAATATCCTGTCCGTCAGGTATAAGCTTCTCGCCGCATTCAGGACAGTTCTTAGGAGGCAGGTCATAGCCTGAACCGTAAACACCCGTGTTATCAAACTCAGCGTAGTTGCATTTAGGACATCTGTAATGCGGCGGCAGCGGGTTAACTTCGGAAATACCGCACATAGTAGCGGCAAATGAAGAACCGACAGAACCTCTGGAACCTACGACGTATCCATCGTTATTGGACTTCTTAACAAGTCTGTATGCGATATAATACATGATCGCATAACCGTTACCGATTATGGATTTAAGTTCCTTTTCAAGTCTTGCCTTGACCACTTCATTAAGCACGCCGTTATGTCTGTACATACGGTTAGCCTTTGTGTAAGCGATATCACGGACATCGGCTGCAGCTCTTGCGATCTGCGGAGGATAAGATCCGTCAGGGAACGGCTTAATGCCGTATTCGATCATGTCTGCAATTTTATTTGTATTATCGACAACAACCTCCATGGCCTTATCTTCACCAAGATACTTGAATTCATCGAGCATCTCTTCGGTTGTCCTGAAATAAAGGTCACTCTGGAGTTCGGCATCCTTAAATCCCATGCTCATCAGCAGATACTTTCTGTATATGCCGTCTTCTTTATTCAGATAATGAGAGTCCGTCGTTGCGCAGCACATCATACCGTGATCGTCTGCAGTCTCAACAAGCAATTCATTCACGATCTGAACATCATTTTCGTCAATGGCAACAGGGCCGGTATCAGACTTTGCAAGTTCCTGTCTTGTGAGGAAAATGTTATTGCAGAGCGGCTGGATCTCCACATAATCGTAAAGTTTCAGTATTTCATTGAATTCTATATCATTCTTCAGGAACTCTCTGGTTGCAGTCCTGTCCTTGCCGAGTTTCTTATAAGAAGAAATAACATATCTGTATATCTCGCCTCGCTCACAGGCACCTCCGACGATAATTCCCGACTTATAATACTTAAGAAGGCTCTTGGGAGTCCTGGGTCTTCTTGAGTAATAATGTATATGGGATTCGGATACGATCCGGTAAAGGTTATAAAGGCCCATATTGGAACGGGCAAGATAAATGATGTGATACATCGGCGATTCGGGAAATTCGCCTTTTTTTCTGGTGGATTTTACCCTCTCAGGAGTATAGTGTCCGACTTTATAATTGATGCTTAATGCATCAACACTTCCGGCATCCTTAAGACAGGCAACAAGACATGAAGCCGATCTGTAGCATAAAGACAGCATCTCATCAAACTCATCTCCAACAGATGAATATTTGAATTCTTCCCCTTTTGATGATAGCAGATCATCAACACTCTTATATTCACCGTTGAAATATGTATCAAGGATATCTTCATCACTTGTGGCGGGCATAAGGAACTTATGCCTGTAATATACATGATCTTCGATATTGATCCCGTAACCTGCACGCCTTAAGAATGAAAGAGTCATAAAGATATCAGGACCCGTAACATATGAATCACCGATAAAATCAAGAAGTTCCCCCATTGCAAAATAGGATTCACACGGTTCGCCTGTACCGGGATATATCGCATCTTCAAACGAAGCCGTAAAATCGGCAACATGTTCGAAAACAAGTTCTTCAGGAACTACTTCATCCTCACTATCGGAATAATCTCCGGCAATATCAAGACCGATATTAAAAATTCTTCCTAAAGGAGCGTGTGGTTCCCTTACCTTGACAGAGATATTCTCGTCATTTAATTCTTCCGGGACCTCATCTTCATTCCAAAGCGATCTGTCTATATCATGGGCTGCAAATTCCATGGCATCCTTATCGGATTCACCTTCTTCAACAGGTCTTACAGGCTTATATCCCTTAAGCCTGAACTTTGAAGCACAGACTGATGTAAAAGTATCCTTTAATGCATCGTCACCGTTACGATTAATAGTAACAGCAACAAATGATCCGACCGCCTTTGCCTTCTCAATAAAATTCAGGGATGCATCATCATCAGCGTCGGAAGGCTTGATCTTGTCATTCTTAACATCATAAGGAAGGTTATAGAATACGGTAGGGCCGTCATCTACAAGATACCCTTCGCATCCGAGTATGCATTTAAACGGAGCCTCGCCTTCATCTCTTTTTACTTCTTTTGCCTGTTCAAAAACATGCGGAAAAGCCTGAACGACTCCGTGATCGGTAACAGCACATGCGCTGTGGCCGAATGAAGCGGCAAGTTTGATAAGATCCTTAGGATCGCTTGTTGCATCGCTTTCGCTCATCTTGGTGTGAACGTGAAGCTCTACTCTTTTCCTCGGAGCATTATCTTTTCTCTTCGGCGGGCGTTCAGCTTTATAGAATCCGGATACTTTAAGCATCTTATCGCCTGAGAATGAATCGTTTTCGACATTTCCCTGAATACCTACAAAGCCGCCTTTTCCATATTCTTTCTGAAAACCGTCTGCCTCTTCGGGCTTTAAGAAAGCAATACACGATATACCGTCTGTATCATCAAGACACATGAATTTAACGACAACGCTCTTACCTGTTTTTGCAAGTTTGAAACTGTCTTCATTAAACGAGATATCACCTGCAACATTTACGTCAAAGCATCCGACGGTAAGATCAGCTATCTTCATGAAAGTAGCCTGTTTCTTAACACGTCCGTATATCTGGTTGTCAGCATTGGCCTGAGACTTATAAAATGACTGCTTGTCTTCCTGTTTGGCCTCTTTTCTGACCTGTTCAGCCTTAAACGTCCAGGAATCCTTACCGGCTTCCTTGGGATCAGGTTCTTTCTCCTTATCAGCCTTCTTTTTCTTAGAGCCTTTTTTAGGCTGTTCATCAACAGGCTCTTCTTCAGGAAACTCGAGTCTTCCTTCCTCTATCGCCTTAAGGATGTCATCTTCAGGCATGATATCGCTTCCGGCAATATCGGGATCACTGCTTATGATCTCATATGTAACATCGATCTGATCAGCAACACAGATATTGATTGCATTATCTACGGAATGAATAAGATCTTTCCTGTCTGTATCACTTAACATCGAAGACCAGCCGGATGGTATATCGATATTTACCGTCTCATAATCACCGTCAAAATTCAGATTGATAAAATCAACCATATAACTTACACCGCCTGTGAAGTCACGTGCGATGTAATGCTTGATAAGACCGCTTAACTGCTGATAAATATTCGGAAAATTATATTTATCGATACCGTTAAATGTAAAATTGACCCTGGTACCGAAATCACGTTCAAGTTCCTCAACAAATGAAACAAGACTTGTGTTGCTCTTAAGGTTCTCGATACCGTCAAGTATCAGATTTATAGAAGCCTTTGACTTATAAATATCAACCTTTAGAACGGTAAGGTCTGCTAAATCTGAATATTTGTTATCTTCTACATTGAATAATTCAAGTAGCTTTACACTTTTCTTCTCCAACTCTGATCACTTCCCTCACAAATTCATCAACTGCCGCAGAAGCAGGAATCTTCCTGACAGGCTTACCTTTTTCAAACAATACAAATTCATCTATGCCGCCTGCAATTCCGATATCACATTCCCTTGCTTCTCCGGGGCCGTTAACGACACAGCCCATTACGGCAACCTTAAGGTTATAAGGAAGGTTGGAGACTTTATCTTCGATCTGCCTCGCAAGTTCAATTAACGGTACCTGCGTCCTGCCGCATGTGGGACAGGAGATAAAAGTAATGCCGCCGTCTCTCAGATCAAGCGCTTTCAAAATCTGCTTGGCAGTTATTACTTCATCAACAGGGTCACCTGTTAAAGAGACCCTGATAGTATCTCCGATTCCTTCTGCAAGAAGTGCGCCGATACCGACAGCTGATTTGATTGTGCCCTCTCTTAAGGTACCCGCTTCTGTAACTCCGACATGAAGAGGATAGTCACATGATCTGGAGAGTATCCTGTATGTGTCTATAGTAAGCTTGGGAGACGATGACTTTATCGATATGACAATATTATCAAAATCCTGTTCTTCCAAAAGCCTTACTGCACCCAAAGCACTCTCTGTCATTGCTTCCGCATTGACTTCACCGTATTTTGCAAGTATTTCTCTTGATATCGAACCGGAATTAACTCCGACACGGATGGGAATATTACGCTCCTTGCACTTATCGGCAACAAGCTTAACATTCCCCGGTCCTCCGATATTACCGGGATTGATCCTTATCTTGGAAGCGCCGTTATCGGCAGCTGCCAAAGCAAGCCTGTAATCAAAATGAATATCAGCAACTACAGGGATCGGGGAACCTGCCGTGATCTCTTTAAGGCTCATAGCGGCTTCCATATCAGGGACAGCGACTCTTGTAATGTCACAACCGGCATCTGCCAGTTCACGGATCTGGGCAAGAGTAGCCTTTGCATCTCTTGTATCCGTATTATTCATCGACTGGATCTTAACTGAAGATCCTCCACCGATCTCAACATTGCCGATCAAGACTTTCCTGGTCATAAAATACTCCCTAATAAGATCAATAACCGAATATGATCTTTAAGATATCCGATATAAAAGCAAAGATGAGCAACAGTACTATCAGAACAAATCCAACGATCGTAAGTATGCCCTCTGCTTTATCGGACAGCTTCCGTCCGATGATCATCTCAACCGCTATCAGGATGATCTGAATACCGTCAAGTCCTGGGATCGGAAGAAGATTAGAAAATGCGATAGCAATAGAGATGATAGCGCTCAGCATAACGAGCATATACACCTTTTCCGCTAATGTATCCCTCTCATCCTTGACGACATCGTTGACCATGGTTGTGATACCGATGGGACCCGTAACCAAATTATATGCTTTAACCTTTCCGGAAATAATCTCTTTCGTGCCTCTGACGGTTAAAACCGCGATCGTAAGCGGCATTTTGGCCGCATAACCGAACGCACCGAACACATCTACCGGCGAATGAACAAAATTCTGTGTCAGGACGATACCTCTCGAATTTGACACATCAACATACTCAGGTATCAAAGGTTCGTTATATGTTACACCGTCTCTGATAAAGGTAACAATAATCTCTCCTTCCGTAAGACTGTACATATGCTCATCGAATTCCTTGTCTTCAACATATATGCCGTCAACATGTGTAACATAATCTCCTTCTTTCAGAACAGGATGTCCGCCGTTTTGTTCCGGTTCAACACTATGTACGAGCCAACCTTCATGCTCGCTGTCTTCAGCCATTGATTCGACTGTAATAAGCATCATAGGTCTCTTTCTTATAATTGGAGAAAGTGTAATATCATAATACTTTCCGGTCTCTTTTGACTTTAATGTAAGTGTCATATCCTGAGTATTATCATCTGAATCAAGCTCAAACATTAAGTCATAGGACGAAAATACACTGACACCGTTTACCTTTACGATCTTATCTCCGGCAGTATATTGCGTAGAAACAGCCGCTGTCTGTGATCCGTCAACAGAATTACCGATATTAGGACTCACATAACCCGTTACGCAGAATATACCGGCAAATATAAGGACACCAAGCAACAGGTTCATAAAAGGTCCTGCCAGAGAAACTATAAGTCTTTTATACCTCGGCTGGTTTGCAAGAAGCTCGGGATCTTCGCTTTGCTTAACATATCCTTCTTCATCAACTTCGTTGAACCTGACATAAGCCCCCAAAGGAAAAAGCCTGATAGAGAAATCAACACCTTTATGCTTCCATCTGATAAGTTTTGGTCCGACAAAAAGGGACACTTCATAGACCTTGATCTTAAGAAGTCTTGCAACCCAAAAATGGCCGAGTTCATGCAGAGAGGCAAGAACTCCGAGCATCAATACAACAATAATTATACTTCTGACTATATTCATTTCCCGTAATTTCCGTCTATTATTTCTTCCGAACAGATCCTGGCATCCTTATCCGCCTGCTCTATCGATTCAAGCGTCAGTTCTGTACCGCTAATCAAAGGATCCATCTTTTCGACAGTCTCGAAAACGACCTTCTCTATACCTAAGAAATCAATCTTACCTTTCAAAAATGCTCTTACTGCAGTTTCGTTAGATGCGTTCATTACCGCAGGAACGAGTCCGCCCTTTCTGCCTGCTTCATATGCAAGCTTTACAAGTCTGAAGACTTCTGTATCACAAGGTTCAAAAGTGAGATTTGAATTAACGGCTTCGAAAGGATCAAATTCTCTTACGATCGAAGGTCCCCTGTCAGGATAGTAAAGCGCAACTTCAATAGGTAATACCATGGAAGGCTTACCCATCTGGGCAAGTACCGATCCGTCTTTAAGCCTTATCATCGAATGGATAACGCTCTGAGGATGAACAACCACATCTATCCTGTCACAATCTATCGCATACAGGTGATGAGCTTCAATGATCTCAAGACCTTTATTCATCATTGTGGCTGAATCGATCGTGATCTTTCCGCCCATATTCCATGTCGGGTGACGAAGAGCATCTTCAGGTCTCACGTTTTCAAGCTGCTCTCTGGTCATTCCTCTGAATGGTCCTCCGGAAGCAGTGATCAGGATCCTGTCCAGATCATCTCTCTTCTCGCCTTTAAGACACTGCCATATAGCGGAATGCTCACTGTCGATAGGAAGCATCATCACGCCCTTCTCCCTGATGAGCGGCATGATTATATCACCGCCTGCAACAAGAGTCTCTTTATTAGCGAGGGCTATGTCTTTTCCGCTCAATATTGCGTGATAAACAGGTTCAAGTCCGGCAAAACCGACTATGGCACCGACAAGAGTATCGCTGCTGTCCAATGTCGCAGCGATTATGTTTCCTTCTCTTCCGGTAATAACTTCAGTATTATTTCCTGATCCTTTGAGTCGAACGCTTAATTCTCCGGCTTTTGACTCGTTGACCACACTGACAAGCCTGGGATTAAACTCCATGATCTGATCATACAAGGTATCGATATCACTCTCACAGGTGAGTGCTTCAACAGTAAAGTCTGATGGTGCATTTCTGACGACTTCCAATGTCTGCCTTCCGATAGAACCCGTAGAACCTAAGATTGATAATCTCCGCATTTTATTCTCCAACCAAACCCTTTCCGGAATCAGAACAGATTACTGTTAAACAGGGCAAGCAGCAGAGCGACAGGAAGCGTAAAGAACGTGCTGTCAAATCTGTCGAGCATACCGCCGTGACCCGGGAAGATATTTCCAAAATCCTTTATCCCTGTCCTTCTCTTGATAACCGAACAGAACCAGTCGCCTAACTGTGACATGATAGAGATCAAAAGGCCAAGGAAGAATGTTATGATTCCGTAAGGCACTAAACCTATACTTATATCTTCAATTCTGTATATCACCAGACAGCAATATACCGTTACACATAAAGCACAGAAAAGAGCTCCCCCGATACATCCCTCCCATGTCTTCTTGGGCGAAATATGAGGAACGATCTTGTGCTTTCCAAATGCCACTCCGGTAAAGTAAGCAAAAGTATCCGTTCCCCAGGGCGCAAAAAGTCCTATAACCATATAAAACCATCCGTGTGGAACGAATAGCATTGCACTGCATAAGCAAAACAACGGAAACGAGATATAAAAGACCATTCCGCCGGTAAAGATACCATTAAGAAGAGCTTTATCGTCATCCGGTCTTACAAGCGGGAGATTGATACCGCATGATACACAGTACATGCAAACAACAATGACATAAAGGGCCATCGTGTTCTCGACTTTAAGATTGAAAAAGACTCCGCAGCAGACAATGAGAGTAGCAAGACACATGCCGGTAATAAGCAGAAGTCTTGAAGGATGATAGCCGCCGTGCTTGAGGGCTTTATACATCTCAACACAGGCAAAGACACCGATGATAACAGACATTACGACTCCCGTAATCGGGAAAAAATATGCAGGCAGGAAAAATGCCAGCACAAGAACCGTAAATATAAAGCCTGTTAATATTCTCTGTCTCAATTTACGTATTGCTTTCTTTCTTCGACAAACCGCCGAATCGTCTGTCCCTTAATGCATAATCCCTGAAAGCCTGTGTCAGTTCCTCATAACCGAAGTCAGGCCATAATACGTCAGATACCCAAAACTCCGAGTAAGCGCACTCCCATAAAAGGAAGTTGGATATCCTTTGTTCTCCTGAAGGTCTTATTATCAGTTCAGGATCGGGAACGTCCGGAAGATAAAGATTATCAGAGATCATCTGCTCAGTAATATCAGCAGGATCCAGTTCTCCGTTCTTCACCCTCTCCGCTATCTTTTGACAGGAGCTTACGATCTCACGTCTTCCGCCATAGTTAAATGCAACAATAAGCTGCATCTTTGGGCGGTCTTTAGATCTCTCCTCTCCGGTCCTGCAGACCTCTCTTATCTTTTCGGGAAGAGAATCGATATCACCGGTAAATCTTACCCTGATACCTTCTTCTGCAAGCTCGGGATCATAACGGTCAAAAAACTCAACGAATAGTTTCATAAGCTGGTCGACTTCACCTTCAGGTCTTGACCAGTTTTCGGTTGAAAAAGCATAAACAGTGAGATACTTAACTCCGTATCTTCCGCAGTTGCGGCACAGTTCTTTAAGGTTCTCGGCACCTGCCCTGTGTCCGGCACTTCTCGGAAGATGTCTTTTGGAAGCCCATCTACCGTTGCCGTCCATTATCACACCCAAAGATACGGGGACCTTAAGGTCTCCCGTATCATAAGTCTTTTGCTGTTTATTTCCGAGTAAGGCCATCTGTTATCAGATTTCCATCAATTCCTTATCTTTTGTCTCACAGACCTTGTCTACCTCAGCAGTAAACTTATCTGTGATCTTCTGAACCTTCTCTTCGAATTCCTTGAGGGAATCATCTGTAAGTTCCTTCTTCTTATTTGCGGCACGCATCTTATCAATGGCATCGCGGCGGTTGTTACGGATAACAACCTTTGTCTCGTCACCGTAGACCTTAACCTGCTTAACAAGATCCTTACGTCTCTCTTCTGTAAGCATAGGGAAAACGAGTCTGATCATCTTGCCGTCATTTGTCGGGTTGATACCGAGATCTGAAGCCTGAATGGCATGTTCGATATCCTTGAGCATCTTCGGATCCCAGGGAGAAAGAGTGATCATTCTTGCTTCAGGAACCTGTATATTAGCAACAGCATTCAAAGGAGACTGAGCACCATAGTAATCAACGGTTATCTTATCGAGAACGTGCGGATTGGCACGTCCGGCACGAATCGTATTTAAGTTCTCCTGGAGATTATCGATACATTTCTGCATTTTCGCTTCGATATCATCGTAATCTTTTTTTGTAATCTCGATCATTGCCATAAATTTAGCCTCCTGTATGTATATTTTTATTCAACTATCGTTCCGAGCTGTTCGCCCTTTGCAATCCTTACGATATTCTCAGGATCTCTCATCGAGAATACCAGGATCTTAGTATGGTTATCGCGGCAAAGCGCTGCAGCCGTAGCATCCATTACCTTGAGGTTTAATCTCAGGACCTCATCGTGGGATACTGTGTCATACTTCTTTGCATCGGGATAAATAACGGGGTCTTTATCATAAACGCCGTCGACCATTGTAGCCTTAAGGAAAATATCCGCACCGATCTCGGTTGCTCTTAATGCAGCGCCGGTGTCTGTCGAGAAATAAGGGTTGCCGGTACCGCAAGCGAAAATAACGATCCTTCCCTTCTCAAGGTGTCTTACGGCTCTCTTTCTGATATAAGGTTCAGCCATCTGTCTTACTTCAACAGCCGATAAGACTCTTGTAACTGCGCCCTGCTGCTCTAATGCATCAGATAAAGCCAGAGAATTCATAAGAGTTGCGAGCATACCCATGTGATCTGCCGTAACCCTGTCCATCTTTTCTGATGATCTTCCTCTCCAGAAGTTACCGCCGCCTACTACTATGGCAACTTCAACACCAAGATCTTCAACAGCCTTAATGCTTGAAGATATCTCTTTGAGGACTTCGTCATTAATGCCTACTTTTGCATCTCCTGCCAGAGCCTCTCCCGATATCTTAAGGAGAACGCGCTTATATTTAGTTTCACCCATTAAAAGTCTTCCTCCGCTCTGAAAATTCTTTCATTAGATTTTAACAATAATATTCTTATCCGTGAAGTAAAAATAATAATTAAAATAAAAGAAATCAGACATTATGACATTTCATCAAAAATCACTCAATTCATTGAAATTTGATGATTTTTTGTAAAAAGTCATCACAAACGACACGTTTAGAGCAATTTGTGATGATTTCGTGATTACAATAAACAAAACCCCCGGAGCAATTAAACTCCGGGGGTTAAATAACCAGAAAACTAAATACAGCTTCTATGATACTCTGAACAATTTATCAGAGACCAGCCTGCTTTCTTACTTCCTCAGCAAAATCGTCAACTTTCTTCTCGATGCCTTCGCCAAGTCCGAAACGTGTGAAACGAACGATGGAAACATTAGCGCCGATAGCCTTGACAGACTGATCGATGTACTGGGAGATCGTAAGATCGTCATCTCTGAAGAATTCCTGATCTACGAGGCAATTGAGTTTATAGAAGTTCTTGATCTGTCCGGGAACGATCCTTTCCATAACGATCTTCTCAGGCTTGCCCTCTTCGAGAGCCTTATTCTTAATGATCTCAACTTCCTTGTCGAGCTCGGACTGGGGAACCTCATCCTCAGTAACCCAGTTAGGTCTCATAGAGCAGATCTGCATGCCGATGTTCTTTGCAAAGTCTGCAAACTCGGGCTTTGTGATAACGGAATCGTCATCAGTTGTAACCTCTACGAATACGCCGACCTTACCGCCCATGTGGATGTAGGAAGCAACAGCGCCGTTGCCCTCTACCTCATAAACTACGAATCTTCTGATTGAAGTATTCTCACCGATGTCTGCGATAGCTTCCTTCTGGAAGATCTCAACAGTCTTGGACTCGTCATTATAAAGAGGCTGAGCCATAAGTTCTTCAAGAGTAGAAGGCTTCTTTGCAAGGATATGATCTGCAACAGCGCTTGTGAAAGCCTTGAACTTGTCTGTATTTGCAGCGAAGTCTGTCTCAATGTTGATCTCAACTAAAACGCCGGACTTCTTGTCATCAGCGATCTTGGATACAACAGCACCCTCTGCAGCGATCCTGGCAGATTTCTTCTCAGCCTTAGCCATACCCTTCTCACGAAGCCAAGCCTTTGCCTTCTCGATATCACCATCGCACTCGATAAGTGCCTTCTTGCAGTCCATGATGCCGCAATCTGTGAGCTCACGGAGTTCTTTTACCTGTTGTGCTGTAACTGCCATATGTATTCTCCTTTTAGATTTAGTTGTGATTTATATTAAGACTCGGAAGCGA
>JAIKWL010000071.1 GCA_024684815.1 Saccharofermentans sp. | reverse complement strand
CCGAGAAGATTACAAGTGCCAAAACACAGTAAACTAACCCAAATCCCAAATAATTCTTTTTCATCTTCTTTGTTCCTTTCCGCGACATCCGTCTTTTGTCATCGTGAGTATAGAAAAAAGATGTGACCTCTTTATGACCATTCAAAACAGATCCTTCAGAAGTTTTCAAATAAAAGATCAATGCAGGATCTTAGTAAGTTTTTCATCTTTGGTGATAAGATCTTTTGCAAGTTCCCTGTACTTTTCCTCGTGAAGATAAGTATGGCGGTGTGGCTTGATCGAAGGAGCCATATCTATGGCATCCCTGTAATCCGAAGCCTTGAGATCAAGTGTTGCGCAATAATCCCAGAAGCCTGTCTTTGTGAAGATATCGTCAACTCTCTTCCATCTGTGATCCGTGATCCTGCACATGATATACGTTCCAATGCCTACCTGGACCCCATGAAGCTGAGGACGCTCAAGAAGCAGGTCCAAAGCATGTGAGATAAGATGCTCTGATCCGCTCGTTGGCGCGCTTGAACCTGCTATCTCATTTGCCACTCCGCTCATTGCAAGCGAATCGAGGAGCTCTTTAAGGAAGAGATCTTCCTCAACTGATTCAAACGGTGTCCTTACAAATGAATTGACCGCCTTTTTTGCGACCATGAATGCAAAGTCATTTACTTCGTCATAGCCTAAATCTTCTTCATGCTGCCAGTCATATGTCGAAGAGATCTTCGCTACCATATCTCCTATTCCGGAATAAAGAAATCTTACAGGCGCACTCTTGATAACATCAGTATCCACGAGGATGCCGGAAGCCATTTTCGCGGGAAGAGACTTGCGGTGGCCGTCCACGATCAGCGAAGCAGAGGAACTCGAAAAGCCGTCAGAAGAAGAACTTGTCGGAACGGAGATGAAAGGTATCCTTAAGATATATCCTATGTATTTTGCAGCATCGATAACTTTGCCGCCTCCCATGCCGATCACGGCCTGAGTCTTGTTCGGAAGTTCGAAAGCTAAATCCGTAATGTCGTTGAAGTCAACCGTATCCATTTCCTGATGGTGCAGAACCTTGACTCCTGCTTTCTCAAATGATTCAAAAACAATATCACCGAACATATCCGTAAGGCCGTTGCCGAACAGCAACGTTACCTGCGTAATGCCTGCATCTTTCAGATAATCACCGATGTGCGCGGTGACGCCGCGTTCTATCTTAAGGATTGTCGGGATCGAGATCTCATCTTTGGTCATAATAATATCCTCTTTTCTTTAACCGATTACTTCCGGTACTACTTTAACCAGTTCTTCAAAACTTTCTATATAAGGCACTTCCGTATCGATCGTGCCAAATCCGTATCTTGCATGAATGAACGGGACTCCGGCTTTGAAGGCAGCATCATAATCGCTTTGAATATCGCCGACATAGCAGGCTGCAGCAAGACCGTTGCGATCTGCCATAAGCCTGATATTCTCATCTTTTTGCAGAAAATTATTTCCGTAACACTCGATATCTTCAACCAGATCTTCAGGACTGCCGTAAGCGATATTATAAAAACCCAGAAAAGATTCGATATAACCTTCCTGACAGTTGCTTACGATATAGATGTGATAACCCATTTCTTTAAGCTTCGCCCAGGTCTCCAACACATTCTCGTACAATATGCCACCGTTTTTTCTGAGAAACTCATTCTCGTACTTTTCACACGCTGACCTGAGATCATCTCTTTGCTTTCCTTTTTCGGTAAAGGTGAACAGGGTATCCGCAATAACATCCATAGGTTTACCCATAACGCTCTTGATATCTTCTCCGGTGATGGTCTTATCAGTAAATCCGACTTCATGTACCTTTACGGTCCATGCTCCGGCGACATTCTCCGATGAATCCCAGACTGTGCCGTCCATGTCAAAGATAATGCCTTTTTTATCGCTCATAGATACTCCTTATTCCATTACTCTGCTTTAGTGATAAAATAATTATATCAAGAAAAATGGAGGTTTCTTCTATGGATATCGATATTAATAAGGCAAAAGATGTTGCTCAGGATGCTTTAGGCGCAGTTGTCAAGGATGAGAATGCCAAGAAGGTAGCTAACGACACCATTGACAAGGTTGAGAAGAAGGTCGGAGTAGATCTTCCCGACGTTGATACACTCAACAAGACATTCGGCAAGAAGTAATCATTAAAGACATCATCGTTTCAAAGCCGTCTCAGACCCTTCTGAGGCGGTTTTTAATTGCTGTTTAATCAGCAGTCTGCTTTTTGTACACAGGACTCTTCTTTTTCTTAATGTGATTACCTACGATCTCAGATACATCGGAAATAGTCATAAATGCTGACACGTCTGCATCGTTGATTATCTTCTTTATAGCAGGAACTTCGACTCTTGTTATGACACAGTAAAGCACGGTCTTCTTACCGTTGCTTACCATACCCTTGCCCTCCATCTGGGTGCATGTGCGTCCGAGCTGGGAATAGATCGCATCAGCGATATCCTTGCCGTGATCCGTAATGATCATTACGGACTTGCCCTGCTCCATTCCGTTCTCGACCAGATCGATTATCTTAGAAGTAATGAAATATGTCAGAAGCGAATAAAGCGCCCTGTCAGGACCGAACAATAAGCCTGCAACTCCGTATATAACAATGTTAAAAAACAATACTATCTGCCCAACTGAAAACTCCGTGTGGTGTGATAACAGCATCGCCACGATCTCCGTTCCGTCCAGACATCCGCCGTGCCTTAATATGAGACCTACACCTACGCCTAAGAGCACGCCTCCGAATACGACCACTAAGATCTCCTGCTCAGTAACCGCTTTCATGTCCTCGAAAACACCCAGGAAGCTTGAGAATACGATCATCGCATAAATGGCCTTAACAAGGAATCTCATTCCGAGTCTCTTAAAGCCCAGTATCATGAACGGGATATTCAGCGCGATAGTAAGCACACCCAGAGGCCATCCGGACAGCTGGCTTATTATCATCGATATACCTACCACTCCTCCGTCAAGGATCGTGAAAGGCACGAGGAATTCCTCCAATGCAAAAGCCGCAATGACAGCACCCACGGTAATAAAGAACAACGGCACTATCCATTGCTTAAAGATGCTGTTAAAGCTCACAGGGTTAGCCTTACGGCGTGTTCCCCTGCTTACGGGCTTTGCTGTCTGTGTTGTCTTCTGCTCCATTGTCTGATCTTAATATTTCAATCAACTGTTAAAAGGGGCACTTCAAAAGTGCCCCTGATGATTTATTTCTGGCGGTTGAAGTTGATGAGACATCCGTCAAGGATTATCTGACGTTCACGGTCGGTGAGGTCACCTAAGGTCAAGGTGAATTCCTTTGTCTCATTGCCCTTGATGGCGATTGCCCTGATCGTATCAGCCTTCGTCTCGACTGCAGTTCTGATTCCCGGGAAAAGGATGTAGTCAAGGTTTGCAAACGGCAGATCACCCTTTTCGATGATGAAGGGCAGCATACCCCAGTTGATGAGATTGGATCTGTATCTCTTGGTAGCATACTCATTAGCGATGTTTGCCCAGCCGCCTAAAACTTTCTGGCAGGAAGCAGCCTGCTCTCTCGCGGAACCGTCACCTGGCTTAACAGCAAAGATAACGGAGCCGAAGCCGATGATCTTAGTATCAGCCTTCTCGAAAGGAACGATGCTCTTAACTACCTGCATTACGTCGTGGAGGCCTTCCACAGCCTGGCAGGCATGCTCGCCTGCAACAAGTGCTGTCTCAGCCTTCTGAATATTCTTGGCGCGTCCTACGTACTCAGGATCCTTTCTGGAGAGTGTAAATTCTGCAAGACCCAACGGATTGGATCTGTAAGAAGATGTCTCACCAGAAGGAATGAGTTCGTCTGTTGTGGTTACAGGATCGTGGATCTCTGATACTACCTGAAGAACAAGGTTCTCGGGAAGAGCTTCCATCTTCGGCCAGTCCTTGATGTTAGGACCGAACTGGATCTCGGTATTGGGATCTGCAACGCCCTTTGAATCGAAGACTCTGTTAGCGTAAATCTTATTGTCGAATGTGTAAGCATAGTTATTGAGCTCACCGGTGAACTCCGTAGCAGGTGTGAGAACGCCCTTGTTTGCAGCGGTTGCAGCGATGGATCTTGCGTCCATGAGTGCAACGGAAGATATCTGGCCGCTCTGAACCTTTGAGCCTTCCCTGTTCGGGAAGTTTCTTGTGGAGTGACGGATGGAGAATGCATTGTTAGCAGGTGTATCTCCGGCACCAAAGCACGGTCCGCAGAAAGCTGTCTTAAGGATAGCGCCTGTCTCAAGGAGTGTGGCAGCAACACCATTTTTAACGAGTTCCATATAGATAGGTGTTGATGCGGGATAGATAGACATCGTGAACTTGTCAGCACCGATGTATGTTCCCTTCATGATGTCAGCTGCAGCACAGATGTTCTCGAATCCGCCGCCTGCGCATCCTGCAATGATTCCCTGGTCAACAAGGAGCTTGCCGTCTACGATCTTGTTCTTCAAGGAATACTCGATCTTGTCGCCGAATGAGATCTTTGCTCTCTCCTCTGTCTCGTGGATCATCTGCTCAAGGTTAGCGTTCACATAATCTATCTCATAAGCGATTGAAGGATGGAACGGCATAGCGATCATAGGCTTGATCGTTGAAAGGTCTACGATAACTGCGCCGTCATAGTAAGTAACGTCTGCAGGTGCAAGAGCCTTATAATCAGCAGATCTTCCATGAATATCGAAAAACTCCTTTGTCTTCTCATCTGTCTGCCAGATTGAAGAAAGGCATGTCGTCTCTGTTGTCATTACATCGATGCCGATCCTGAAGTCAGCCGAAAGGCTTGCAACACCGGGGCCTACGAACTCCATGACCTTGTTCTTGACATAGCCGGAATTAAATACCTTGCCGATGATGGCAAGAGCAACGTCCTGGGGACCTACGCCCTTCATCGGCTCGCCTGTAAGGTAGATGGCAATAACATCAGGCATCTTGATGTCGTATGTCTGGGAAAGCAACTGCTTAACGAGCTCAGGTCCGCCTTCACCCATAGCCATGGTACCGAGAGCACCGTAACGTGTATGTGAGTCAGAACCAAGGATCATGCCGCCGCATGTAGCGAGCATTTCTCTTGCGTACTGGTGGATAACGGCCTGATGAGGCGGCACATAGATTCCGCCGTACTTCTTGGCAGCAGTAAGACCGAACATGTGGTCATCCTCATTGATAGTTCCGCCAACAGCACAAAGTGAATTATGGCAGTTGGTAAGAACGTAAGGGATCGGGAACTTCTCAAGTCCTGAAGCCCTTGCAGTCTGGATAATACCTACATATGTGATGTCATGTGATGTCAGCTTGTCGAACTTGATCTTAAGCTGCTCCATGTTATCTGATGTATTGTGTGATTTAAGGATGCCGTAAGCGATAGTGCCCTGCTTTGCAGAAACCTTGTCAGCCGCCTTGCCGCTCTTTGCCGCAACTGCCTCGGATGCGCCCTGAACATCTTCGATAAGTTCGGTACCGTTAACAAGCCAGGCACCATTCTCTAATGTTGAAATCATAATATCTACCTCATTCTTGCTTAAAATTACGCGCATTATTATAACACGCGATCGAGCAACTTGCTTGCGGAAGTGAGTTATCGGCAGATTGGAGCTTGCTCCGAATCTGACAGATAACGAACTTACGCGAAGTAAGGGCTGCGAGATAAGTGTTTACGGAGCGAAGCGGAGTATAACACGCGATCGAGCAACTTGCTTGCAAAGCTGCGAGTACTATCCTTTCCCCTTTTGATCAAAACATATGCTTTTTGTTATTGAAGAATACACATAAAGTTTTATATTAGAATTATAAATTTAATTTTAGGAGGTCGGAGCTTATGGGTTTCAAAAAGTTTCTGGCAACTGCCATGACCGCAGGTATGATGCTCTCATTCATTCCGCAGGCAGTTATGGCTGACGGTGCCGGTTGGCAGGGAAACAACACAGATGGCTGGCGCTACAGCACTTCCGATGGAAATTATCTTTCCAGCACCTGGCAAAAGATCGGCGGATCCTGGTATTACTTTGATGCTGAAGGCTATGCTCTCATAAACAAGTGGGCATACATTGACGGAGCTCTCTATCACTTCAACGGAACAGGCGCAATGGAAACAAATAAATGGATCAATTGCGGAGAATACAAGGTCTGGGGACAGACTGAGGAATATGCCGGAGCCGATCCCGAGTTTGCTGAAGTCCTTAATGAGTACAGAGGAAAGAAACTCTGGAGATATGTCGGTGAAAACGGCGCAGCATATACTGGCTGGAAGAAAGTCAACGGCGAATGGTATCACTTCAACGATACACTCGACCAATATAATAATTACCTTGACATTAATGAATGTTATCAGTCAGCTTATGCCGTCATGACATATGGAGCTTTCAAAGACAAAGACGGCTCCAGGTATAATTTTGACGGCAACGGAAAATACAGAAAAAACTGCTGGTATAAAGGTTTTATCGGATATGGTAACACCGGCTGGTACTATTACGGAGCAGACGGAAAAGCTTATTCCGGCTGGAAAAACATAAACGGCAAATGGTACTGCTTCGGCACCGACGACTACGGAGAAGATTACATGTTCACCGGATACAGGGAATTCTATGACGGCGGTGTCTTCAAAGCATATAAATTCGGTTCGGACGGCGTTTTGATGACCGGCTGGAATAAGAGCGAACATGTAGATGAAGATACCGGAAAGACAGTCACCACCTGGACCTATTCAGGATCTGACGGGAGATTATACTTCAACGAATGGCTCAACTACGGCGGCAAATGGTATTATTTCAGTTCATCAACGATGGTTGCTGATAAGACAGACTGCGTTATCAACGGAAAAAAATACAACTTCGACGCTAACGGTGTCTGCACAAATTACGACGGCGACAATGACCTTGAAGGCTGGCATGTACAGGTCGAGACATATGGCGGACAGGATCACGAATACTGGTTCTATCTCGATTCATCAGGCAACAGAATAAGATCACAGTGGCTCCTGTATAATAATTCCTGGTTCTACTTCGACGATTTAGGATGGATGATCTCAAACAAGACCTACTTCCCCATCAATGGTAAATACTATTCCTTTGATAAGAACGGCAAATGCACAACACCCAATGGTCTGATAAGTGCGACCGGCTGGGTAAAACATTGCCCTGGTGATTACTCCCATGGAGAGGAATGCTGGTTCTATTACGGTTCTGACGGCCGTTACTATACAGGTTGGAAATCTATCAACGGCAAATGGTATCACTTTAGTAAGACCGGTGTCATGACTACAGGTCTCTTCGTTGACGACGACGATTCAGGCAAAACATACTACCTTAGAAATTCAGGCGAACTTGCTTACGGATGGATATCCGGAGATATCGACGGCAAAGACAACTGGTATTATGCCGATTCAAGCGGTGTTCTCTACACTAATAAGTGGCTCAATTATAAGGGCGTCTGGTACTATTTCACTAAAGGCATGGTTAAAGACTATACTGATTATCTGATCGACGGCAAGTACTATGACTTTGATGCGAACGGCAAGTGCTTAAATCCTGACAGCGGCAGGATCTATGTACAGGAGTGATATTTAAATATCCGTAATGTTCATTATGAGGGGTGTCTCAAATGAGATACCCCTTATGTGTTTTACAAAAAATATATGTGAAAAAAGGGTTATTATTTTCGCAAAGTAAACGGTGACTCCAGTCCCAGCTGTTTACAGAAGTAAGCGGCACATGATTTCTTGTTGTCAGCTCTTGATGTACCATAGATCACGATCACAACGTTTCCTTTCTGATAAACACCTCTGACAAATTCATATGACGGTTTGCCGTCATCCGTCTGACCGAAGTTTTCGTAAATAATGAAGTAACTATATCCGTCCTTCTCGCCTGACGATACCTTTTCGTAATCCATCACATCATTAGAAATCGTTTCTGCGATATCTACTGCATTCTTCTCGTCTTGAGCCGTGACCTGACATATATAACTGATACAGTTACCGGCTCCCGGCTCTTTACTTGTCGGTATGGATTCAGTGCAGATTATGATCTCGTCTATCTCGGCTTTGGTATAGGGACTGACAAACATCCACCTTAGTGAATTGATATCATTAAGTTCTGTTGCAGTATAGTAAACTGCTCCGTTTTCCCCGCCGGACCACACGTTTGTCACTTCAAATATGTCATCCGTCTCTTTCATTCCGTATTTCTTAGCGGTACCTATTATTGATTTTGATGTGAAACTGCCTGCCGAACAGCCGGACAGACAAATAACAGCCATAACTAATGCAGCTGCCCTGATCATTTTCCTTTTCACAGTTTTTTCTCCTTTTTGATGCCTGTATTTCAAAAATAAAGGCGATTGCCTGACTATCAGTATCTGATGTGTCAGGACTCCTTCAAAGTATACGGTGACACAAGTCCCAAACTATCGCAGAAGGTCTTCACACAATCGTTTTTCTCCGATGCATCGTACATACTGTAGATCAATATGACCTTATTGCCTTTTATGTATACTCCGTTCGTAATCTCGCAATCAAATATGCTTTCCGGAATTTCTGATATGATCAAAGGAACCGGTCCGTTCTTATCTCCGGAAGATGTGTCAATATCCCATTCAATTTTTGCAGAAGGATCGGCTTCGAAAAACTCATACGAAATAACGTAATTTACCCCGTTCTTTTGACCTTCAACAGGACTTTGCAATGTCTTAACCTTGTAATCGTATATCTTCTGAGCGGTTTCCTCGTCTTTAGCGTTAATATAGTAAACGTGTGTCAAGAGGGCTCCCTTATCGTCAGTTTTTTCATATGTTTCAGCACAGGCAACGAATTCATCAATTCCGGCCTCAGGTCCTACTCCTGTAAATGCGAAACACATAGCATCAGCCTGTTCGGCGTTTTCCGAAACATGATACATAGAAGCATTGTAACCGGTGCCTGCATTTACCCTGGCAAACAAAGACATCTCAACGCATTCTTCCATACCATACTTCTTTGCTGCACTGATCACTGATTTTGATGAGAAACTGCCTGCCGAACAGCCTGCCAAACTAATTAAAACCATAACTAATGCAGTTGCTTTAATCATTTTTCTTTTCATGTTTTTCACCTGTCTAATACAAATATATGCGATAACCTTGCAAATACGATTTGTTCCGTATCTGATCTGTCAGGATTTTTTCAAAGTGTACGGTGACACAAGTCCGAGTTCCTTGCAGAATAATTCTACGAACTTGTTGTTTTCCGATTCACTGTATACGCCGTTAATTAAGATGACAGTATTACCTTTTTTGTATAATCCGCAAATACATTCACCACCGGAGGATTCGGTAAGAACATATTGAATTCTGTATGTTATCCCGTTCTTTTCACCGGAATATTTGTCAGTAATATGTTCATATTCTGCTACACCATCAAAGATACGCTGAGCATCCTCTTCATTTTTTGTTGTCAGTAAGTATAAAGTATTCCAGCCTCTTTTATGATCATCGGTTTTTTCACCCCAATTCTCAACACAGGCTACAAAACTGTCAACTTCATCTTCAACAAATAGTAAATTCATGAAACCGCGGCACATATCACTTGCCTGTTCGGAATCTACGGATAAATAATACTTTGAACTGTTTATGGTTGGTCCTTTCCTTAAATCAGCTATTTCACGGTAACTGTCCGTTTCTTCCATACCGTACTTCTTTGCTGCACTGATTACTGAATCAGACGTTAATCTGCCTGCTGAACAGCCTGCCAGACAAACAACAGCCATAGTAGCTGCTGCCACCTTAAAAAATATGCTTTTCATAGTAGAAATCTCCCTTTATTCCTAAACATACCCCGTTTGATCGAGATATCATATTCCTGAAAATTATTATAGATATCCGACATCAAACGTTCCATACAAATCGGATATACAAAATATACAAATCGGCATTCTTCTAAATAATTCTGCGGTATAAAAGAAATACACCAAACGCGAAAATCGAACAGCATTTGGTGTATTTTCAATTAATCAGATTCAGAAGAACCAGAAGTTTTTTATGTTTCTTTCAATGTATACGGCGATACAAGTCCGAGTTCTTTACAGACTGACTCAACGAGATCGTTATCATAATCGCTGTAACAATTACCGCGGATGTAGATCAATGTATTACCTTTCAGATACACCCCGGAAAAACTGTCATGAACAGGCGCGGAACCGGCACCGATATAACCAATGGTATATGTTACTCCGTTATCTTCACCGGGAACCTGACCATGTAACCCGTAAGCTGTTAATTTCTCATAGATTGCCTGTGCTGCAGCGTTATTTTTAGCAGTAACACAATAAATAGTGTTATTGCAAAGATAATCATCTTCATCCATCTTCCATTCAATACATGCTATGCATTCTTTTGCTCCTGATTCAGTATCAACTCCCAAAAGAGTAGTACACACAACATTGATTCTCTCCTTATCGTTGAACACAGCATAATATGATGCATCGTCGCCCGTACCGCCCAATAATATGCCAAATTTGTTCTGATCCGGACATTCTTTCATGCCGCACTTTTCAACAGCACTTAACAGTGACTTTGATGAAAAACCTGCTGAGCAGCCCGTCAGACAAACAAGAGCCATAACAGCAGCTGCTGCTACCTTAAAAATCTTCCTTTTCATAGTAGAAATCTCCTTTATTCCTGAACATATCCCGTTTGGTTGAAATATCATATTCTTGAGAATTATTATAGATATCCGACATCGAACGTTCTATACAAATCGGATATACAAATCGGCAAAAAACAGAGACCGCAAACAAGCGGTCTCTGCATGTTCAAAGTCAAAAACGATTGTTATATATTACTTCTTAAGTCTTGCCTCAAGAGCAGCCTTCTGGTCTTCATAGCCGGGCTTGCCAAGGAGCGCGAACATGTTCTTCTTGTAAGCTTCAACACCGGGCTGGTTGAAAGGGTTAACAGCAAGGATATAACCCGAGATGCCGCATGCCTTCTCGAAGAAATAGATGAGTTCACCTAAAGAGTAAGCATTCTGCTCGGGCATATGGATGCAGAGATTCGGTACTTTACCGTCAACATGGGCAAGGACCGTACCCTGCATTGCCTTTGCATTTACTTCGTTCATGTCCATACCCGAAAGGAAGTTCAGACCGTCAAGATTATCCTTATCATCAGGTATCTCAAAGGATCTTCTGGGCTTGTCTATCTGAACAACTGTCTCGTACATGATGCGTGCGCCGTCCTGGATGAACTGACCCATGGAATGGAGGTCTGTCGTGTTATCTACGCCTGCCGGGAAGATGCCTCTTCTGTCCTTGCCTTCAGACTCACCGTAGAGCTGCTTCCACCACTCTGTCATGTAGTGGAAAGAAGGCTCATAGTTGACCATTACTTCTGTTGAGTAACCTGATCTTAAGAGGCAGTTACGTACTGCAGCATACTGATAGCAGGGATTCTCTGCAAAAGGAAGCTTCTTGTAAGCCTTGGAAGCATCCTTAGCACCTTTCATGAGCTCTCTGATATCGATGCCTGCAACAGCGATAGGAAGAAGTCCTACTGCTGTGAGAACGGAGAATCTTCCTCCGACATCGTCAGGTACTACGAAGCTCTCGTAACCTTCTTCGTCAGCTAAGCCCTTTAATGCGCCTCTTGCCTTATCGGTAGTAGCATAGATCCTGTTCTTAGCCTCTTCCTTACCATACTTGTTCTCCATATATGCACGAAGGATCCTGAAAGCGATTGCAGGTTCTGTTGTAGTGCCTGACTTGGAGATGATGTTAAGTGAGATATCCTTGCCGTCGATGATGTCCATCATGTCAGCAAGATATGTAGCACTGATGGAGTTACCGCAGAAAAGGATCAGCGGGCTCTTTCTTACCTTTTTGGATGCGCAGTTGGCAAAAGAATGACCGAGAAGTTCAATAACTGCACGGGCACCCAGATATGAGCCTCCGATGCCGATTACAACAAGCACATCAGAATCTCTTCTGATCTTCTGTGCTGCTTTTTGAATGCGCTTGAATTCTTCTTTATCGTAGTCTGTGGGAAGGTCTAACCAACCGAGGAAATCATTACCCGGGCCGTTCTTCTTGTGAAGCATATCAGAAGCGGCTTTTACCTGGGGTTCCATTCTCGCGACTGCCTCTTCGCCGCCGATGAATTCGAGGGCGTTCTGGTAATCAAATGTGATCATGTTTAGTTCTCCTTCAAGGGTTTATTCAAAAATCACACAGAGTATACACCCGTAAAAATCGATTTTCGAGTATAATTACGGCAGTAAATAATATATTTAAGGTATAAAAGATGTCTGATATTTCTATAGCTGAAGCAAAGATCCAAATACTGTATCTGGTCGACCATGCACCGGGTGTAAGTTATCATCTGCTCATGGAAAAGTGCATGGAATCACTTTATACTGACTTCTTCACATTTTCCAGGTCTTATGAGGAACTGATATCAGGCAATCTTATGGATAAGAGCAGATCAGGCGATTATTCTTCGGACGCAGTCGGCTCCACTGAAAAACTGACTCTTACTGACGGCGGAAAAGCAGTGTTAAAAGATCTTTTGTCCTCTTTAAGCGCGCCTTTGCTCCAGCATCTGGATGAGGCATGTGCCGAGATCTCAGATGAGATGGCAAAGCATTCAGGCACTGCCGCTTCTCTTGAACTTACGGAAGACAACAGATTCCGTGTAAACCTTGCATACAGCGGTGACGGAAAACCATTTGCTGCATCGGTTACGGTTGATGATGAAGCGACTGCCGTAAAACTCTGCAAGATGTGGAAAAAGAACTGTGATAAGGCATCTGAGGAACTGATAAACCTCATTCTCGGAGAAAAGCAATAATCTTGATCCTCAGTTCAAAAGGCCGTCAGCCTTTGCTCACTATCTCGACTATTATGAATTCACCAGGCTGAAGGATATGACGGAGATGATCGTATCTTAATTTGCGCTCGTTGATAAGCCTTCCATCCTCATCGTAACGCCTTATGACACTGTCTGATCGTCCCAATTTGTTATCGTTGATAAGAAAACTCTGCTGAGTATTCGATGAATTGGAGATTACCAGATATGTATGGCCATCACTGCTAAAGCATGCCGCGGTAACATTGGACATAAAGAGCTCGACACTCTGGGGCGAAGATGCATCCAGCGGTTCCTTAAGATCAATGAATAATTCATCGTATCCGGTAAAGGCGGTCATAAGACCTGATACAGTGATCTTATTGATAAAATCATCCCCGCCTGTGAACATCTCTTTGCCTGTATATGTTGAAGGCACGAAATTAACTTTGGCATCGAAAAGGAACATCTCGGCAAAATCTGCCTCTCCCGTCATTATGGCTGAGATGACCCTTCCGCAATTTGCTCCGTCAGTCTTTAAGATGTTGATATACTCGCCGCCGTTATTACCGGTTACTATATGCGGTGAATCATAGCGTGCAAGCACATAACTTGCCTCGATATTGTCTATATAAGTTGATGTTAGATCATTAGCTGAGAGCTCGATATTCATAGTGTGATTATCGGCATCCGACATCATTGTTCCGCCATCGTAATTCATTCCGTCAAGGAAGACCGTCTTATCCTTGATATCACTGAAATATTCAGACTGTGAGAACATCGAGATAACATAATTTACGTAGGAAGCTTTCTGAATATCGCTCTTGAAGACCTTATCGCTGTCGTTGATCTCAATATAGAATCTTGTGAACTGTCTGCTCCAGGGCAATGCTGTCCCGTTTTTGATCCTCCGGCCACCATATTCAGATGTTACGGAACCGCACATATACTCAAGGAATCTGTCGATATCCGTCTGATTTACATATGGTCCCAGAACGAACCACGGAGCCGAATTGCACTGTTTTACGAGCTTAAGACTGTCCTCGAGCGAAGTCGTAGCCGAACGGCAGTCATATAAACTCTCAACGATAATGTTGTCCGTACTGTCATATGCGCTTTCCGGTATTCTCGATACGGAATCGGCACTCAAAAGATAAAGTGAAGTCTCGGCAAAACCTGTGCTTCCGATATTCAGATTATTGAGCCTTATTGCGGAAGGGTTTCCTGAGGCCAATGTGTCTGAATAGTACTGAGGAATGCCTGCCGATCTGTAACTGTCAGGACCCAGATAGATATCATCTGCCAGGATCAGTCCCGTACCCTCAAAAGCTATGTTGAGTCTTACTTTCTCGCAGGACAGCATCTGGTCTGTCACAGCGAAAACATAACTGTAGTATTTGTAATTCGTTCCTAATTGCATAAGCTCAAAACCGTATCTTCCAAAGCCGTCGCCTTCGATCCAGCAATAGGCTTTTTCAGGAACATTGTCTGACATTGCATAGAGACTTATACGGTAGAACGTTCCGGAAATAAAATTATCCTTTGCTGTTCCCGGAAGTTCCTGTGACATCGCGTGAACGCCGCTTGTACCGCCGGATAATCTTACACCGTGACTTCCGCTGTATGCTCTGTCAGTAGCTATAACATTAGTTCCGTTTCCATAAACATCCCATGCAGACAGTCCGGAAACATCCCATTCGGATTCACTGACATCTGATGCACTGATCGCACCGCCTGCGGCATTCTTAACATGTCCGGTGATAAGGATATCATCGGCAATGATATCAATACCTTCAAGATTGCCCTCGACGGAAAACTCGGAAAGGATCTGCGCTTTATAAATATCCTTACCGGAATCGTAATATATCCTGTCTCCGGCAACTCCTATGATCTTCTCTATAACAACATTTTCCGATGTGAGCTGCGCTGTCTTTCCGCTGATAAGATTTGTCGCAAAAGCCTTCTTATCAGATGTCCCGACGATCAGGAGACCTGAATCCGTAACGCAGGAAGTATTTATATCAGAACCCGTAGACTGGGCTATCTCATATCTCTCTAATACATATTCATAATCGGCATAACTCACTATGACAGCTTTCTTACCGTCAATGATAAAGCAAAACCTTCCTTCAGATGCACAGGCAGAAGGACTGTCATTCCCCCTGAGCCACTCCGATTCTCCTATGAGTTCATAGATCATGCCGTTGGATGACGAATAGATATTTCCGGTACTGTCGGCAGCAATAAATCTCTCGCCGTCGGAAATAAAAGCTGTGACAAAGGAACCCGGAAGCCTGGTACATGCAGTCCTGCCGTTTGTTACAGTAACCACTGTTCCATTGGTGTAACAAACGGCAAATGTCAGTCCGGAACGGCCGACTCCGCATACTGTATAATCTTCACCCGTTACTACAGGTTCATACACAGATATAAGGTTTTTACCATCCTGTGTGATATAGACCGAACCGTCCTTTGCTGCAGCAATAATGCCGTTATCACCGGAACAGATATGAGAGAATCTTTCATCCGTATCAGCAACTCCCGAAAGCTGGCTGTTAGTGACGTCATATATAAGTCTTCCGTCTTCTGTCAGAGCCAAGACAGTATTGCCGTAGAATGCCAGTTCTTTTATCCTGTCCTCATCCCACAGATCCTTCTCGTCTTTTATTACAGTTGCAACACCGAATCTAGCAGGTTTGAAACCGGTGATAGTTCCCGTGAATTTCTCGCTCATCACGCCTTCACTGTCGATTGAGATGATCCTTGCCGTATCTCCCGAACAGGTCGAAGTGTCATACCCGGCCGAAGCCACTGCATCGGGAGTAAGGAATACACTTCCTTCGGAAGCACCTGCCACGAGCATGCTCCTGTAATCATTTGAGCTTTCAAACGAAGGATCTCTTACCATATTGATGTTGGGAATAACATCACAGTTTAATCCAAGTCCGCCGAATGTATCACCTGCTTTGTCAGTAGTAAGAGCAATCTGCGGCAGCTCGGATCTTAATCCGAATACGCCGACATAACCCAAAGTAATTACTGCAAAAACAAGGATGACGGCAACGACGACCATTGCCACTGCAAAACGTGTCTTCTTGGTTATTCCGAACATCAGGCGGGCATGCTTTTTCATCTCTGCCCTCCGATCCGGGAGCATCCGGTCATTTCAGATACTTCTTCAGGTCCGGTCCCGTTATCTTCTTCCACCATCTCTTCGTTCAGACCGGACAGTTCCTCAGAATGAGGATCCGTATCCTTTTCAATCTTTCTTTTGGTATTAACAAGATAAGCAAATGCCAGAACAGCCAGCGGCATAAACATCAGTGATGCAGTATTTATTCCGCTCAACACGGGTACGGTTATGTTTTCGGGAATATTAAAACAATCCAGGTTCAGTATATTCGCTATGCCTGATCCAAATATATTAAAGATCGTATGAAGGATAACAGGAGCGATAATGCTGTCTGTCAGATGATAGCAGGCTGCGATGATCACACCGCAGATCAGGGCATAACCGATATGAACTGACAAGCCGTGCAGAAGACCGAAGCCCACAGCACTTAAAAGGACCGATGTCCACGGACCGAATGCTTTTCTTAACTGTCCGAAAACAATGCCTCTGAAACACAGTTCCTCTGCTACCGGAACAAAGAAACTTACGGTTACCGCATACAGGATCGAATCCCATAAGGGGACAACGATCTGCGGTGTCTCGGTATATCTGTCAACGCTCTCCCTGTAATCAACCATTGCTTCTTTCATTGACTCAAGGTAAAGAGCGATCTTATCAGCCATAACGATATAAAACGTTACGAATCCGAGCATGCCGAGTCCAATTATCACCAGTGCGGCCGACTGACCGGGACTGACTTTCTTAAACTTTATAAGCGGTTTTTCTTTTGTCGAACTTGTAAAATGGATCAGGAGCATAAACGCTGCGGTCAGTATATTAACAATGACCGTAAAAGCACCCCTGTAGATATCGTGGTCGATATTCAAAGCCAGAAAAACGGAATAAACAGTGTAATCCGCGCAGATGAACAGAAACAACCCTAAAGTTGCCTGCAAAACAGCCTTTATCTTGCTCCGGGTGTTTTCCCAAAAAGTCATGCTTACTTTTGATCTCCGGAAGAGACTCCGTTCTTTGCTCTGGTCTCAGGAGCCTGTGCCCCGTAATACCTTCTCATGAAAAAAACAAAAGCTTTCTCGAGTTCCTCTCCGTCTTTGATCGAATAATAAACTCTTTCTCCGTTCTCGCCTATCGCAGTGCGCATAATGACCAGTTCGGGCTTTGTATGACTTCCGTCATCGGGCACGTAGTTATACATGACCACATACTCGTTTTTCATTATCGTGAACTGATCGATGCGCGACATATAGTAATCCTTTCTGCTGTAAGGATCACGCATGACGATCAGCTCGTCATTCTTGCTGTCTTTGAGATGTTCGCCCGCCAGTTTGGCCTTGCGGTCCTTCTCCAAGGCGATCTTCTTCTTAATACCCGAAGGCTTATTACTCGTCTTCTGATTCTTCATCGTCGCCGTAAAGCTCGTCACAGAGCTTGTCATAGTAATCGTATATCACGTCGGCTTCCTTATCGACTACGTTCTCGAGAAGCGTCTCGCCCTCTTTCTCAACGAAGCGCATTATAACATACTCACTGACGTCTTCCTCATCCTCGGAATCAACGATCAGGACAACATATGTATTACCGTTGAAAAGGAAAGTGCTCTCAACTATTGCCTTGGTGATCTCTCCGGTAACCTCGTCCTTGAGTTCTATTACTCTGTCGCCCTCATCATCGAGTTCTGCGATTGCATCAATAAGTTCGTCCTTGGGGCCGATCTCGTTTATATTGTTATCTTCAGCCATAAAAAATCTCCTTGTTTCCCGGCTTTCTCTTTTCGAAAAAACCATAATATTTAATTATAACAAATAAGAAAGAAACTTGCTTGCCGTGATTGCGAACTGCTTACAGCGTGTTTATATAATCCTGAAGGATTATCTCGGCAGCGACCTGGTCAATGACCTTCTTCTGTTTCTTGGCTTTTATATTGCTCTCATGAAGATACCTGGATGCAAGAACAGTTGTATAACGCTCGTCCTTATAGACCGGTTCTATCCCGCATCTTTCTGCAAGGCTCTTCCCGAACACTTCAGCTTTTTCCTGGGTTTCCGAACGTGTGCCGTCTGTCCTTGCCGGACGGCCTATCACTATGGCATTTACTTCCATTTCCTTAATGATCTCGCAGATGCGGTTCAAAGCCCATTCGGGATCTTCGCCGTTCCAGTTTACCGTCTCGATTCCCTTAGCGATCACCCTTAACTCGTCTGATACGGCAATTCCAATATGTCTTGTTCCGAAATCTATTCCCATCACTCTTCCTGCAGCTTTGCCCATATCCTTTATCTCTCCATTCAGTATCTGCAAAAAATAAGGCGGCATAAGCCGCCGCTACCAAAGATAATACTCGGTATCAGAAAAAAATCAAAGTCTGGAGCAATAATCGTTGATTATAACCTCAAGAAGCTCATCTCTGTCGATACGCTTAATGAGACCTCTTGCTCCCTTATAGTTGGTGATATATGTGGGATCGCCGGAAATAAAATAACCGACGAGCTGATTGATCGGGTTATATCCCTTCTCCTTCAGAGCGTTAAGGACATACGTCATCAGCGCCTGAACATCAGCCGTTCTGTCACCGGATAGATCAAATTTTGCTGTGCTGCTTTCCACAAAAGCCTCCAAACAAAGTTATCTTCGATGAAATCATTGTAACACATGTATTAACAAAAATAATTAAGATTTGATTAAAATATTGCGAAAAACCTCTAATTCATTGTAGTTTCGGGTTCGCTTGAAACAAAAAGAGTTGTCTCCTTTGTGAACCGGTCACATCAGAGACAACTCTGTTTAAACCATTTAGTTGTTTTTAAGTGATCACAAGGTCAGATCAGACTCGAAATCACCGCCGTCATAGCTGTCAGTGATAACATCACTTCCCTCAAAAATGATTACTTCAAACTCACACTCTTCGTACTTGATCTTTTCCATTACTTTTTCCCCGATCATCAATTTCCGTTTCCGCCGTTAAAAGCTGCACATTTCACTGCAAAGTTATAATATGCTTCCGCAAGATTCTTCATCGCATCATCACTGCTGTTATACTTTACGGATACAAGATAAGTAAGAACGGAATACGAACCGCTCAACTCTCCGACCTCATAAGAGAAAGATGCAGAATACTTAGTTGCCGGAATACCCTTACCGGAAGAACCCTTAAGCGTATAAACATAGTAATTGCCGCTTGACTTTGCCGTGACTGTCTCGGTAGCGCCTCCGCTATATGTAACCGTCATAGCAGGAGCAGCACCGGAAAAGGCCGATTTATAGAAGAACAGATTTACATTTGTCTGTGAAAGCATAGACAATGTAGCTCCGCCAAAAGCTCCCGTTAATGCGGGACCGGGCTGATACTGAAGAGCAGGAAGACTATAAGAAGCCGTACCGTTTGCAAAATCAACACCGCTTACTGAAGGAAGCTTATCAGTATTGATATCGAACTTGACCTGTGCATATCCTCCGTATATAAGAAGAGCTTCAGCAACATCCTTAGCATTCTGGGGATAGTTTCCGTTTATTACGTTGTTGGCATATTCTTCGATCGTTGTAGTCTGATATGTAGCTTCACCGCTTGTACCGTATTTAACGACAACAGTGATATCAGATGTCATACATGCTGATTCGACAGGAATGCTTGCCTTGTAATATCCGGTATTGGAATCAAGGACCAGATCACCAAACGGGATAGATCCTTCAACATTCTTTGCCGTGCCGCTCTTAACGTAAGAATATGAATAACTTACGGATGTATTTGAATTTGCAAATGTTCCGAGCTCGGCAAAAGCATTGAGGACGATCTCTCCGCCTACTGCAAGCTGATATCCTTTGATCACAGGCTTGGTGCTCTTCTTTATCATGATCGAATCATTATCGGTGTTGTAATAAGGATAATAACCGCTGTTATCACAGATGAAGTTATCTTCGGAATAGTTATAACCGTTGATCTTAAAGAAATTGACCGTTGTGCTCTCCTTCTTCTCACCGAAAGCGATCTTAGCAGAAGGATCGAGATCTCCGACCAGCGTGAATGTCGTATCCTGGTTAAAGAACAGATTTGCTCTCTTGGGTGAAGCCGTGCAGTGATTGTCATAGATCTCAACA
>JAIKWL010000054.1 GCA_024684815.1 Saccharofermentans sp. | reverse complement strand
GTCGCCCTTTCACGGCGGAGTAACGAGTTCAACTCTCGTACGGGTCACCAATGGTACCATAGCCAAGTGGTAAGGCATGGGTCTGCAAAACCCTGATCCCCAGTTCAAATCTGGGTGGTACCTCCAAAGCGTCGCTTTTCTTTCAAAGCGACGCTTTTTTTGATTAAATAATCAGAGTAAAATAGTCGGGTTAAAGAATTACATGACTGTCTGAAAGATGAGGTTTACATGAGAGAAGACATTAAGGATCTGCTTAAAAGATATGATGAGATCGGTGCTCTGATCCTCGAGCAGAAGCTCGATGAGTTTGGTGACAAGCTTGACCAGAAACCGGAAGGTGTCGATGACGCAACATATGAGGAATATATCCAGCGCCTAGCAAAAGAGGAGACGGAACTGGCCACGGAGAAACTCGAGAACGAACCTGATGAGAAATTAGGAGACAAGTCAATGAGACAGATCATTGACGAACTCGATTTTGAGGAAAAGATTGAAGCCTTGGAATTCTGTGCCCTTAATCTTGACAGAGGCGTTCCGGCATCTCTTATCAGCAGCATTTCCGGAGAATCCGCAGATATGGTAAGGGAATACTGCGGAAAGATCATCGGCGAGTGCGCCTGGACTGAAGAAGAACTGTCTGATGACAATGTTCTTTTCGAGATGCAGTTCCAGAAAGCAATAGCATGCTTTAAGGTCCTCATTCAGATGAAGGAACCCTGTTTCATTCAGGCTGTCCTTGACCGTTATATGAGTTATGGCCAGACAAGGGAATTTGTGGCTGAATCGATCGCCGAATATATCGAGGCTTTCCCTGAGGTTTCAGAACCCTTCCTTATAAACATGATCGAGAGTAATTTTGACAATGGCCTTGAAGGTCCCTGTGAGGACTGCATTATAATGCTCACGGAGATCGGAAAGGAACATAAGACTGAGGAAATATACCAGACCTTAAGGCATGCTTTCAGATATATGACAAATAAGATCTATGCCGTTATCTGTCTTGCAGACTATGGTGATGACAGAGCGGTTCAGATGTTCAAGAACTATATCAACAGAAATCAGAAGACGATAGAAAGAGATCTCTTTTATGAGATGATGTCTGCAATACAGAATCTTGGCGGTGACATATCCGATATCCAGGATCCGTTTGGTGATTTTCAGAAGAAGCAGGGCAAGGGTTAATGGACTTTAAGTACAGAAGATCTGATAATCTGGATAAACTGCTCACATTGCTGAGGGACTTCTCGATAAGTGAACAGATATTATTCGGTCAGCAGAACGCCGGACATATCGGTGTGTCGATAAATGCGGCGGACGGAACGGAATCTGACTGCAAGAATCTGACAGGCAGCCACCCTGCGGTCGTCGGTGTCGACACATTGAGTTTTCTGGGTTATGAGGGAAAGATGAATGATCTTGTCACTGTCGTTAAGAATCTGAGACGCCAGGGATCGCTCATCACATTATCATCTCATATGCCCAACTTTTCTTTGGGCGGTGAGGAATTCTACGATTATTCCCCGAATATCACTGAAGGCGACTGCGGAAGAAGGATCATGCCGGGCGGAGACCTTAATGAAAAGTACAGGAGATATCTTGATCTTATAGCCGAGTTTGCTTCTTTATGCATAGATGTCGAAGGCGAGAAGATACCGATGATCTTCCGTCCTTTTCATGAAGATAACGGCAACTGGTTCTGGTGGGGAAAAGAATACCTTTCCGATGAGGAATACAAGGAGCTGTTCAGATATACGATTGATTATCTGATGGGTGAAAAAGGCGTTGATAACCTTGCTGTCGCGTATTCCCCCGACGGTCCGGTATCTGACGAAAAAGAGTATCTTCAAAGGTATCCCGGTGATGAATATGTCGACATATTGGGGTTGGATTTTTATAACGATAAGCCTCACAAAGGTGACGGATTCTTTGAAAGGTTAACGGCTGCACTGGATATCATCTATGTGCTGGCTAATGAGAAGGGCAAGATAACGGCATTAACAGAGACCGGATACCGTTCGCTTGATACGGAGAACGGATATTTTGAAGGGCTTGCTCCTTCCGGCAATACGGTTACTGACTGGTTTACGTCTTTCCTTGATGCTATAACAACGACTGACGGCGGAAGTCATATAGCTTATATGCTCATCTGGGCAAACTTTTCAGATACCCAGTTCTGGCTGCCCTTTGCGTCAGGGGATTTCAGGCATGAAATGTGTGATGATTTTGTTTCTTTCGCAGGAGACCCGAGGATCAGAATGGCACCGGTGTTTGATTTCACTGATTAGGTCTGATAAGATTTGCTTGTTTGCAGATTGCGGGTTTAACTCAGTTGGTAGAGTGTCAGCTTCCCAAGCTGAATGTCGCGAGTTCGAGCCTCGTAACCCGCTCCATAACAAAGCCCTGAAACGGTTGCGTTTCAGGGCTTTTATTTCTTCGGCTGGTACACAGTTGGAACATCAATTTTTCCGTTATGAAAATCCCGCAAGAAGGTGTAAAATATTTTTATACCAGATCCAAGGAGGATAGAACTATGCAGAAGTATGTATGCTCATTATGTGGTTACGAATATGACCCCGAAGTCGGTGATCCCGACAGCGGAATCGCACCCGGCACAGCATTTGAGGACATCCCTGAGGATTGGGTATGCCCTGTTTGCGGTGTAGGTAAGGAGAATTTCCAGCCCGCATAAATCAGCACAGTTTAACTGCGGGTCCGCATGAGGCTTATAAAGCTTATGCGGACCTGTATTTTTGAACCTAAGGCACAGAAATCATGGTTGATCAGGCAAAGACAGTTTCCAGAGAAAAAATAATAGTAAGGACCGGTGTTATCGGGATCGCGGCCAATATGCTCCTCGCTTCGTTTAAGATGCTGGTGGGGTTTGCTGCACATTCGACTGCGATGGTCCTTGATGCGGTTAATAATTTCAGTGATGTCTTATCATCTGTCGTAACGATAATAGGAACTAAGATCGCTTCGAAAAAACCTGACAAGAAGCATCCTCTGGGACACGGAAGAGTTGAATATCTGGCTCAGATGATAATCGCCGCATTGATCCTTTATGCCGGTATCACGGCTTTGTGGGAATCGGTCAAGAAGATAATCGATCCTGTGGATCCCGATCATTCCGCTCTGTCACTGGCGGTAATATCCGTTGCCATAGTAGTTAAGATCTTTCTGGGTATATATGTAAAAAAGCAGGGAAAGAAGGCAAAGTCGGATCTGCTCATATCATCCGGTACGGATGCCCTTTTCGATGCGGTATTATCCGCGGCTGTTCTTATCTCGGCTATTATTCTTATAGTCTTTAAATTCAACATCGAGGCTTATGTCAGCGTAGTTATATCGCTGTTTATCCTGAAAGCAGGTGTTGAGATCATAGTGGAAGCTATAGATGACATGCTGGGGCACAGGGTTGAAGTCGAGTATACCAAAAAGGTCAAAGAGAGCGTGCTCAGGTTCCCGGAAGTTCACGGCGCTTATGACATTGTTCTTCATAACTACGGTCCGGACAAATATCTGGGTTCAGTTCATATTGAAGTCGATGATACCATGACGGCAGATAAGATAGATGCCCTTACAAGAAATATCACCGCCGGCGTATATGAAGATACGGGGATCATCCTGACGGCTGTGGGGATATATTCCAATAATTCCTCAGACGAAAAACTGATGAAGATGCGTAATGATATCACGGAGCTCGTTGTGGATCATAAGCATATTCTCCAGCTTCACGGATTCTACGTTGATGAGGTAAAAAAGAAGATAACGTTTGATGTGGTCGTCGATTTTGAGGAACAGGACAGAGAAGGCCTGATAGCCCATATTATCGGGGATGTTAAGACTGTTTTGCCCGAGTATGAGGTAAGCGTCGCGATCGACAGCGATATAAGCGATCAATAAATTAAAAATTTAAGTTGACAAATCAGAGGCTCGACCATATAATAATCAGGCACGCGGGATTAACTCAGTGGTAGAGTGTCACCTTGCCAAGGTGAAAGTCGCGAGTCCGAATCTCGTATCCCGCTCCACCTTTTGAAGCTGTCTCATTCCTGAGACAGCTTTTTTGTTTTCTTTTCCCTGAACAGGAGCTTCTGGACAAGTTCCGTGAGTTTCTGTTCGCCGATGCCGAGAAGGATAGTTACGGCGATTACGGCGATGGCATAAACAAGAAGATTATACTTGCCTGCCTTTATAGGAGACGAGGATGTCTGAAGGAAGCGCAGAGCAGTAAGTGCGGCAAGGTTCATGAGGTATGTGTGGAGTGAATACTTCCCGAAGAAACGCGAAATAGGATTACTTACGTGATATTTCATCATGAAGATTATTATCGTAAGTCCCAGAACAAGGAACAGCGGAACCTGGCAGAAATAAGTCTTCATCTTTTCGTAGGTGCCGGGGCCTTTGCCCATCCATTCTGTCCAGTAACCGAATTTCATCTGTCCGTAACTCGAAAGCCTATAGAAGATCATGGTGATGATAAGAAGAACGTGGAACTTGAACGTATATGCTTTCCTGAAGAAGCCTGCGATCTGTTTCTCGTAATTAGCGAAGATAAGTCCCGTAAAGAATGCCGGAGCAGAATTTACCCACCATTCACCGCTGAACCACAGGCACATCTGTTCCTGCCACCATTCTCCTTTTCCGCCCATCAGCCACCAGTTCTTTGAACCGTGCCACCATGCGAAGTGTCCGTTATAGCTGAACAGAACACCGAGTCCCAGAATGAATGCGAGTATTATTCCGAAGCATACAGGACGGTTCTTTATAAACCTGAAACACAGGAAGAAAACAAGATATAAGAATGCCAGCACGATCGGGAACCAGGCGTATGTGTTCATCATGGTAAGTCCCGTGAAGTTGAAGATCCAGCGTTCTTTGGGAAGCTCATATCCTGCGATGAGCATCAAAATTCCGTAAATAATCACATCGACATAGAAGGGAACAACGATGGCTTTGACGATCCTTTTTCTTATGAAGCCTTTAAGATAGTCTTTTTTGGTATCAAGGCTCTTGATAAGTCCGTAGCCTGAGCAGAAAAAGAAGATCGCGACGAAGTATGCGCCGGCATTTACAAACATGGAGAGAACACCCTTGGCCTGGAAGATCTCCTCCTGGGAAATGTGGTGGAGTATGACGCCGATGGCGGCAAAGCCTCTTAGAGATTTCATGGCATCAAGACTTGAATAGTCTTCATTGAACTCAAGTTTTTTACCGAACTTGTTTGAGCCGCCCCAGATAAAAAGAATGAGATAGAAATAGAAAACGATCTGGTCTAATATTGACCATGCGTTCAGACCACCCAGGAATTCTGTCATTTTGCACCTCGCATGCCGAAATATCTGCTAACATATTGTCGCACAACGCAAGTGTATTGTATATTTATATAATCAACAGTTTTTGAAATCTCGGAGGGTGAGATATGAAAGGTATAATTCTTGCTGCAGGAAAAGGCACCCGTCTTTATCCTATCACTAAGCCGGTATGCAAACCGCTGCTGCCCGTATATGACAAACCGATGATCTATTATCCTCTTTCGGTCCTTATGGAAGCCGGAATTAAAGATATTTTGGTTATCACACCGCCGGATGATACAAAGCCTTTTGTGGACCTGTTGGGTGACGGTTCGCATCTTGGCGTAAAGATACAGTATCTTGAACAGAAGGTTCAAAGAGGTATTGCCGATGCATTCATTATCGGAAAGGATTTTATCGGTGACGACTCAGTATGTCTTGCTCTGGGCGACAATATCTTCTACGGGCCTTTCTTCAGACGTAAGCTTAGAACTGCAGTCAATACAGGTGACGGAGCGGTTATATTCGGTTATTACGTTGCTGACCCGAGAGCTTTCGGCGTAGTTGAATTTGATGCAGAGGGAAAAGCCGTTTCCATTGAGGAAAAGCCCAGACACCCGAAGTCAAATTACATTGTTCCGGGGCTGTATTTCTACGATAACCGTGTTATCGATATCGCAAGCAGAATTGAGCCTTCAGCCAGAGGAGAACTTGAGATCACATCCGTAAACGAAGAGTATCTCAAGGCAGGACAGCTTCACGTTATACCTTTGGGCAAGGAATTCTCATGGTTTGACGCAGGAAATCCGGACAGTCTTTATGAAGCTGCAGGACAGATCAGGGCTGCCCAGAGATCAGGCAGGATGATCGGATGTCTTGAGGAGATCGCATGGCATAACAGATGGATCGAGAAGGAGAAGTTCATAGAGATCGCTCATTCTATGGATAAGACAGATTACGGTCAGTATCTGGCTTCCCTGGGAGAAGACATCTGATAAGAACCTCGACATTTCTTTTTGAAAACACATAATGATATAATTGACATATGTCGCAAATGCGGCATATGTCTTTTTTTGCAGGAGCACATTAAATGCCGAGACCGGTCAGAGTAAGAAGAGTATGTGAGGAACCGAAATACACCAAGTTCGTGCCTTCGGATGCGGATAAAAATGAAGTGCAGGTCCTTACTATAGAAGAGTATGAAGTGATCCGACATGTGGATTATCAGAAGATGACGCACGAGGAGTGTGCTGAGCGGATGGCGATCTCGAGAACGACAGTAACAGAGATCTATGAATGTGCAAGATATAAGATCGCGGACTCTATAGTAAACGGCAAGACGATGTGTATCGAAGGCGGTAATTACAAAGTCTGCGAAGGAGGAGTATGCTGTTCCGAAAAAGGAATGCAGCATTGAGAAAAGGAGAAAACATATGGCAGAGATTACATTAGACGAAAGTAATTTTGAAGACGAGGTCATCTTCAGTGATATCCCGGTGCTCGTTGATTTCTGGGCAGAGTGGTGCGGTCCCTGCAGAATGCTCGGCCCTATTGTCTCGGCATTAGCAGAAAAGTACGAAGGAAAACTCAAAGTCTGCAAGCTCAATGTGGAAGACGCCATGTCAATTGCAGAAGAGTACAATATCGAGAATATTCCTGCGATCAAGTTCTTCAAGAACGGTGATGTCGTTGAAGAATCCCTGGGCTTTGTTCAGCAGCCTGTACTTGAACAGATAATCGGAAGAATCATCTGAGGATTAAAAGGCGGTTTTTTATGTATCCGGATTTCAGGTCCTGAAGTCCGGTATCATCTCGTCTCCGGATGATTCATATTCCTGAACGAATGCCCTTTCCTGTCCTTTTGAAGCCAGATAATCGGCAAGACTTTCACAGGATCTTCTTGAAGGGCGTTCTTTAAGTTTTCCGGTGCATGAGGGCATTGGCGTGTACTGGCTCATAAGGCTTATATAGATACGGTTGCCATACCTTGATGTCAGATAGTCGATGATATGCTTCGAATCAAAAAGTGCTCCCGGCAGTATCAGATGTCTTACGATAACGCCCTTCTTAAGAAGCCCGTCAGTTCCCATGACCAGATCCCCTGTCTGTCTTACCATCTCATCTACAGCGCTTGCGCATACGCTGAAATAATCAGGAGCATTAGAGTATTCTGACGATATCTTCGAGGAAAAGTATTTCATGTCGGGCATGTAAATATCTATAAGCCCGTCGAAAAGCTTCAGTGTCGGCACGAGATCATATCCGGAACAGTTGACTGCAACAGGTATGACAAGTCCCGAAAATCTGGCTTTGGCAACGGAGTCTGCAACAACAGGTGCAAAGTGCATCGGGGTTACAAGGTTGATGTTATTGGCTCCCTCATCCTGCAGCTTTAAATAGGCATCTGACAAAGCCGTTGCATCCATGTGCATTCCATGTCCGGTCGGACCTCTTGATATCCCGTAATTCTGACAAAACACACATCCCAGGCTGCAGCCTTCGAAAAACACAGTGCCGCTGCCGTTCCTGCCGCTGATCACCGGTTCTTCTCCGTAATGGAGCTTGATGAGATTCACTACAGGGACATCAGGCATGCGGCAGAAACCGGTCTTTCCGGCGGTCCTGTCAGCGCCGCACCGCCTCGGGCAAAGCTTACAATTATCAAACAAGTTTTCCATAATACGGCTATTTTACTACTAACGTCAGGACACGTTGCTGTTTTATCCAAACGAATATGACACACATCGTTCAAAATACAGACGTTTTACTGCATAGTTGTACGGCAACATGGTGATAAAATCTATTTATGGCCATACACGAGGAATGCGGAATTTTCGGAATTCACGGCAGCAGGGACTGCGCATGTGATGTTTACTACGGGCTTTTCAGTCTTCAGCACAGAGGACAGGAGAGCTGTGGTATTGCTACAAATGATGATGCCTCGATAGAATGCGTCAAAGGCATGGGACTCGTAAGTGATGTCCTCAGCAGTGAGAAGATCAGCAATCTCAAAGGTGATATCGCAATCGGTCATGTCAGATATTCCACTTCCGGAGGAAGTGTTCCTGAGAATGCCCAGCCTATCGTTACCCAGTATTCCAAGGGTACGCTTTCCATAGCACACAACGGAAATCTTACAAATGCCGATATCCTCAAGCGCGATCTTGAAGATAAGGGCGCTATTTTCCATACGACAACTGATTCGGAAGTTATTGCATATCTGATCGCGAGCAAGCGCTCATCCACACCTTCTGTTGAAGAAGCTGTAAAGGAAGTAATGGGGATGATAAAGGGCGGTTATGCACTTCTTGTCATGAGTCCCCGCAAACTTATTGCCGCCAGGGATCCGTTCGGACTTAAGCCTCTGGTCATGGGAAAACTGGATAGTGCTGTGATCTTCTGTTCCGAGACATGCGCATTGGAAGCTGTCGGTGCAGAGTTTATAAGAGATATCGAGCCGGGCGAGATTGTGACTGTCGAGAACGGAAAGATCACGTCTTTAGATTCCGGAATAAAGCGCAAGATGAAGAAATGCGTTTTCGAATATATTTATTTCGCAAGACCTGACTCGGTAATAGACGGTATATCTGTTGCCGTTGCCAGAAGAGAAGCAGGCAGGATACTTGCAAGAAAGCATCCTTGCGACTGCGACATAGTTATAGGTGTGCCGGAATCAGGAATCGATGCGGCTCTCGGTTTTTCATCAGAGTCCGGAATCCCTTACGAGAAGGGTTTTGTTAAGAACTCATATGTCGGAAGAACATTTATCAAGCCTTCACAGGAACAGCGCAAACAGGCGGTCAAGATCAAGCTCAATCCCATCTCTTCTGTTGTTAAGGGCAAGAGGGTGGTCATAATCGATGACTCGATCGTAAGAGGCAATACGATCGCAAACCAGGTCAATATGCTTAGAAATGCAGGCGCGGTAGAGGTCCATGTAAGGATCAGTTCTCCTCCGTTCATGCACCCGTGTTATTACGGAACTGATGTTCCCGACGAGAAATATCTTATCGCATGCAATCACACGATACCTGAGATTTGTGGCATAATAGGCGCTGATTCGTTAGGTTATCTGGATTGTGGGGATCTGGATGAAATGCTTGGCGGTGATGATCACAGATATTGTGACGCGTGCTTTACCGGAGACTATCCGGAGCGATGAGAGGATTCATTAATGCAAGATGGGGAGCGCCCGAATCCGGGACGTAGAGTCAGGTCTGCCGATGCCGCAGTATTCAGAGCTGTGGAACATGAGGCTGCTCTCGAGCGCAAAGCTGAACGTAAGACTGCGCGTCAAACAACTGTAAGATCTGCTCAAAGGCCAACCCAAAGAACAAGCCGCAGAAAAAGTTCAAAAGAAGCTTTGTCTTACGGCATTCACAGAAAGAGAAGACTTACTCTCCCTCTCCTGATAATCCTTTTGCTGGTCATTCTCTTCGGGATCGCCGCCGTATCAGCGATCACGGTCTATAACGAAGACACGGATATGATCGTGTCTGAAAGGACTATTGAAGCGGGGTCTTCGGCAAGCCTTGAAATGTTTATTGACGGCGAGCCGAGATTTCCTGAATATGTGTCCTGCAATCTTGATTTTGGCACAGTAAATTACATCCTTCCGCAGACGATAAGATTTACCGTAAGGATGTACGGCACAAACTTCCCGTGTGTTCTTAATATAGTTGATACCACGCCGCCTGTGGCGGAAGGAATACCTCAGACTATGTTCTCTGTAGATGAGATCCCGCCGGTTGAGGAATGTGTGACTAATATTTCAGATCTTAATGATGTGTCTGTGGAGTGGCTTGAACTTCCCGATATTACCTGGGGCGGGCAGCTTGTTGCAAAAGCTCTTGTTACGGATTCATCCGGAAATAAGACCGTTGTCGATGTTCCCTTAAACGTAACCAGAGATATTATAGCTCCGACGATCGAGGGCGCTGAAGACATAGAGACATATATAGGTGATACGATCTCATACAGGGAGAATGTTGTCGTTAAAGACGATATCGATACACGTCCGTTCCTTGAGATCGACACGAGCGAAGTCGATATGGACGAACCCGGTGTTTATGTGGTGACATACAGGGCTTCGGATTTTACCGGCAATGTTTCTGAGGTTCAGATCAACCTTACGCTCAAGAAAAAGCCCTCGACCTATGTCGAACCGGATATCGTTTATGAAGAGGCTCAGAAGGTTCTGGACAAGATAACGGATGAAGATATGACTGATATGGAAAAGGCACTCCAGATCACATGGTGGGTGCGCTATAACGTATATTACATCTCGAACTGTGATGACTCGTCCTGGACCAGAGCGGCATACGACGGATTCGTAAAGAGGAACGGCAACTGTTATACCTATGCGATGTGCGCAAAGGCTCTTTTCGATGTTGCGGGGATCGAGAACATGATCATAATCAGGGATCCTTATATCTATAATCCGCACTACTGGAATTACATCAATATCGACGGTGAGTGGTATCACTGCGATTCAACGCCGAGGATCGGATACAACAGTTATTTCTTCATGTATACGACAAAGGAATTGAAGAATTTTTGGCATAACGGCTGGAACGGGTATAATTTCCCTGAGGATCTGTATCCCGAGTCTGCAACAGAGTCGGTGCAAAGCAGGATCAATTACAGCGGACACAAGATAAAAGGATGATATGAATAAGACATTTGACGGCAGCAAGGATAAGCCAACCGGGCGGAAGACAGACCATTCCGTTAATGGCAGATCTGCAAGACCGCAAATGGTTCAGAATAAAAAAAGAGCACCCGCACAAAGACCGGCAGATCAAAGTAAACCATCAGTAAAAAGACCGGTTCAAAAACACGCCCCGTCAAAAACAGGCGATAAGGCATTAATGCTTAAGGCAATGATAAAGCCGTTGCTGGTATTAGTCATTATCCTTATGCTGGTTATCCTTATCATCAAAGCCGTGTTCTTCTACCAGGATGAGACAGATCTTCTGATCCGCGAAGTCTCGATTGAAGCAGGGACACAAAGACCCTATATCGGTCAATTCTTCAGTGAGGAACCGGCATTTCCTGATCTTGTCTCAACCAATCTCGATTTTGATGAAGTCAACATCAACCTTCCCCAGACGATAAACTTCAACATCAAAATGTACGGAAGAAATTTTCCCTGTAAGCTTTTCATTCTCGATACGACAGCTCCGAAGGGGGAAGGCATTCCGCAGAAAATGTTCAGCTGTGATGAAATCCCTGATGCCGCATCCTGCGTTACGGGAATAGAAGACGTAACGGACGTAATGCTTTCATGGAACGAAGTGCCTGATATGTCAGAGGGAGGAAACTATATTGCCAGGGCATTGCTTACTGACGGAGCCGGCAATGAGACCATAGTTGATGTTCCTTTTGAAGTGACAAAAGATTCAACGCCTCCCGTGATAGAAGGCGCAAAAGATATCTTTGCATATATCGGGGATTCTGTAATCTACAGGGATAAGATAACGGTAAGAGATGACTACGACACAAATCCCGTTCTTACGATCGATACCGGTTCGGTGGATCTGAATTCGGAGGGAACATATGAAGTCGTTTACACTGCAAAGGATTTTTCCGGAAATGAATCATCTGTTTCCGTCAACATACAGTTAGCCGAAAAACCGGAAGGATATGTGGAGCCTGAAGTCGTATATGAAGAGGCAAGAAAGATCCTTGAAGAGATAACCGAACCCGGAATGACAGAAGAACAGATCGCTCTTCAGATCGTATGGTGGTGCAGATACAACATAAGATTCATCCTTAAGACAAGCAGCAGTTCATGGACAGAGGCTGCCTACAACGCATACATTAACAGATCGGGAAACTGCTATTCGACAGCATATGCGGTAAAGGCTCTTTTTGATGTTGCGGGGATCGAAAACATGATAATCGAGAGATGGCCATATCAGACCGCAACTCATTTCTGGAACTATATTTGTATCGACGGCCAATGGTATCACTGTGATGCGACCTGGCGTGAAGGATATGACAGTTACTTCTTCATGTATACGACAGAGGAGCTTCTTGATTTCTGGCAGGGCGGATGGAACGGTTTCCAGTTCAAGCAGGAACTCTATCCTGAAAGTGCGTCCAAATCCGTACAGAACAGGATCGATTATAAGAACCATACCATCAAAGAGGGATGATACCGGAAAAGCTCCCCCTTGTTTTCCCGAACGACTTCAAGCAAGTTCCCTGTATATTTGTTATAATGCTTTGAAGAAGAAAGAAAATATGGAGTTTGTGATGACGCCTGTACTTTATCTTGTCATTCCGTGTTATAACGAAGAGGAGGTCTTGCCGCTTACCAGCGGTAAGTTCAAGGCTAAGCTTGACGAACTGGTAAAAGCGGAAAAGATAAGTGACAGGAGCCGTGTGATGTTCGTTAATGACGGCAGCAGTGATTCCACATGGGATATACTTACTTCTCTCTGCGATGAAGACGAAAGATACAGCGCGATATCACTTTCACGCAACAGGGGACATCAGAATGCCCTTATTGCGGGACTTATGGAAGCCAAGAGATTTGCCGATATCACGATATCTATGGACTGCGACGGGCAGGATGATTTCAATGCTATCGGATTGATGGTCGATGAATATGCCAAGGGCAGTGAGATCGTTTACGGCGTAAGAAATGACAGAAAAAAGGATTCCTGGTTCAAGAGATCCTCTGCAAGATCGTATTACAGATTCCTCCGCGGAATGGGTGTGGACATCATTCCCGACCATGCTGATTTCAGGCTTATGAGCAGCAGGGTCCTTGATGCTCTTGAAGGTTACGGCGAAGTCAATCTCTTCCTGAGAGGCATCATCCCTCAGCTGGGTTTCAAACAAGCCGTAGTCTATTATGCGAGAGCTGAAAGAGAGGCAGGCACCACCCATTATCCTCTCTCCAAGATGACTGCTCTTGCAATAGACGGAGTTACATCTTTTTCGGTAAGACCGTTAAGACTGATCACGTTGATGGGTTTTATCGTGGCTTTCTTAAGCCTTGTGGGTATCATATATGTACTGGTCTCGTTTTTTTCCGGACATGTTGCTGACGGATGGGCCTCGACCACGTGCATTCTTTGCTTTGTTTCCGGCATACAGATGATAGGTCTCGGTGTTATCGGAGAATATGTCGGAAAGATATATCTGGAAACCAAGAAGCGTCCTCGCTATATTGTCAGCGAGAGGAAAAATATTCCGGAGGAGTAACACATGGATATTCTTTATATCGTCATGCCTGCTTATAACGAAGAAGACAACATTCTTGATGTCGTAACATCATGGTATCCCATCCTTGAAGGCAAGGATCCCGCATCAAGGCTTGTTATCGCTGACAGCGGAAGTGTCGACCGCACACATGAGCTTTTGGAGAATTTCAAAAAAGATCATCCGCAGCTGGAGATCTTATCCGATACCGGAAAACAGCACGGTCCCAAGGTAATTGCTCTTTATGATTATGCGATAAAGCAGGGAGCGGATTTCATCTTCCAGACCGATTCCGACGGACAGACTCTGCCTGAGGAATTCGATAATTTCTGGCAGATGCGTCATGGGTATAAGGGTATTTTCGGACACAGGGCAGTACGCGGTGACGGCAAGTCAAGAGCATTCGTTGAGAAAGTCGTATGCTTCCTGCTCAAACTATATTTCAAGGTCAAGGTTCCTGATGCGAATGCGCCTTTCCGTCTTATGAACGCGCAGACTGTTGCAAAGTATCTTCCCAAGCTCGACAAGGATTACAACCTTCCGAATATCATGATGACCACCTATTTTGTTCATTATGGAGAGGAGCATGCTTTCCGCGAAGTAACTTTCAGACCGCGTCAGGGCGGAACAAACTCTATCAATATAAAGAAGATCGTAAAGATCGGCTGGAAAGCATTAGGTGATTTCCGCCGTCTCAAGAAGGCAATGTGATGGCAAAAAGTCAGAACAAAAATCCGAAGAGGATCAATAAGGTAATTACGGCGCTGGTTCTGCTGGCGCTGTCTTTTGCAATCTTATGGTTCGTCCAGAGATTGTTTATGCCCAAGTATCAGAAAGGCGTTATAGAGGGTTCTTTTACCGAAGAGTATTATAAAGAGAAAGTGCCTCACGACGTGATCTTTTTCGGGGACTGTGATGCCTATGAAAGCTATTCTCCGATAAAGATGTACGAGGAGTACGGCATATCCGCATATATCAGAGGTTCAGGCGAGCAGTATATCTGCCAGTCCTATTATCTTTTGAGGGACGTTCTGAGGACTGAGACTCCGAAGGTCGTTGTAATGTCGATACATAATCTTCAGTTCGATGTTCCACGCAAAGAAGAATATAACAGAATGACTCTTGACGGCATGAGGTGGTCTAAAGACAAGATAGATGCGATCAATGCATCAATGACTGAAAATGAGACATTCTTATCCTACGTTTTCCCTATCCTCAGATACCATGACAGATGGAATGAGCTTACAAAGACTGATTTCGAGCACGTTTTCTCGAAAGATATCACATCGTGCAACGGATACTACATGAGGTGCGATGTAAAGCCGCAGGGCAAGCTCCCGCGTCTTTCTCCGCTCCTGAATTACAGGTTCGGTGAAAATGCCATGGATTATCTTGACAGGATAAGACTGCTCTGTGAGGAAAAAGGGATCGAACTTATTCTTGTCCGCGCCCCGATAGAATACAAATGGTATGAACAATGGGATGCCAATGTGGAGGAATATGCTGCCAAATACGGTTTGACATATATCAATTTCTGCGAGCATAAAGATGAGATGGGACTGGATATGAGTGTTGATACGTATGACGAGGGACATCATCTCAATATCTATGGTGCGGAAAAACTCAGTGTCTATTTCGGCAGATACCTTACCGAAAACTATGAACTGACGGATTACAGGCAGGTTCCCGAAGTTGCTTCAGAGTATGAGAAGAAGATCAAATTCTATAACGATATGAGAGATGATCAGCTCTACGAATTAGAGACATACGGCGAATTAAGAAGTTACGGCGCAAATGCCATCGAAGGCTGAAGCTGAAAGAACCCTTTAATATAATTAGTCATTTTAGAGTAAAAAAAACGGGCATTTTCCCTCAATTTTGTCATATGCGAGTCATATCTATGGTGTATCATAGTACGGTGTTTACACGTACAGAATTATGGAGGATATTAGAAATATGAAGTTCACCAAAGCAGTAGCTCTTGTTCTGAGCTTAAGCATAGCAGGTTTCAGTGTTGCAGCATGCTCAAATGAACCTGAGCCCGTATCATCCGATGTCAATATCATTTCAACACAGGCACAGGGACAGAACAACACCGCAACCACAAGCCGTGTCGGCTATATTGATGATAATGCAGAGAGTGAGAACTATGTCTTCGTTTACAACGGAGTGAACATTGTTGTTAATACGGAGATGGATGAATCAAAGTTCTCTGCAAGTGATTTTGAAGTTCAGGAAGATGCATCTTGTGCAGGCCAGGGCCTTGCACTGCTCTATACATTTAAGGGCGGTTCTTTCACGGTAGCTACAGCTCCTTCGGTCAGCGGTCCGTGGCCGATCTCGATCATTACGCTTTTTGACGATACCGTTACAACAAAAGAGGGAATCTATATCGGCCAGAATATTGACGAAGCCAAGGCTGTTTATGGTGAACCTACCACTGCAACAGAGGGCGCTTACTTCTTCCAGAAGGGCAGCTCACAGCTTGTATTCATAGTTGACGGAGACGGAAGGATCAGCAGCATCCAGTACTGGGCTATATGATGGCATCCCGCGGGGTAAGAAAATCAAGATTTAACGTAATGAGGTTTTTGGGATTTGTGGTTCTGCCGCTTTTCTCGGGAGCCTTGTTAGGTTCATTGGCTGCATATTTTCTGTACTCCGGGGCTATCGATAATATCGAGCGTTCATGCCTTTCAAAAGTCGATATCGAGTATGGTCATCCGATCACGCTCGATTGTTTTTTTACACAGATCCCGCCGAATACCGAGTTCATCACAAATGTCAGTTCGATCGATACAGGTATGCTCGCAACATATGACATCGCAATAAACTGCGGCGGTCATGTCATGCATTCGATCCTTAACGTGGTGGACTGCACGGCGCCTGTCGGCAAGCCTGTCCCCGTTGAGATGTATGCAGGGACAGCACCCGAGCCGTCCTCGCTTATCACGGATATCTTTGATATGACAGCCGTGACATGTTCTTATGACGGTGGAGAGCCTGATCTGACAAAAGGCGGCGACGTCGATGTGAACGTAAGGCTTACTGATGCCAGCGGCAATTATTCGGTCATCAGCGTTCCTTTCCACATCAAGAAGGATACTCAGGCTCCTGTAATCTACGGCGCTCACGATATGGATGTCATGGTGGGAAGTGATTCGATCTCATACAGGGACGGCATATCGGTTTTGGATGATTACTGCGCAAATCCCGCACTGCAGATAGATAATTCCCAGGTCAATCTGGATATCGTGGGAGATTATCCTCTGACTTATTCCGCTTCGGATGATGTCGGAAACACCTCATCGGTTACCGTTAAGGTGCATGTCATACCGATCGCGAATGCCGAGCAGTCCTCCGTTGCAACACAGGCTTATATCGATGAAGCTTACAGAATGGCAAAGGAGATAACCGACAAGATCATCGATGATGACGATACCGATGTCGAGAAGGCGATGAAGATATTCTACTGGACACACAAGAATATCTCGTTCATCTTAAGGACTCCGAGCTATGAGAACTGGGCTGTCGCAGCGATAAACACATTCACGAAGAGGTATTCATCCTGCTACGGGACATGGGCTGTATGCAAGGCGATGCTGGATGTTGAAGGGATCGAGAATATCTGCGTGGTAAGAGAACGCAAGAATTCATGGGATAACTTCCATTACTGGGCGCTGGTCAAACTCAACGGTGAGTGGTATCACTGCGATGCGCAGAAGTATTTTAATGACTACACCCCCAAGGGTTACTTCTGCTTTATGATGACAGATGCCGAGATCAAGGCAGCACCTACGGATCACACTTTTGCAAAAGACAGTTATCCGGAAAGATCGACCACGTCGGTCCAGAAATATATCAACGTTTACCAGGGGAAGATCCTGTCGGGTTTCCCTTATAATGAATAAAAATCTTTAATGGGGATTAAAGGAATTATGGAGACAAGTATGAGAAGAAAGATCTTAAGTATCTTAGTCGTAACGGCAGCAATATGTTCTATTGCTCTTTTTGCCGCATGCGACAAAAACGAAGCGGTTGTCAGGACTGACGTTCTTATCGAAGCCGGAAGCCCGATCACGCTGAATGCGTTTTTTGAGACTGAACCTGAAGATGCGGAGTTCCTGACTGATGTATCGGGCATTGATACGACACAGCCTGCAAACTATCAGCTCAAGATCCGCTCGGGCCGCAACGAATATGACGTTATCCTGCGGATCGAAGATCACACCGGTCCGACGGGCGAAGCTGTTCCGATGACACTTTACTGTAACTGGAAAATGCCGGAGGCATCGGAATGTGTGGATCATCTTTATGACCTGTCAGGGATCGCCAGGATCGAGTATCAGAACGGAACGCCGAATTTTACGACTGGCGGTGTAATTGATGTTCCTGTACTCGTGACAGATGTATACGGCAACAGTTCTGTTATCATGGTCCCTTTCACCATGATAGACGATCATACGGCACCTGTTATCTATGGTGTTCATAACCTTGAACTCGATGGCAATCCCGACAGTCTGGATTTCTTTGAAGGGGTCACTGTCTCAGACGATTATGACGGTGCACCGGTGCTCAAGGTTGATGATTCCGAAGTCGATTACACCAAGGCAGGAACATACAAGATCACTTATAAAGCTGTCGATAAAGCAGGCAACATCGGAACTGCGACTGCCGAACTTACGATAAAGATGCCGGCCGAGACTAAAAACTCATCCGGAAACGGTGACGGCGGCACATATTATGTAGGTGACGGCGATCCTTACGCTATTGCTGCCAACGTAATGTCAGGCCTTTACAGAGGCAGTGATGTTGAGACAGCAAGAGCGATATTTAACTGGGTCCACGATACATTATGGTTCAGACTCTTAAGCGGGGAAAAATCATATGAGAGTGCCGCATACAGAGGATTTACAAAGCACAACGGCGACTGCTATGTCTACTATGCATGCTGCAAGATGCTTCTTGACTGTGCCGGCATCGAGAACATGAGAGTTGACCGTTATCCGAGATATAACGGAAACGTTCACTACTGGCTGCTCGTTAAGCTTAACGGCCAATGGTATCACTGTGACGCAACGGAAGGATACAATGATCATCCCGGCATCTGGTTTATGTGCACGGACGATCAGATCAATGACAGGTATCATCAGTTCAACGGATCTCTTTATCCTGAACGTGCAGGCGGTTCGAAGGAATTTAAGCCTTCAGATACGCCGACCCCGACACCTTCTCCTTCTCCGACGCCCTCACCGTCACCTACACCGACACCTGAGCCTTCGGCAACGCCGACTCCGTCACCTACGCCGACGCCCACGAATACTCCGGCACCGACGGATACGGAAGCTCCGACAGTTCCGCCCGAGCCTACTGATACACAGGCGCCGACTCCGACGGAATCTGTTCAGCCTGACATTACGGAGACTCCTGATATTACGGAGACACCGGTTAATACCCAGGCTCCTGATGATTCCACGGATAATGACGGACAATCTGTTTAAACTGATAAGAGAGGGGACATATGTCCTCTCTTATCTGAAATATTGAATAATGTTTATGAATAGAATAATAGTAAAGATCGGAATATTTCTATTCTGCACAGCTGTCATGGTAATGACGGCCTCATGCACGGCAAAAGAACCTGAAGATATCCTCATTAATGAGGCAGTTATCGAGGCGGGTTCCGACATAGAGGTAAGTGCGTTTTTCAAGGAGTGTCCCGAAGATGCCAGGTTCGTAACTGATATATCAGGCATCGATACGACGGAACCTGCCGTTTATAAACTCATAGTATCTTACGGCGGTTCTACGGAAAGTGAAGTCATATTAAGGATCGAAGACCGCACCGGTCCTTCAGGTGAAGCTGTTCCGGTGACGCTTTACTGTAACTGGAAAATGCCGGAAGCATCAGAATGCGTCTCGCATCTTTATGACCTTTCCGGAATAGCCTCGGTCAGTTACCGCGACGGCACACCGAGATTTAAGGAAGGCGGCACTTTTGACGTACCGGTAGCTGTTACTGATGTATACGGAAACGTTACTGTTATCAATGTTCCTTTTACCATGATAGATGATCATACAGCGCCCTTTATCAGAGGAATACGCGACTTTGAAGTGGGCGAAGATCCGCACGATCTTGACCTTTTCGACGGTGTCTGGGTCATAGATGACTACGATAAGGATCCTGTGCTTAAAGTCGACGATTCTTCTGTGGACTATACTCAGGAAGGTGAATATGAGATCACATATCAGGCAATCGACAAAGCCGGGAATATCCGTATAGAGAAAGCAAAACTCACTGTTAAATTCCCTTCTGAAGAAACCGGCGGAGGGTATGATGTCTTTTATTTTGACGGAAAATCGGGTGATCCTTATCCGCTTGCCAATGAGATCCTTGCAGGCCTTTGGAGAAGCAGTGAAGTCGAGACCGCGAGAGCGATCTTTACCTGGGTACACTCCAATATCTATTACAGGACTGTGCGCGGATATATGTCATATGAGGATGCTGCATATACAGGTTTTTCAAAACGCTGCGGGGATTGTTATGTGTATTTTTCCTGCGCGAAAATGCTCCTCGACTGTGCCGGCATTCCCAATATGATGGTCACGAGAAGTCCTTCCTACGGCAACGGACACTACTGGAATCTCGTGTTCCTTGAAGGTGCCTGGTATCACTGTGATGCTACGATGTTTATGAATCATCCGAGCTTATATTTCATGTGTACGGATGATCAGATAAGCGACAGCCGTCACAGGTTTAACGGCTCACTTTATCCCGAGCGTGCCGGCGGTTCCAAGGAATTCCTTGCTTCGCCGACCCCGACCGCTACACCTGCTCCGACGGAAACTCCGGTGCCTACTCCTACGGAAATACCTGAACCGACACCTGTGCCTGTTGACGAGCCGTCTCCCACACCTTCTCCGTCACCTGTACCTACAGATACACCTTCGCCTGTACCTGAAGATACGACGACACCCTCGCCGGTTCCCGAAGAGACGACTCCTGCACCTTCAGACAATACCGAAAGTGATACGGAAGAATAATTCAGGACATAAATCAGACAAATAAGCCTCATTTATATGGTTGAAAATAAAATATAAGCGATTATACTTACTGATTGGGGACAATAGGAAAAAATATTTGATGCGAATCGGAAGCTAAGGGAAAAATTAACTTCTAGCAGATTTGGATTAAAGGGAACGGGCCTTACGGCTCCTGATTGTTATGTTTAGGATTATTGGAAAGATTGGAGCAACTATATACTGTTCAGGCATCATTCTGGCTACGGCCGTATTCACGATAAATGATGCGAACAAAAATCTCGTAAGAGAGGTTA
>JAIKWL010000017.1 GCA_024684815.1 Saccharofermentans sp. | reverse complement strand
GGGCTTCGGTCCTGCATGGGGCAACTCACTCTTCGAGGATAACGCTGAGCACGGTCTCGGTATGTACCTCGGTTACAAGCAGCTCAGATCAAGAGCAAAGATGCTCGTTGAAGAGACAGCAGCTGCTACATCTTCTGACTCACTCAAGGCTGCTGCTCAGGCATGGCTCGACGGCTTCACAGTAGGTGAAGGCGCTCGTGAACTCGCTGATGCACTCGCTTCCGAGCTCAAGGCAGAAGGTTCCGATGCTGCTAAGAAGGCACTCGAGTATGAGGACTTCTTCATGAAGAGATCTCAGTGGATCATCGGCGGCGACGGTTGGGCTTACGATATCGGTTACGGCGGACTTGACCACGTTCTCGCTACAGGTGAGGATGTCAACGTTCTCGTTCTCGATACAGAGGTTTACTCCAACACAGGCGGACAGGCTTCCAAGTCCACACCTCAGGGTGCTGTTGCTCAGTTCGCTGCAGGCGGCAAGCACGTTAAGAAGAAGGATCTCGGCATGATGGCTATGAGCTACGGCTACGTTTACGTTGCTCAGGTTGCTATGGGATCTGATAAGAACCAGCTCATCAAGGCATTCACAGAGGCAGAGGCTTACCAGGGTCCTTCCCTCGTTATCTGCTATGCTCCTTGTATCAACCACGGTATCAAGGGCGGCCTCAGGGTTGCTCAGAACAGAGAAAAGGCTGCTGTAGAGTGCGGTTACTGGCACCTCTTCAGATTCAACCCTGCTCTTACTGCAGAAGGCAAGAATCCTTTCACTCTCGATTCCAAGGAGCCTACAGCTGACTTCTTCGAATTCCTCAAGGCAGAAGTACGTTACAACTCACTCTACAAGAAGTATGATGCTGACGTTGTTGACGGACTCTTCCAGAGATGCTATCAGGATTCAAGAGACCGTTATGCTTCTTATGTTAAGAAGGCTAACGAAGCTTAATCCTTAATAATCAGCAAAAATTTCAGGGCGGCTGTTCCGGATACGGGACAGCTGCTCTTTTTTGTCCTCAAAAAAGGATAGTTTTGCCTTAAGTAGTGCCCAATCGCAGGTTTAATCCATGCTATAATTAGCGAAGCAAATCAAGGAGTCCGACACATAATTATGATAAGCGGCAATGACAGGGAAGATTATTCAAGACTGTTGATCAACGACAGCCTTGTGCCGGATATATTTCTCGTAAGATATGCGCAGGAGTTGAGCAAAAATGCGCTGCTCTTATATCTCTGGCTTAACATGAAGGGAATGAGGGACAACTTTGACGAGGATAGTGTCAGAAAGTTTAAGATCATTCCCGAAGATGAGATCATCAAGACACTGGCCGAGTTAATGGAGGCCGGGCTTATTAACCGCAAGGACAAGACATATTATTTCGATGACATCAAGGCGCGTGAAGTTGAAGAATACGTTCAGGCCCGGAAGTCCAGAGTAGAGAATCCGGAAGCTCTGCTTACAAGCAACGAGAAGGACATGAAGATCTTATCGGATTCCATATCATCGACATTTTATCAGGGCGAGCTTCCTTATATATTCTACAGGCTTATAGACAAGTGCCTTTATGAGTACAAGTTTGACGGAAGAGTCTGTTATAAGCTTTTCGAAGAAGGGTACGATCAGTCGATCCACAGATCCCATGCTCTTATGGAGAAGATGGCTCGTTCCTGGTATGACAAGGGATATACCGACATCAAGAGCCTGGAAAAACAGCTTGAGATCAATAAGCGTACCAGGAAGCTGATAAAGCTTACAGGAAGTCTTATGAGAAAGAGGCTTAATGCTCTTGATATCGAGCGTGTTACGGGCTGGGCCGAAGATCTCGGAGCAACGGAGGAACTTGTTAATCTTGCTTTCAGAAAGAACGAATACAGAAGCAATCTGACACTTAAGAATGTCGGAGACACACTGACTAAGTGGCACGATCTGGGCATAACGACCGCGGAGGAGGCTGCCAGGTTCAGTGAAGAGGAACATAAGGAGAACGCCAGAAAGGCCGGCAGAAGAAAGGCTAATGCAGGATCTTCATGGCGTACCGGAGCAGAAGCCGGAATAGGAGATCCAAAGCCGGCAGCAAAGACTGCTGCAGAAGCATCTGCGGATAACAGGGAAGAAGACAGCCTTATTCCCGACGATATCCTCGATATGTTTGGAGATTCAGATGAAAACGATTAAAGAACTGATAAGTGAGGGTCTTACTGAAGTATCCGCGGCCAGAGAAATCCTCCGTGATGAGAATATTAAGCGTGTGTACAGGGAATGTCCCGAATTAAAGGAGATCGATGATCAGATATTAAGTGTCCGCAATAACAGATTCATTGCGGTAATAGATAAAGATGAGCGTCTGATCAGGAGATTTGATATCGCAGAAGAAGAGCTTCAGGCAAAAAGGGACAGGATAATGCAGATCAATAAGATCGATCCCGGTTTTGATATGATAAGGAGCATATGCGATAAATGCAATGACACGGGTTTTACTAAGGGAAGCGATGGCACTTTAAAGGTTTGTTCCTGCAGAAAAAGGGAACTTGAGATGTGCTATGAGATGAGCGGCATGGCTGATTATTCATCATATAAGATGAAGAATTACAGAGATGATTATCTGGGTGATGCCCAGAAACGCAAGAGAATAAGGAATGAATTTCTTAAGATCATGCTCGGTATCAGCGAAGACGGGAATGATTCATCCGTATGTGTCTATTCCGCTCCGCCCCAGACAGGAAAGACTTTCCTGGCCGTAAGTGTCTGCAAGACAGCCATCAATCTCGGAAAGAGTGCATATTATGCCAAATGCGAGGACCTTCCTTTGCTGGGAACAGACACTCTGGAAGATCTTAAGCGCATTGATTTTCTTGTTATAGATGATTTTGCCGATGAGGTCACATTATTTAAAAATGTCGGATCTGTCCTGAATTCTATCCTTGAGACAAGAACAGCTTCAAAGCTTCCGACCGTGCTGGTTACGCCGTTTCCCAAAAACGAACTTGTCAGCAAATGCGATATGAGGATCAGCGCAAAGCTCGCATCCGCAAAACTGATATCACCGGAAGGAAGGTAATACCGGTTACGATGAAGGTGCGCTGCGGAATCGATATAGTTGATATCTCCAGATTCGTAAAGATCCTGGAAAGATCCGATGATTCATTCCTGGAAAAATGCTTCTCTGAAGAAGAGATGGAATACTGCTTCCGTGCTAAGGATATTACAAAGAAAGCGGAGCGTTTTGCGGCAAGGTTTGCCGCGAAGGAAGCGGCCGGGAAAGCACTTGGTACAGGTCTTTTGAATGAAGGCGTGGGAATGCATGATATCGAGGTCATAAAAGATGTCAGAGGCACTCCTGAGTTAAGGCTTGCCGGAGGAGCACTGACCCATGCTGAAGATCTCGGTGTCAGTTCCATATCCGTAAGTCTGTCACATGACGGCGGAATGGCTTGCGCATACTGCGTGATGCTTTCGGAGAAGTAAGAATGAAGAAGAGTGATAAGAAAGACAGCGGAAGTCTTTTCAAAGTCTTCGAGCGCAAGAAGCAGCCCGTTGTCGGTGAAGAGGTTTCACCGAAGTCCATCAGACATCTGGAACGACCGGTCAAGCTGCCTTTTCTTGCTGATATGGATGAGGGAAATGAGCAGTACGGAAGTGCTGAAGATATGCAGGATAAGTGGGGGCTTTCCGAAAAACAGGCCACACTTGGCGGCGTGCGCAAGAGAAAACTGCTCGGCCTGATAATAGCTGTTGCGGTCTTTATCTTTTTACTGGTCGGAGTTTTCTATATCCTTCCGAGATTATCGAATATTGTGCCTGACTTTTTTAAAGGCACTAACATCGAGCTTTTTGCCAAACCCGTGATCAATCTGGAATTTGAAGATTCTTCCTACAGGGTCGTTATCGACAGTACTGTTGCTCTCATGAGTGCTCCCGAAGCATCATCTGACAGGATCGCCGAAGTCCTGTTTAATGAGCCGGTAACCTATATCAGCCCCTCCAGAAACGGTTACTGCAAGATAAAGACATCTGACGGGCTGACCGGATATGTTAAGGATTCAAGCCTGATAGATGAGACCGATTCGATCGAACCGGATAATCACCAGTTTAAGCTGATCGTATCGGATCCTTCCAAAAACATAATGACACACGCAAGCAACGGTACTCTGATAAAGAAAGTCATGATGAATACCGTCCTTTACGGCGATATAAAAAGAGAAGGTGTTTACCAGGTAGCGCTTCCCGGCGGAACTATCGGATGGATCGGATCCTCGGGCGTGATCGAGCTTTCTCCCAGAGCAGAGACAGAGGAGGTATCGAGCCGTTATTTTGTCAGCTCGGTTTTGACTTTTGTAAATGCCGAGTATATCAAAAACGGAATGTCGATAGACGGCGCATCGGTCAACGGTGTTGTATACGTGAGTGCCGAAGTTAACGGTATCGCGATCCCGAGGACAATGGCAGAGCAGGCAAAGGCCGGCGTCGAAGTAATACCCGAACCGGATGCCGTTACCGGAGAGATCATGATCGACCAGATACTGCCCGGAGACATACTGTTCCTGTCGAGTCCAAAGAAGTCATCAGGTGATAAAGAGATATATGAGATGGCGGTCTGTACCGATACAGGCACCCTGTTTATGCTCTCGCCTGCCAGAACTACGGTAAGACTGCGCAATTTTGAGTCCGGTGACGAAATATGCAACAGAATAATAACAATACGGCGTGTTTTCAGCAGTGTGGTCGTAAACTGAAAAGAGATAAAAAACTTGTTGCATATGGTAAATGGTTGTGGTATTATTCATAGGCATTTGAATTCTAACAGGAGGTGTTTGCATGGCTAAGTGTGAAGTTTGCCAGAAAGATATGTTCTTCGGCAGAAAGATTAGAATCACGCGTTCACAGATTTCAAGACGCGCGCTTACTACG
>JAIKWL010000034.1 GCA_024684815.1 Saccharofermentans sp. | reverse complement strand
TTAACTGCGCCCATATGTCCAGGCATCTTCTTACCGGGTACAACTCTACCGGGTGTGGAAGTAGCGCCCATGGAACCGACTCTTCTGTGATACATGGAGCCGTGACCTGAAGGTCCGCCCTTCTGGCCGTGACGCTTAATGTTGCCCTGGAAACCCTTACCCTTTGATACGCCTGATACGTCAACCTTATCGCCGACTGCAAACATATCGGATACCTTGATCTCCTGACCGAGGCTGTACTCTTCGTCAGGTGTAAACTCGCGGATGATTCTCTTAGGCTCAACGTCAGCCTTCTTGAACTGTCCTGCGTCAGGCTTGTTTACAAGCTTTGCTCTGATGGATCCCGTACCTACTTTGCAGGCCTTGTATCCGTCAGTCTCAACCGTCTTGTTCTGGAGCACATACATAGGCTCGCAGCTTATAACGGTTGCCGGAATAACGTTGCCGTTCTCATCGAACAACTGTGTCATGCCGGACTTTCTGCCAATGATGAATTTCGTCATAAAGTTCTTTCCTCCTATTTAGGTTATTGGTTCAACGGTTTTTCCGAAGAACGTGACCTCGGCGTCATACGGCTTGGCGTTCCATAAGAGCCGAATTAAGCCTTAAAGCGTTCTTATTTGATCTTTACTTCAATAGAAACGCCTGCGGGCATGTCAAGCTTGCCAATGTCATCCATCGTCTGGGAAGACGGTGTATAGACGTCAATGATCCTCTTGTGTGTTCTCTGCTCAAACTGCTCACGGGAATCCTTGTTAACGTGAGGTGAACGAAGGATCGTAACTACCTCTTTCTCTGTAGGGAGCGGGATAGGACCGGAGAAGCTTGCATCATCACGTGCAAGTGCATCTACGATAAGCTTTGCGCTCTCGTCGAGGATCTTGTGATCATAAGCCTTGAGCTTGATTCTGACCATTGTTGTTTTTGTTGCCATTTTGTCGGCCTCCTAACTATAAGCTGTATTTTTCTTATCTCAACCCTGTCGGGAGTGTCCTGGCTTTCCATTCAAAAACCCAGACTATCCAGTTACCACCCTCATGGCGGCACTTTGGTTCTCTGGGCAGTAGGTACTGCTTAAGACTCTCCGGACCATCGGGTCCCGAGACGGCATCGGATCTTGTCCTTTGCCTTCGGCTCCTTCGAAGTTCCCCACCTCGTAAGATTCGCGCAGCCGGCGCCTTACCTCGCAGCAATCTCCGTTATCAAAGCCTTATCACTCGTGTTTCAGGACAGAATACACCCTGAATAGACGCGTGCGGAAAGTATTCTACTATCATGTTTTGGGATTTGCAAGCACTTTTTTCAATTTTTGCCTATGTTTTTAAGCTCATCAGGCTCAAAAACATATTTTGTATTGCAAAATCTGCAAACCGTCTCGACCGGCTTGCCGTCTTTGGTGATCTCTTCAATATCATTTCTGCCTAAAGCAGCAAGACCGGAGAACATTCTCTCCCTGCTGCAGTTGCATTTAAATTCAACTTCCCGGCCGTCCAGATACTTAAGATCGGGATCACCCATAAACAGATCGATGATCTGCGCCGGGGTAAATCCTTCACTGAACAGGAAAGAAATCTCAGGAAAACCGGAGGCTCTTTTCTCGAGATAGGATATCTCGTCTTCTCCGGCACCCGGGAGCAGCTGGATCATAAGACCGCCGGCCTGACTGACCATGCCGTGTTCAATGAGCACTCCGAGAGAAACGATGGATTTGGTCTGTTCTGATTTTGCAAGATAATAAGCAAAATCCTCGGCTATCTCACCTGATACCAGTTCGGATACACCGACATAAGACTCTTTCAGACCTATATCTCTTACGACGGTAAGGCTTCCCTTGCCTACAGCAGCACCGACATTTATCTTACCGGGTCTGTGATATTCGGTGGGTACAACAGATTCGACCGGATAAGCTCTGACCTTAAAACCGAAGTCAACAACACAGGTCATTCCCTCCATCGGGCCGTCACCTCTGATGATGGTCGTCTGTGTGTCTTTTTCATTTTTCATTGACTCTGATATAAGAAGAGAACCTGTCATGAACCTTCCCAAAGCAGCCGTTGCAGCAGGTGACATCTGATGCAGTACCCTTGCTGTCTCACAGACAGTCTTTGTCGAAACGCATAAACACTTGACCAGACCACCCAGGCCTTCAGCTCTTACGATATGGTCTTTCTTTAGATCTTCCGGAGCACCCGGTACATAATATGCATTCTCTGACATGACTGTTACCTATATATATTTATTTACCGAATACAAAAAAGAGACGTTCATCTTTATCTGCCGGCTCTTCCCTGTTAAGATCACCGAATACAGCAATAGTCTTAAGTCCGGCTTTGCCGGCCATATCTTCGATCTCACCGCAGGAATAGAATCTGGCTGTTAGCTCTCCGTCATATCTTTCATAAAGACCGTCTTCCGTCAGTTCGAAAAGCGTGAGTTCGGCATGATTGATCTTATTGTCTCTGTCGTAATGGTTTACCCACAGCAGTGTGAAATCATCGTAGTCTTCATAGAAAACGTTGTCGGCGAGAGTTTTTTCGAAATGCCGCTCCGTCGTAACATCAAGGATAAAGATACCGCCGTCCTCAAGAAGACCGGAAACAGAACCGAACATTTCCGAAAGATCTTTTTCATCCGTGATATGCCCTACCGTATCCATCGTCGATATGAAGCATCCGCATGAAGGACCTTCATAACATGTAATATCGGCACATATCCAGGAAACCGTTCCCGTCTCATCACCTGATGAAGCGATCGCGAGCATATCGGGAGATAAGTCAACACCCGTTACATCCAGTCCTTTTGAAGCAAGATAGTTCGTTATAACGCCGGTACCGCACCCCAAATCCGTGACTGACGGATCTTTGATCCGGCAAAGATCCGTAATGAGACCGTGTATATAAGGTCCCCATGAAGCAGTATCCCCGGTCAGCTGAAGATCATCGTAATGGCTTGCGAGTATGTCGTAAAAACTGTCATCCATGCAAGATCAGGGCAGATAATCCAAAGGATTCTTCTTATCACCGTTCAGACGGACCTCAAAGTGAAGATGCGCACCGGTTGATGTTCCCGTGCTTCCGACTTCACCGATCGACTGACCTGCGCTTACATACTGACCCTCGGAAACATATATATCCCTGGCATGTCCGTAAAGAGTGGAATATCCGTTTGCATGGCTTATTACGCAGTAATTTCCGTAACCGGAACCGCCTTTGTTCTGACCTTCCACAGGTTCGGAAACAATGATGACCGTTCCTGATGCAGCAGCCATTATCGTGTCACCGTAACCTGCTCCGATATCGACTCCGGAGTGGAATTTCCTGGTCCCGTATACAGGGTGAGTTCTATATCCGAAATAGGATGTGATCGTATGACAATATGTAGGCCATCTGAAAGAGACACCGCCGGTTGTCTTTGAACTGATTGCGTGCTCTTTGTCATACTGATCCTGAAGCTGCTTTATCTTCTTATCAAGCTCGTCCGCATATGCCTCAAGCTCATCTTCCTGCTTTTCCCAGGAATCGAGATCGGTCTCTACATTTTCAAGAGTCTCTTCTGTCTTGCCGATCTTTTCGGCAAGTTCGTCGAGCTGTCTCTGTTTTTCGTCGGCGATCCCCTGCATTTCCTCAGCATACTGAAGCTTGATCTGTGCCTGAAGCTCTGCATCATCCAGAGCGATCTTAAGCATATCAACCGCCTGAGCATCCGCGTCAGCGATAAGCGAGATCAGTTCCATATTTGTGAAGAATCCTGCAAGACTGTCAGATTCCAAAAGCACTTCAAGAGTGGACTTGTTCTGATATTCGAACATTATGGATACTCTGTCAGTAAAGAGCTGCTGCTGATATTCCAGGTTCTCCTGAGCCTGAATGAATTCGTCCAGTGCTTTTGCCTTCTCATCAAGAGCTGCAACGAGTTGTTCATATATGATCTCATACTGTGCGCGCTGTTCCTCGTTTGCGGCATTGAGCTTAGCGAGCTCCCCTTTAAGTTCATCTTTCCGGTCCTCAAGCTGGGATACCTTGTCAGAAGCGGCCTTGGCCTGTGATCTTGCCTCATCCCTCTTCTTCTTGGCATTCTCAATATCTTCCTTGGTAACCGCATTTGTGATTATCGGAACTCCGCCGACAGCGACGACACCCTTGGCTGTAAGCCATGAACTTGAAGCCGTGGCAAGCAGGCAGCATAATAATGCCACAGAGAACATCGCGATCTTGCGCGAGATCCCTGATCCTTTTTTATTTGTGATCACAAATTTCCCGATCTTTTCCATAATCCACCTCACACTTTGATGTAATTACGTACTGAAATTCCGCTTCCTATACCTCCTATAAACAGACCCATAAGCAGAAGGATAGCGAGTTCATGCCACATAAGTGTTCTTGAAGATACAAGAGCATAGAAACTGTCCGTACTGATGGAACTCATGGCTCTTGCATATACCTGATTATATACAAGTATCGTTATAGCCCATGAACAGACGGCACTGAACAACCCTACTATCGCTCCCTCAGTAACATAAGGAAGTCTTATGTAGTTGTTGGTCGCACCTACGAACTTCATGATCTCGATCTCGGATGCTCTCGAATAAACGGAGATACGCACCATATTCGAGATTATAAAGAGCGCGATTATAAAGAGGACGACAAATGCCGCCGCAGTTGTGATATTTACTATCTTTGATGCCTTTGTAAGGAATGTCATTACATTGCTTTCCTGGGCAACCTTTGATACTCCGGAATATGTCGATATCTCGGAACAGACCGAATCAGCAAGTGAGGGATCTGTCAGTCTTAAGCTGAATGTATAAGGAAGATACATATTGTAATCAAAATCATCCAGGATCGATGAAGAATCCCCGAGATTAGATTTGAAGTTCAGGTAGTTTTCCTCGGGAGATGCCATCGAATACTCTATAACGGCAGGATTGCTGTTTAAGTGTTCCGCAACGAAATTTCTTTCTTCCTCGGTACACTGAAGTGTCATGTATACTTCGATCGGCGGCCTTTGGGAAAGCCTTGTGGTGATCCTTCTGGCATTGACCGAGAAGATATAGAATGCGCCCATTATAAGGAGCATCAGCATAATAGTCGTTATAGAAGCGATCGTAACAAGCGGATGTCTTATTATTCCGCGGAATCCTTCCCTGATAGAATTAAAAAACGCTCTTGCCGTCATTATTCATCATCCTCCGGGAACAGATCTATATCGCTGCCAGGTTTAAAATCAGTCCTTCTGACCTTTTTCTTCTTATCCAGTTTCTCTTTCCTCTTTGCTTCCTTAAAAGCCAGCTTCTCCTCGCGTGCCTTCTGCTTTTGTTCACGCTTCGCTTCCTTCAATGCTTCGGAATTTTCTTCATTCGGGAATGAAAAACCGCTGTCTGAAGTAATGTCAGGATCCGTATCCTTCTTTTCGGGCTGTCCGGGAATAACACTGCCGGAAACCGCCTCATCACCGAAAGATAAAACTGATTCCTCCTGCAGCACGTTTATCTCACTTACTTCAGCCTTAGGAAGATCTTCCTCTTTCTCAGGTTCTTCAGGAACTATAACTACAGGCTGTTCGGCAGCCGCGACAGATTCAGGTTCAATGATCTCCTCGACAGGTGTCTCAATGATCTCTTCGACCACAGGCTCAAAAGTATCTTCAGGAACGCTGACAGGCATTGAATTCACTGCTTCCTCACCGAAAACAACACCGCCGACAGGGGACACAACAGCGGAAGATCCGTAACCCGGATCATCAAAGTTATCGCTGTATTCCTCGTCATCACCGAAAGCGACCGCTCCGGATGAACCGCTGTAAGCATCTGTTCTTGAAGGATGAGGAATATAAGCCTCATGATCGGTCTGATCACCCTTATAGCCGCTCTTCTTCTCGTCTCTGGTAATACGACCGTCTTCGATCTCAATTACCCTCTGCTTCATCCTGTCGACCATTGCACTGTCATGAGTGCATATGATGACAGTAGTCTTATTTCCGCTGTTTCCGTTGCGGTTGATCTCTAAGAGCATTGCCATTATGGCTTCTGATGTCTCAGGATCCAGATTGCCCGTAGGCTCGTCCGCAACAATAAGACTCGGGTTATTTACCATTGCTCTCGCAATGGCAACTCTCTGCTGCTCACCGCCGGAAAGTTCCTGCGGATAACAGTCGGCTTTATCCTTAAGTCCGACGACCGATAAACAGATCTGGACTGTATTATTCAGACTTTGCTTAGGTACACCGATGATCTCGCCTGCAAAAGCAACATTTTCAGCAACCGTTTTGGTCTCTATAAGGCGGAAATCCTGATAGATCATGCCTATCTTACGGCGCAAAACAGGTATGAGCGCACGGCTCATATGGGATATGTCAAAATTGTCTATCGTTACTTTGCCTGAAGTTGGTCTTTCTTCACAGGTTATGCACTTGAGAAGGGTCGACTTGCCTGATCCGGATTTTCCTATGATGAAGACGAACTCGCCGTCTTCGATGGTGAAGTTGACACCTTTAAGAGCTTCAACTCCGGACCTGTATGTTTTCTCTACGTTTATAAAATCTATCAATTCGTATTACCTGATCTTATTATCATTGGTATCGTTAAGATAGTCGATATATGTCCTTACCATTGTAGCCATCTTAAAGAGTACCGCATCATCAAATTTTCTTAAGTCCAGACCTGTCTTTGTTTTAACTTTCTCAAGTCTGTAAACCAGCGTGTTTCTGTGAACGAACAACTCTCTAGATGTCTCGGATCCGTTAAGGTCATTAGCAAAGAAAGTATCGATCGTTGTCCTGGTCTCCTCATCGAGCTGCTTGAAAGCTTCATTCGGGAAAACCTCTCTTATAAACATCTCGCAGAGCGGCTTGGGGAGCTGGTATATCAATCTGCCGAGACCAAGCTTATCATATCTTGACAGATCGGACTCACCGTCAAAGATCTTGCTCACCTTAAGTGCTGTCATAGCATCAGAATATGATTTGCTTATATCCATAAAGGAACCGACAACAGAACCTACGGCAACCTTGGCCTTGCAGCCTTCTGACGTAAGGCAGGCAAGTACGGACTGGGCTGTTTCTTCTATGAAGCTGTCCTTGGATTCCTCACTGACCTGTGATTCGAGGGCATCGATAATAACGATCGCCGTTGTATCATCCATGGAAATAACGGTAGCCACATCGGAATCCGTATAAAGATTCTGCAGTATCTCGAATGCTTCTGCGCTCTGTTCGGTTGAAGTCCTTACAACGAGGACAAGTCTCGGATCGTTACAGTCGATCTTATAGCCTCTTGCGATCATGGGGACTTCGCTTCTGATCTCGTTATCGAGAAGAACATTACGGATGAATATTGCTTTCTCAGCATCCGTTCCCTTCTCCTTGACAAGAGTCTTCATCCACTCGGCGATGAGCTGTAATGATATCTTCGCATCGGGATCAGTGCTCTCAATATAAAGGATATATTTGAGCTGTTCACCGATAAAAACTTTGAGGTATGTTCTGTCTGCGGTGGAAGCAAAAAGATTGTCAGATGATATGACCGCTCTGAAGGAAGGATCGATCTCCTCTTCACCGATCTCATTTGTCGCAGCGAGGATCTTTCCGGCTGTATCGATCACTCCGCAATTGGCGGAAATAATGGTTTTGACCTGACGCATACATTTCTTGATCTCTTCCATGGCTCATACCTCTTAAAGAAATATTACAAACGCACATAAAATGCTACATTAAATGATATTATTTTTCTTTAAAAGGTGCAAGTTTTGAAGCAATCTGACACTTATTTGCCACATAAAAAAGAAGCCGTGAACTCTTTACAGAATTCACGGTCCCTGAATTGAGGTTCTAAGATTAGATTACTATTAAGAAATAATGCTCTGCTCTGTATCCTTATCGAAGAGGTGGATACGGTTGGAGTCAACTGCGAGGTCAACAACCTGACCAACTGCAGACTGTGAAGTTGTAGGGTCAACACGGCATGTGAGCGGGAGTGATCCGTTAACTGTAACGTAGAGATATGTCTCGGCACCGAGCATTTCTACGACGTCTACGTCAGCTGTGAATGCAGACTCAGGGTGATCTGTAACGTATGTAATATCGTCTGTGATTGCCTCAGGTCTTACACCGAAGATAACTTCCTGACCGTCACGGTCCATAACTTCCTCAACTGCATATCTCTCAGGGAGCTTGATAGCAACGTTCTCGAAAGAAACGAATACGTCAGATCCCTCAACGTTAAGAACTGCATTGATGAAGTTCATAGGAGGCATTCCGATAAATCCTGCAACGAATGTGTTAACCGGGTTATCGTAGAGCTCCGTAGGAGAGTCAACCTGCTGGATGAAACCGTCCTTCATAACGACGATTCTGGTACCCATGGTCATAGCCTCTGTCTGGTCGTGTGTAACGTATACGAATGTTGTCTTAAGTCTGTGGTGGAG
>JAIKWL010000019.1 GCA_024684815.1 Saccharofermentans sp. | reverse complement strand
GGTTTCAACACTGGCCGGTGTTCTGATCAGCAAGCTCAAGGAGAAGGCTGAGAACATGAAGATGGAAAAGGCACTGGAGAGATTTAAGAATGGGGAAGAAGAGACATAACCGGTTGGAATAAACGCAAATAAAAAGGAGTTACCGAATCGTCCACGGGAATTAAAGTTTCAGTGAAAATTGGAAGTGCCAGTTGAATACAGCTCCCGTTTTTGCTATAGTCAGACTGTAATGTTAGAAGTTTATGCACAAAAATATTCTAACAATATATGGGCCCTTCGGGACCCATTTTCTTTTGCCAATAAGTTAGGGGCCATCGCTTTCGTTTTGCGACAGCCCCTATTTTATGGCTCTAAAAGGGGAGGGTGATCAAACCTGAAGAGCCATCTGCTGTTCCTGAGTGTTCAGATCGTTCAGGAACTTTATAACGAGTTCATTGAATATTGCATGCTTTTCGATGCTGCATACGTGGCCGCACTTTTCGATGAAGCACAGTGTTGAATCGCTGATCTTTTTCTGCGCTCTCTTTACGCTGCCGACGAAGAAGTAATCCTGCTTACCGGAGATAAGATATACCGGAAGCTGGTTTTCCCTTATTACTCTTATGTAATCCGACAGTCTGTACTGTGCCCTGAATAATTCGGAAAGCCACATCCTGAAGGCAACTGATTTCATCTTCAGAGATTCCCTAATGAAGAAATCCCTTGATTTCTTATGGTTTTTGCAGGGCATCATGATGTTCGCGAAAAGGGGATAGAATACTCTTTTCGGAATAATGTATTTGATCCCTTCAACAAAAGCCAGTAATGTCTTAAAGCCTGAGTTCATATTCATTACAAAACCTGCAAGCACGATTGACTTTACCTTACAGCTGTACTGATATGCAAATTCCATTGCAACCAGAGTTCCGAGCGATAAAGAGATGACGTGAACCTTTTCGATGTTCTCTTTTTCGAGGATGTCATTGATATCAGATGCGGATCTTGATAACAGATGCTTTTGTCCGGTAAATTCCGAATCGCCGTGTCCTTCAAGATCGACAGCCACGATGTTAAATCCCGTCATATCCTGAATCTGATACTTCCAGGTGTTAATGCTTCCGCCTAATCCGTGGATCAGGAGCACCCATTCCTTTGAGTTGTTGTTATATATCTTGTAGTTCATTTTATTTCTCCTTTTTGCAGTCCGAAAGATCGTTTTTGAACCTCCAGGCCATCCCTTAACCGGGATACCATGATAATAGAACCAATTACTTTGATAATCAAACTATTATCTGGGCAAATTTGAGGCATAGGGATTTACGGGATTATTGCGGGAGATCTTCGAAAACAGGTCAGAAGCAAATGCCCTGACTCTTTTCTTTGTTATAGATACAACAGGCTGCAGGCTGTATAATTAATAAAACAGTTTTGTTTACGATCCTTATAATTCAGGTGTTTACGGCTCAGGAGTATATCTGTTCTTCAAAGAGGTAAAAGCGATGAGTGATGAGAATAAAGAGAAACAGACGGATCAATTATTGAGAGGCATTTACAGAATGTGCGTTAACAGGGATGACTGCAGTGATTGTCCCTTCTACATTACCAAGTGCATGTTTGAAGAGCCCAAGCCCAGAACCTGGTTTGATGAGGATACCATTGCGGTCCGGAATATATTCTTCACCGGAAAGCTTGCTGAGGAATCTGTAGAAGAAAAGCCTGTCGCTTCTGATGAACCCGCTGAAGAGCAGAAGCCTGCCGAAGTGCTTAAGCCGGCTGATGATTCTGACGGAACCTGGCTGGTAAGCACCACGATGGGAAGCGTCTTTACAAAATATGTTTTTATCTGCTCCAAATGCGGATACAGAAAAGAATCCATCTTCTCAATCACGCCTATGACATTCTGTCCCGAGTGTGAGAAGAGAAAAGCAGGGCAGGTATAGACCTTTAAGTTAGGGTCATCTTTGGGGAAAGAAAGGATTTTAGGAGAAAAGTATGTATAAGTACGTGCGAATTCAGGGAAGGGAAGATTCATATATAACCAAGTATCCCAAGGGCATTTTCAGTCTTTGCTGGAATCTGGTCCGGGATAAGGTCATGACGGAGGAAGAAGAGCAGCTGTTTATCTCGATCGATGAATGGTTCAAAGAAAACCTCCCCGAACCCGAGCCCTGCAAGAATCATGAGACTGTGATCACGTTTTTCAAGTGCGGAAATACCGAACATATGGTAAAGAAGCTTGAACCGGCCATTGCTCTGCTGGATAAGTACAATAAGCCTTATGATGTCGTTTATACAAACTTTGTCGGCACTATAGTATATGAGGACGACTGGCAGATAGCAGTCTCTGTCAGTGACGGCAAGATGGTCTGAGGATAGCAGAGCTACCTCATTTTCGCCGAGGTTTTCTCTCATAATTGTTGCCATTTTGATGCTGTTAAGAAGTTGATTTGAAAACCACAGGGACTAACCTTTACATTGAAAGGGAGGTTTCTTTATGTGCGACGAGATTTTCAGTGAGCCGAACAGCAACAACAGCTGCTTTGATAAGAATGCGACTCTGATAATAAAGCAGGATGCCATAATCCATAACGTTAACTATATAAAGGAAACCACCTCTTCGAAGATAATCGCGGTGGTGAAAGAGAACGGCTATGGATTGGGCGTAGCTAATCTTTACAATATCATCAAGGATCAGGATATATTCATGTATGCGGTAATATCACCATGCGAAGCAATCGCTCTGCGTGAAGAGGGGTGTGATACGGATATCCTGATGCTTACTCCGATATCAGATTTCGGAGAGCTCCTGTCAATGGTCTCACATAATGTTGTCATTGCTCTGGGCAACCAGAAACAGATCTCCGAATTGCGTTATATATACGAGCTTACAGGGAAAAAGCCGAGAGTACATATCCAGATTGATTCCGGAATGGGAAGATACGGTTTTAACATCGATGACTTACCGGAATTTAAGTACTATAAGGACTATCTCAGGATCGAAGGGTGTTTTACGCATCTGGCAGGAAGCGCGAAAAACTATAAGAAGAGCGTAAAAAAGCAGGTGCGCATCTTCAGGCAGGCCTTAGAAAAGATCAGGGCAGCAGGTGTGGATCCCGGAGTATGTCACATATCCAATTCAAAAGCGGCACTGGTCTTCGGGGCACTGGGCTTTGATGCAGTAAGAGTCGGCAGTGCTATCCTCGGGAAAGTGGCTGTAAAGAGCGGGCTCGAGGAAGGAGTATGGCTCGAATCCAACGTGTTTACCGTATATAACAGGCAGGAAGGCGAGCGTATAGGATACAGCGGTGAAGCCTCGCTCAAAAGAGACAGTTCACTCGCAGTCGTCAGGATCGGCACAGGCTGCGGAGTCGGCCTGATCCAGAAAGGTGCGATGGATCTGTCATTTTGCAGTATCGTAAAGAATCTGATCAACAGGATCAATTCGGTCCCTGTGTTCAACGTATGGATCAACGGCAAGAAGAGTCCCGTGATCGGCAGGATCGGCGTATCGCACATGACAGTTGATGTTACCGAGAATTCGGTAAAGGAGGGCGATGTCGTCAAGATCCAGGTAAATCCCCTGCTCGTGCACCCGTACGTGAAAAGAACGGTCATCTGATATCTGTTCCTGATAAAACTGCCGTTTTTAGCAGTTCATGAATAGACAGTTAAATTATTTTCTTCCAGCTTTTCGGGGCTAAAAAACTGGAAAATCAGAAGCAATTGAAGTTGAGCAGTTGCTTTTTCAGCCAAACTGTGTAAATTTACACTAAAGGTGTAAACAGGATGCCTGACTGAAAGGGGATAAAGATGACAAGGGAAGAACTCATAAAGGAAGTAAACTCAAGACTTAAACTCGTCCGTACAGAATACGGACTGACGCAGGACAAGATGGCTGCGATCCTCGGTATATCCAAAAAGACTCTGGTGGAGAGCGAGAAGGGGCGCCGGTCCATAGGATGGACGGAGACGGTTGCTCTAACGGCGATCTTTTCGAACAGCGAGATACTGAAAGATGCGTTGGGGGATGATTACAGGGAGATGCTTTCTGTATTGGCGCTTGAAGATGTGCATATCACCTATCCTTCGACTCTTGGGGGAAAAGTATGGTGGCGTGAGATACGTAATGACAACGGATACCGCATACAGCAAAATGTCATTTCCAACCATTACAGGATCCTTGATCCGGGCGATCACCGCCTTATTTCATCTTTTCATCTTGAAGAGGTCGAAGAATACCTTAAAATAATAGTTAAGAAATAATGCGGCTAAGTTCGCTGTTAAGTGGGGGGAATATCATGAGAAAAGAGATCAGGGATCGTTTGAATAGACGTGCCGTCTTGACGATTGCGGCTCTGACAGCGACTTCAGCTGTTTTCGGAGGCTGCAACAAATGGATAGAAGATCTGGCGACTATGCCCCTGGCTGAACAGACGACTACTACTGCGGTTGCTACCGTAAAGACAACGGTTGCAGGCATTGAGGAGACAACGACCACTACAATGCCGGAACGTGTAAAGCCGGAAGATGCCTACTATCTTGAGGATATCGAAGGAGAGTTGGGACCCTATACCAGATATGAATGCTCGGGCTATTATGTATGGGATCTCGGAGACGGATCGGAGATATGGGCATTTTATAATGATGAGGACGGATTTATAAGATATATCCTGAAAACGAACGGTCTGGAGGAAACCCTGCTCTATCATGCCGAGGACGGGACCAATATATATAATCCGATCAAGCAAGACGATGCCGAGACGGTCATGCTGATCAATAAGGAATTCGGACCTGACCTGGATTTCGGCTGGTATGTTTATAAGGAATCCGAAGACAGGATTTTCTTCATCATATGCGGCGGAAGGGAATATACAAGAGGCAATTACCTTTATCTTCAGAATTATAAATATGAGGACTATGATGAAGAATACATGACACTTACGGTTGATGTTGAAGCCTCAGCCAAAGATTTACCTGAAATTGGCCAAGATCCGTATCCTTACTGCGGATTAGTGATCACAAAGATTCCGGATGGTATAGTTGTGCAGGATATTTACGGGAATGCTATCCCGTTCAAAGGATATATTTCTGATGCGGAAGACTGGGGAATCGACGAAGAAGTAGATGATGACTACGCATTTTTCTTTACTGATGGTGACAGCTCATATACGCATAACACCTATGTCTATGAGACTGACGACGGATACAGATATATCGATGCGGCAATAATGGAATCGTCCGGCAAGACTCTGGTCAAAGGATCGGGAACGGTAGGAAGCATTGATAACCTCGTCAAGGTGGCTGACAGATTCGGTTCAAATGTATATGTTACAGTCCGGGGAGAAGATACAAAGATCCCTGCAGATGAATATATAAGCTCATTAAGTGATTGACGTTTTGGCAAGAGGTTTATGACACGGAAGTGCACAGACCTCTTGATCGACAGGCAGGGGAACCATGGATTTATCTTCAAAACAAGCCAGAAAGATCCTTAAGGATTATTACGACTGGTATTGGTACACGTATTATGAGAAAAAATGGGAAAAAGAAGCCCATCTGTATGGCTATAACTACAAACTTACCTCATTTCATGAGGCGGTGAACAGGAGTTTTGGCTTTGAAGATCCCAAGCCTGTAAACAAAAAGGTAGACCATACATTAGATATCAGAAGAGGTATCGAAAAGGGCGTTCTTATAGCTCCTGCGGACCGTGATCACGACGGGATAATCGATGAGCTGATGAAGATCTGTAAGACGATCGATCTTTCAGATCTTGTGAACGGTTTCCTGTACAGCCTTTCGACAGGGAGGAATGAATACAGGACAGCACTTGCAAGTTATTTTTTCGCCAAGGGCATCAAAAAGCATAAGGCGGAGCGTACCGGTTTTTTCGGAGGGCACGACGGCTGCAAGATCTGCGGACTTAATAATGACAACGGGAACATGTGTCATCTTGAAGATTCGATATCAAGATTTGTTCTTTACTATCCGCAATTCTATACTCTCCCGAATATCCAGAGAGCGGATTATGTTCTTTTCGATCTTAAGCAGTTTAAAGAACTGCCGAAGGTGTCCTATAAGAAGGAAGATACGGACATTCTCATCAATATCCTGAAATGTGCGGAAAGCATGGGTCCGGAGAATAAATACACGGCCCTGCAAAAGCTCATCAGCAAATCCAAGATAATCAACGCGAACGGCATGGAGATCAACGTGATCCTTGGTGTTTTATCTGCATGCGGAGTCCTCCAGACACCCGAACACCGTGGATATACAGAGAAATTCACACCGTGCGGCGGCCGCGGTTTTGAAGGATACGAGACAGAATTTTTCTATCCGCTGCACCATTGGCGCGGAAAATACGGCGTGGATAAAAAAGCCCTTAAAGACATATTCCCTTCCTGTGTAACGGAGGCATTTGAAGCTGACAACAAAGAGGTCTCTCTGAATGAGGTATATTCGAAAACCAGGACGGTATCTAAAACTCCCAAAGAGACCGGAGAACAATATTTTAAGGACGGGAAACATGTACTTGAGCTCAATGACAGGATCAGGCATTATTACGGTCTTTCGAAGTTTGATCCTTCCTGGCATAAGGAAACAAGATACTCGTGTTTGGGTAAGGATTACACACGTACCGAAGTGTATTTTGAAGGCAACAGTATAAAGAAAGTTATAAGTGAGTCAGGCCGTATGAAAGACGGGCGCTTTGATATATTTGCTTATATCGAGAAAGACATGGTTGCCGAGACTGAGGACAGATATCTTCTCCTTCCCAAGACATCCAGAGGACGCAAGAAACCCTGGACTCCGTCACTGCTGGATACATTTACGTATATGGGAGTATGTCTTCGTGTCTATTTCGGTGATTATGGTATGTTCGCCATTAATTATCAGAACAAAAAACAGCTGGCTTTACCGGATTGTAAGGAACTTGATGTATCACCGGTCAGATCGCCTATCGCTTTTTATACATATACTGACAAATATATTCGAAATGTCCCTGATAACTACGAAGAGGTGCTTGCGGAATTCAGGGGCGTTATAGATAATGGGTAGCGATGAAAAAATATAAATCGCAATATGAGAGAATGACCACCGAGCCGGTCACGCTCCTTATAGTAAGGCTCGGCATTCCGACGATGATAAGTATGTTCGTTACGAGCATATACAACATGGCCGACTCTTACTATGTCGGTCAGATCAACACGCCCGCAAGCGGTGCTACAGGTGTTGTGCTGGGACTGATGGCTATCCTTCAGGCGATAGGCTTCATGTTAGGGCACGGCAGCGGAAGCATAATCAGCAGAATGCTCGGACAGAAGGATATCGAGAGTGCAAAAAGATTCTCGGCGACAGGTTTTTACACTGCCTTGATATCAGGCTTTGTCATACTCATATTAGGAACCGCTTTACTTACGCCGCTCATGAATCTTCTCGGAAGCACGCCCACGATATTGCCATATGCGAAAACATACGGAATGTGTATCCTCTGCGCGGCTCCCGCTCTTGTATCGAGCTGCGTCCTGAATAATATCTTAAGATACGAAGGCCGCGCTTTCTTTGCCATGATCGGTCTGACATCAGGCGGTATACTCAACATCTTCCTTGATGCTCTTTTTATGAAGAAGATGAACATGGGCATTCTCGGAGCCGGTCTTGCGACAGCGATATCCCAATATGTCTCATGGATCCTTCTTCTTGCAATGTTCATCCTGAAGAAGACCCAGACTTCGCTTGCTCCCAAAAACATTAAGTTTGATCTGCCCACATTGGGAAATATAGTAACGACAGGCCTTCCCAGCCTTGCGCGTCAGGGACTTGCGAGCATCTCGACGATGTTCCTCAATAATGCAGCCAAACCGTTTGACGATGCCGCCATCACGGCAATGGCCACTGCCAACAGGGTCAGCATGTTGATCTTCAGCGCGGTGCTCGGTATCGGTCAGGGCTTTCAGCCTGTTGCCGGATTCAACTTTGGTGCGAAAAAATATTCACGTGTCCGCAAAGGATTTTTCTTTACTCTCATTTTCGGAACCATACTGCTCGGAACAGCATCCATGATCGTTTTTTTTAATGCGGGTCCGTGCATTAAGTTTTTCAGGAACGATCCGGAAGTCATAAGGATAGGAATACCGGCTTTGCATGCGCAGTGCATCGCGCTGTTCGTCGTGCCTTTCCAGGTCTGCAATAACATGACGTTCCAGAGCATCGGTTACAAGTTCAATGCAACTTTCCTTTCATCTTTAAGGAATGGCCTGATCTTTATTCCCGTGCTTCTGGTCTTTAACCTTATCTGGGGTCTTTCCGGCATCCAGGTTGCGCAGGCGGTATCAGATGTTCTGACAAGCCTTATATGCATACCTTTCACGGTGCACTTTTTCGCGCATCTCCCCAAAGATGGTATAAGCATAAGACCTGAGGACTGAATTTGAAAAAACGGTGGAGGATCTTATGATCAAAGGATTACATCACATCTCAATGAAGTGCGGCACGGAAAAAGAATTCGAAGAAGCAAAGGCTTTCTATATTGATCTTCTCGGATTTAAAGTGGTAAGACAATGGCCTGAAGGCATAATGCTCGACTTCGGCAACGGAATGCTCGAGTTGTTCTCAAACGGTCAGGGTGTAAGGGAATTGGGCGCGATAAGGCATATCGCTTTTGCCACTGATGATGTTGACGGTATCGTTTCCCAAGTTAAAGAAGCCGGATATGAAGTATTTATCGACCCCAAGGACATAGTTATCAGATCCGATCCGGAATTCAGAGCAAGAATGGCTTTCTGCTTCGGCCCTCTCGGCGAGCAGATCGAATTCTTCATGGAGTATACTTGAAGCACACGAAAATGAGGAGATTAACATGATCAAAGCATTGCTGACAATAGATGATGTATCATCTAAAAACACACCCGCAATTGTCGATTATCTGTGCGAGAAAAACATACAGGCGATAATGTTCATGGTCGGACAGTGGGCCGAAAACTATCCCGACCAGCTGGTCTATGCGTTAAAGCACGGCATGATCGTTGGCAATCACAGCTATACTCATCCGCATTTTTCGGAACTGAGCTTTGAAGAATGCAAAGAAGAGATCGAAAAGAACGAGGAACTCCTTAACAGCTTTTATGAAAAGGCCGGAGTTGAAAGAAAATACAGGCCTTTCCGTTTCCCGTATGGTGATAAGGGAGGCAGCAATAAGGACCTTCTTCAGGTGTATCTTAAAGAGAACGGCTTTGACAAAGTCGACGATACAAAGCTTCAGTATCCGTGGTGGAAAGAAAGAGGTCTGGATAAGGATATAGATACTTTCTGGACATTCGATTTCATGGAATACTGCATACGCCCCGGAAGCGGTTTTACTTTGGAAAACGTTATGGGAAGGATATATGATACCTCTCCTGAAGACGGCGCAGCTCTTCTTAAAGACGGAAGCATCCATATACTTCTTACCCACGCTCACGATGAGACTGATGAGATGCTTCCCGGATATTACCGTATCTTCATAGAAGAACTTTTGAAGAACGGCGTGGAGTTCATCAAGCCGGAATTTATCTGATAAAGGCATTCGTAATATGGCCAGATCCCGGAAAGAGAATAAGAGATATATCCTTCTTAAGCTGGAAGACATAAACCCCGATGATATTGCCCTGATCGCTGAATTAAGACAGACCGGAATCATTGCAGCATTATATACGGAAGGTCATGATGTAATTGTTCCTGAAAGCATATCTCTCATAAAGCCTTTTTGCTTCTTTACGCATTAAGATAAGGATAAGGCTTATGACATGCTCATCACACACTATAAACTGAAGAGCAAAGATATTATCGTTCCTGAAGATGCTTCAGAGAAGAGTATAAGGACAGAACGCGTAAAGCTTATGGAAAGTCTTTTTGACAAAGCGCTTAACGGCAGTGCTTCAAAGGATGATATGAAGATCCTTGATAAATACCTTTCTTCGGGATTTAAGGGTGATTTCGAAGCCGATGAGAAAGGCATGTTTCCCAAATCGTTGAAAAGAGGAGTCCTGTCGGAAGACGGACTTTACGATCTTTTGGAAGATATATAGGTTTGGCAGCTTATTCGCCAAAACAGACACCTTATCCGTTGCATCAGACGTTTTTTCATCGAAAAAACAACCGGTTTAAATGTTCGTCTGATCGTTCTCTTCGGGATTTTCTTCCTGATCAACAAAATCGAATCTGGGAGTGAACTTAACTGTTGTTCCGCAGTAAAGACATGTTCCGACCAGGGGAATATTGCCGTTGTCGAGGACCTGTCTTCCGCATCTGGGGCAGGGCATTGAGTCCTTGGGGCTTGGTTCAAATGTCTTAGGATCTGCAACTATCTCATCGATCTTGGAATCGATAAGGGCGGGATCAACACCCTGCTCGATCAAGACATTGTACATTGCTTTGACCATTATCTGAAGCTTCAATATCTCGCTTCGCATGTCATTAACATTTCTGTTTACGTCCGCCACTTTTTCGTGTGTGCGGCTTTCGCTTGATGACTGGCTAAACGATTCATAGGTGTTATTGTAATTATTGAATCTGATATTAGGCATAACGCCGTCCCCTTTCCATGTGCTTTCATACAGTTTAGCACACCGGTATTGGAGGGGATGTATTTTTACAAATTATTTTGTCATTTGTTTGATGCCATTTGGATATATCGGTATTATAAATTAATTACTGTAAACAGATATAAATGGGGATAATTGCGCGGGAGCAAGGTCATGCCGCGCCGTAAAAAAGATCTGTGGGGTTTATTTATGAGGAATACTAAAAAGGCCATAACGTTTATTCTTTCCGTGATCATGATGTCGTCGGTCACTCTTTCGATCGCTTCCTGTCAGAAACCTAAAGATGAGGAAGATGAGAAGAAGACTGTTTCCGAGGATGATCCGTGGTATACAACGAGGAAAATGGAACTGGTTCCGAACTTCAGCGAGGATACCGCAGGTGTTTTGTATTCGGCAGGTCCGTGGCTCGTTGATGATAAGTTTGTGATGTATTATTCCACGTATCAGGGAGAGAATTATTCAAACGACTCATATACTGTAACCTCAACGGAGAAATTAGTCGGGATCTTTGATATGGACGGAAGTCTCCTTAATATGATAAATGTCAGTGACGAGCTGTCTGATGTCGATCAGAATTACTTTGGTGATATCCTGATGGCTTTTGACAAAGGGGATAATGGCATCCGGTTCTACTTCACGAAAATGCAGAAAAAGGAATTATACACCTGCGAGCTTGACCCGGACACAGGCCTGATCTCCAAGACGATCGAAAAGATCGATGTGGATCTTCCCCAGGCAGAATACAGTTATGTAAGCAGTGTCAATGTGATCAATGACTATGAGGTATTTCAGATAAACAGTTTATATTACGGAAATAACCACGAACATATAGTCGTAGCTGAGGACGGGAAGGCACTATATACCGTCGATTTCAAAGATGTTTTCGGACCGAAAGGGGTTTCGGCTGTCTTAAGTCTTATAGGAGGCAATAACGGCAATCTTTATATAGAAGCATATGGCGATGATCAGTTTGCAACTTTAAAACTCGATCTTGCTACGGGACAGCTGACAGAAATTACGGATCTGAAACAGATATCAGATCTGGGAAATATTTCCATTACCGGAGACGGAAAGACATATCTGACAAGGTCGACAGGCGTTTTTGAATATGACATCGAAAACCTGAAGGAAGTATGCAGGCTGGATTTCAACAGTTGTGATGTTAACCGATATGAGACTCAAAATTCCTTTGTTCTGTATTGTGACGACAATAAGGTGATCCTCGGATGCATTCAGGAGTACGAGGAATATATGGGAATGCTGTCTCCTTCAGTCGTTTATCTGATTGAGAAGGCAGATAAGAATCCCAATGCCGGAAAGGCTGTGCTTACGGTTGCTGATACGAAAGACAAGATCTCTTATTTCGAATCGAAGGCGCTGCAGACATTTAATATGCTGAATCAGGATTACTATGCTCAGCTGGTCTCTTACGATCCGTACAGTTATCTTTCTGATAAGGATTCAACGGAAGAAATAGACGGGTCGGATATTCAGATGTACAGTGCCGGAGTGATGGCAGGCAGAGACCTTAGATCTGACATCCTTTCCGGAGAAGGTCCTGATGTTATCCTTGGCGCATCAGGGATTGCGGATATATTGGACAGCGAATATCTTATGGATCTTAAGCCTTATCTGGACGGTGAGTCTTTCAGTCTTTCTGAGTTTTACACAAACGTTATCGACGCATCGGAGACAGCCGGAAGCACATTCTTTATTCCGACCGCGTTCAGGATTGCCGGAATAGTTACCGACAGTTCATTGCTGGATGAGGAGCAGAAAGGTTTTACATACGAACAGTATGCTTCCTTTGTAAAAGAAAAGCTTGACGGGATCGAACCTGCAACACAGGAGACCAGCCGTATGCATTTCATGAATATGTGTATCAAGGCTGATTATGCCAAGTGGTCCGGGAATAACCCGACGGCCTTTGCCGGCAATGAATTCAAGGATCTGGCGATGTTATTCAAAGATAATGTTCCCGAGGGCAAAGCTTATATAACGACATGGGAGATCCGGGAGATCGAGAATATCGGAAAACTCATTCCGGCGAAAAAAGCGGTATATGTTGAGGATATTTATTCACTGGCGAGTCTTGCCCATGTTGATTACTTCCATGACAATCTGAAGATAACAGGTCTTCCTTCAAAGGAAGGAAACGGGCCTTCAGCTAATATCACCAATTCATTCTCGGTTACGGCAGGCACGAAGGTTATAGAGGGAGCATATGCGCTTCTCGATCTCATGCTCAGCAAAGAGATCCAGCAGGAGACTCAGGCAGCAATCCCAGTTAACCGTTTGGCTGTTATGGCCATGGTCGAAAAAGAGAAGGAGCATAACAGGAATATTTTCCGTTCCTATACATCCGATCCGGAGTTGGTCAATGATTCTTTGTACAGGGAAAACAGTTTCTTCGTCCCCGGTTCGGCACTTCCGGATATCTTCCTTCAGACGATAGAGGAGATCGATTCGGTTGTAGTTACAGATAACGCGGTCATGAAGATAATATCTGAAGAGCTTCCCGGATACTTCCTCGGACAGAAGGATCTGGATACCGTGACCGTTGCTGTAGACAGCAGGATCCGGACAATTTTTGGCGGCAGATAAAATCAGATTTTCGCTGTGCCAGCCCCCTTTTCGGAATGTTATTATAAAAAACGGAAAAATTTTTTGAAGACCACCGAAGAAAACGCATCTGTTATGTGTCTATAAGACAGATGCGGACAAAAGGAGGCAAAGCAGGATGAACGAAAAGGAACTCGAAAAGATCTATAACGAGGACTACAAGGCTGTATACTGGACTGCATTTGCACTGCTCAAGAATGAGGCGGATGCACAGGATGTTGTTCAGGATACCTTTGTAACTTTGATCGAATCCTATGACACTATTCAGGATAAGAGCAAGGTTCTGCCCTGGCTTAAAAAGATCGCTGCCAACAAGTCTCTCAACCGTCTTACAAGGACGAGGACAGACAACGCGGATGATGAGTTCTTTGACGATATCGAAGCTATGCCTGAGGATTTCCTGCCGGATACGATCATCGAATCCGGAGAAGCACGTGCGGTTATCATGGATATCATCAACAATTCTTTGTCTGAGGATATCAGAAGGACACTTATCCTGTTCTATTTTGATGAGATGAGTACCGCTGAAGTCGCAGAAGCTTTAGGTGTTCCTCAAGGTACAGTTTCCCGCCGCCTTAACTTTGCCAGGAATAAGATAAAAAAGGAGGTCGAGAAGTATGAAGATGAAAAGAAGACGAAGCTGTTCGGTATGGCTCTGCCGTTCCTGAGCAAACTCTTTATAAAAGAAGCAGAGCAGGTACCTTTCAAGGTCATGCCGGCTTCACTTACAACAACCCTGTCCGCATCAGCAAAGGCTTCCCTCAACGGAGCCGGAACAAAGATCGCTCAATCAGCAGCGAAGAAAGGAACAGGGATAATGATCAACAAAGCATTGATAGGAGGTGTTTCCGGAGCAGTCGCCGTCGGCGCGACAGTAGGGATCATCATTGGAATAGTCAATAAGAAGGCGGATACAAAGCCTGCGGTCACGGAAGAAGTTACGATCGAAGAGACGACAACTGAATATATCACCGCAAGTGATGATACGGTCATGACTCAGACAGATGTAACAACAGCTGCAACTGATGCAACGACCCGGACCGCAGCTACGACAGCAGAAAAGCCCCAGCCTTATTCTATTGAAGGCCTGAGTGCAGACGAGACAGTCGAAAAGATCCTTGAATTAACCAAGGTGTCGACAGGTGATTTGGTTAGCGAATATCCTGACAGATTTGATGTGGCGCCGCGTCTGATGGATGAGGAAAAGCTCGCATATCTGTTCAAGAATGCCGATGCCATGAACTGTATCACAAGCGTTACCATGCGCAATGTCACAGTTGCTGATGACGGAACATTCGTAGTCGCGCCGAACGGTATAGCCATCATAAAGCTTGAGACTGACGATGCCGAATTCGCAGAAGAATTAATTGATAAATTGTATGATATCCTATGTGAGTATTCCGAAATAGATCCGGAATATCGTGTTACAACTTATGACAAACACAATGACAATTCCTGGGACTGTCATGTAAGCTATGGCGTGGAAGTGGCACCCGGCGAAAAGTACGACCGTGCAACGTATGCAGAAGGCAATACAACATTTTATAAACTTGTAACATGCTATATCACTACAGTCTATTATGACGGCGAATACAACTTAACGATCGAGCTTCCGTTGGTATAAACGGGAAACGGTCACATAAAGAAAATAAAGGATAGATTTAGGAGGAAGAAAAAATGAAATCATTTAGAAGAATCATTGCAGTTTTGGTTTGCGCAGTAATGGCTTTGTCGGTATTCGGATGTTCTGATAAGAAGTCCGGTTCAGGCTCCGGCAGATACGGCGATGACAGGTCCGGATCAGAAGAGATAAAGGATGACGGCTATACTAAAAAACCGGATAAAGATGACGATATAAAAGATGATAAGTCAAATGATGACGGGGCCGAAAAAGACGATAAGAACGAAGCGGAAGTCTTTACCGGATATACTGATCCCACGATCAAGATGATGGTTTTGGATTATGAGGAAAAAGGTCTTGTCGTAGAGCCTGTCATGGCATCCCAGATCGGAGCTTCTGATTACAATTACGTGGAAGGATTCCGCATGTATAAAGAAGAAGCGCCTGATTCATATATGTGCTGGGCAAAGTTCAAGACCATGGATGACGGAGTCAATTTTGTAAAAGATGTATGGATCAAAGACTGTGTGGGCTACACTGCCCGTGATATGGCACAATCGTATTTCTTCGAGATCGACGAACGCTATATGGGATCAGTTATGTATGACGGTCTGATGCAGTATGCACCTTCTGAAGAATCCGGCAGAGAGAACAAGGCTGCTCCCGAAGACTTCAAGGATCAGCAGATCATCGATCTTTGCAGGGATTATCAGGCAAAGGGATTTGTTGTTGAACCTGAGGTGTCCTATGACGGATTCGTCGCGCACGGAGTAGATGATGAGCACCGTCATATTGCTGTCATATGCATTAAGTTTGCTGATGCGGACAAGGCTGTTACGTATGTCAAGGAAATGCTCGGTGGAAGTTCTCTGATGTCTACAACTGTTACCGACAATGCGGACGGTTCTAAATCAGTCCTTATCGACGGAGACCGCCAGAATATCTTCACACTCCCTATGGAGGGAACGATCTCTTCAGACGGTCTGCTCATTATCCAGAATCCGGAGTGATAAACTAATGATGGTTAAGGGTGTTCCGGAAACGGAGCACCCTTTTTTCTTTGAAAATGTAATGGGCAGAGTGTGATCACAACTGACCGCTGTACGTTTTTCAGCAGGTGATCACGAGATGTTCGTTTGCGATATCGTTATAGACTTTGCAGTCTCTTCCCGAAACATCGAAAACATGGACTATATCCGTAAGGTCTGTCTCTCCCGCGAAATCGCCTGCAGCATCAGGAGAAGAGAAAAGCCTCTCGGGATGGAAACATATAGTCTTTGAATTATTGAATGCAGCAGTATAAAGGATCTCCGCCTCGACAAGATCCTGGAAGATATGGCTTCCGTAGGACAGTTCAGGGTTGTAGCCTGCTCTGGATTCCTCCATCTCGCATATGATCTCGAAAGCGCTTATATCGGCGAATGCTGTCGGAACACCTAATTCGGGTGATGTTGTTCCGACACGGCCGGGAACTATCAGCATCATGTGCTTGCCCTGATCCCTGTAATGCCAGTTGAGTTTGCCGATAAGCCTTGCAACGGCAGGCTTGTCCTTGTACGGCATATTGTAGTATTTGATGGGATCCACATAAACGATGATGTCGAGTGTGTTTGCTTTGGACATACCCATTGAAGCACCTTTGCTCTCCAGAAGGATCTTATCTTCCGGTATTCCTTCAGGTATTACCGTACCTGAGGATGTTTTCTGTATCTGCAAAGGGCGGCACTGAAGGAGGTCAATGGAATAATCGCCGTTATCAGAGATGTTGATGGTGAACTCTGTGTCGACAGGATAGTCGTACTCATTCTGTATACAGTGCAGGAGTCTTTTCATCTGTTCCATGAGCTGTTTGTTTGAGACCAGTCCTTTGCATGAGATGAACTTGATCTGCCTCGGGCGTCCCATCTCACGGAGCCTGGATTCGGCTTCGTAATCGTGTTCCAGAAGTACGTTTTCGAGATATCTCGGGATGTCCTTTTCGAGCTTATCGTAAGTGAGCTTTTCCAGAGTGTGAGAGGTCATATTTATGACCTCTGCCTTGCCCTGCGAAAACTTGTGCTTGTCGGCAGACGATGAATACGAGGACTTTTCGGGCATATCGAGATTAACGATGCGGGGATAGGATCCTTCAGTCCTGTCAACGGCGGAGGTCCCCAATCCCATTACGAGCCTTAACATTCCCGCTGTAGGATCTGATTCCTTCATGACCCTGTACGGACTGTAGGAATAGCCCACACCGGCTGCGCAAGGCATGTAATAAGAGCCGTAGTAAGAACCCGATACGCGCTGGATAAGAAGGGCCATCTGTTCGTCACGCTTGTCGAGTCCGCGGCGCTTTCTGTAGTCTAATGCCGACAGGCTCATCGAGCTTGCATATACGGTCTTGATCGCATTCTCGAACTCCTGAAGCCGTTCTTCCGGAGTGCCTCTGTTAACACAGAATACAGACTCATATTTGCCCGCAAAAGCATTGCCGAATCCGTCTTCGAGAATACTGCTCGAACGCACGATATAAGGATCCTGTCCGTAGTACTTGATTATGTGCACGAACTGATCGCGCATCGCGGCGGAGAATTCACCTTCCATGATCTTTTTTGCAAACTCATCCGCGAGCGTGAAATATCCTTCTTCGGTCCTTTGGTTTATGCGGAGGTTCCACAGACCGTTATCCACGATGTAGGTGTAGTAAAGATCAGATCCGACATAGAACGAATCATGGGGCTCTAAGTAATCTGCTATATCAGGTTCATTGTTCCTGATTATCGCTCTGGCAAGGAGCATGCCGCATGCTTTTCCGCCTATCATGCCTGTCCCGATCATGTGATTTCTTACCGCGAAATAATCTTCAGGCTCGAAATTCCTCCTAACCATCTCGCGCATCTTCTCGTCTCTTGTCATCATGATGTTGCACATCCTGGTGCACTCTTCGGTTATGTCAGCGTTACTGTCGTGAAGGATCTTCGTGCGGTTGAAAAACCTGTCCCATGAGTCCGAGAACTGTTCTTCGGACGAGCGCTGGACCTGACCTAAAGTCTGGTAGAATCTGCTCGATTTAACGCCGTCCAGGATCGGCTGGAATCTGCCGGTATCAGGCTCATATGTGTGCGGCAGGAACATCGTATCGGAGGTTCTGTTCCATACTTTTTCGGGACGGACATAGATATTTCTTTTGTCCGAATATACATCGATGAAAAGCTGTGTGGTATTCAGGATCTTGTTGATCGAATCGGAGGAATGCTTGCCTCTGATGATCGGGAAGAATGCGACCGTATCAAGTATGAACAGAAACGGGCATGTTACCTTGAAAAAGTTTCCCATCATGAGGTCTGTCGCCCATGCTGTCTGTAATTCAGACAGGCAGTCGAAAACATAGAATGCGTCAAAGCCCTCTTTCTCGATCACGTTGTGGATATCGACCGTGAAGGTCTCGAATCTATGGGATAAGGGAATGGTGACCGTTTTGATCTCGGGTCTGTCTTCCACGAGTGGATCGTGGCTTGCAAACCTGAAGTAAATGATGTTGCGCTTATCTTTTATCGCCTGCTCGACATAAGGTTCCATGAACAGCTTAAACTGATCCAGATCCGATACACGCCAGACGACATTATCGCCGAGTCTTATATTGTCGAATGCAGCATCCATCTCCGGAATGCCGCTTAAGATCCTTTCAAATGCAGCCATGGAAACCTCCTTTTGATTTGAGTATAAACGCAAAGAGGTATATGCAAACATACTATATTGGCATGGCAATAATACTGTTTTTGAATTGATGTGTTCTTTGTTCCTGATACTCCGGAAATCATAATGTATAATCAAAGTTATACGGGATTATAGGGGGGAGAGATATGGGTTCTTACAGACGCGTAACGGTTAGGTGGATAATCAGGCATCGTCCCGTTATCTATGCAACTGCATTCGTTCTGCTTTCCGGAATGTTATTATTTTTCTTATTGAGACCAGTTTCTAAGCCACTGGATTCTTCGTATCTCTCACTTACTGACGGTGAATCTGTCACGGTCACCAATTACCACATAATACAGAGAAGGGAAGCCGGCGGATATTCATTTTCGGATTTCGGATACGGCGCAAGATATTATATTTATGTCAATCTTGATGATTCCGAAAAACTTTTTGTTCTCTGCGAAGTCTCCGATAACAGTCTTAGACGTTTTGAGGAAGAACCAAAGCAGTTTGAGGGAAAGATCGTATTGGTCGATCAGGAGGGAACGGATCATCTCAAAGAAGAATTTGAAAAGGTCGCTGATAACGGTGAGGAAGATATCAGGATCGCGCCTTTTGTGATCACCGTAAAATAGTTTTTCGAGAGGTTGAAAGATGGCATCGTCAAAAGAGTATCTTGATTTCATATCAGATCAGTTGTCCGGATTAGATGAGATAACATATAAGGCCATGATGGGCGAATATATCATCTACTACCGCGGCAGGATAGTAGGCGGGATCTACGATGACCGTTTTCTTGTTAAGCCCGTCAAGTCTGCCCTTGCTTTAATGCCCGATGCGGAAAAGGAACTTCCCTATGAGGGTGCAAAAGAAATGCTTCTGGTAGAAGACGTTGATAACAGGGAGTTCCTAACTAAGCTGATAAGCAGCATGTATGATGAGCTGCCTGCACCGAAACCCAAAAAGAAAAAGCAGTGAATATGAGTGGCGGATATGCACTGCAGATGAGCAGGACGCTTAATCCCATCTGTTTTCTTGTTAATATAAGATTCAAATTCATTACAACTTCACTGCTGTGCGTTTTTCGTGCTGATATTTGAGACTTTCAGCACGAAAAAGTGCACTAAGCGGCTTCACGAAAAACGCATGGCAGTAAATTGACCTCAAACATCGCAACACTTCAGCATGAATTCCACACCGGAACCGTGCAAAGTGAATTTACGTAAATTGAACGCAAATCGAGCTCAAAGCGTACAGTCCAGCGTAAATATGCTTGAATTTACGTAAATCTGAACGCAAATCGAGCTCAGAGCGTACAGTCCAGCGTAAATATGCTTGAATCTACGTAAATCTGAACGCAAAATCGAAAAATCGCGTTCAGTTTTGCGTACAGTGTCTTTTTTAATAAGAAGGGTCAGCCGCTCAGAAAAATATCTGCGACTTTATGTCGTATATAGTTGACATTTTGCAAAAATGGTTGTGCTATGTGGTCATCAAAGAAGGAGGCATTGGCTGATGAAGAATCTTAAGCTCAAATCCGCCCGAGCCGCCATGGATCTGTCCCAGCAGGATCTCGCCGACAAAGTGGGCGTATCCCGTCAGACGATAAACGCGATAGAGAAAGGCGACTACAATCCCACGATCAAACTCTGCGTTGACATCTGCCGTGTGCTCGGCAAGACTCTGGATGAACTTTTCTGGGAAGAGGAGCAGTAAACGGGATAAATCGGGGTGAAGAGGGCGAAGAAACTCAATTCACGGAATAAAAGGTGTAGAAGAATGTATGAAACAGACCATATTGATGTCATGGTAAAGGCAATGCCGGCCGGAATGATATAATGATACCGTCCGGCCGGAAGGTCTGACAAATAATTATCAATATGGGAAAACGTATGAAAAGAATCAAAGTATGTGCATTAGCAGTAAATTCCTGTCTGGTACTCGGTGCTCTTGCAGGATGCAATGCAGCCAAAGAAACAACCACAACGGCATCTGAAAGCAGCTCCGCGGTATTAACGTTCGAAGAGACAGTTATAACAGCACCTTCAGCTTCACTGGTGGAAACACAGACAGATACGGAGCCTCAATCCGGGACGCAGACAGAGACTCAAAATGAGACACAGGAAGAAACTCAGAATGAGCCTCAAACAGGAAATGAAGGGATCGTTTTCGATGCCGAGCTGCAGACATATGTAAACACTTTTATAACCAATTTTGTTGAACAGCGCTTTTCCTCTTTCGACAGGAAAACCGCGGAGGTCGACAGGTATCTGGATTTTGCATATATGCATCTGAAGATCAATGCCAGGGATTCGCTTACTACAGCGAAAAAAGGAGATCTTACATATGAGACGTTTACAACGGATAAGGCCAAGGAAGTTGTCGGCAAGTACTTTGCGGGCATGTTGAAGGATTCGGATCTCGACGGGCTCTCCGCTCCTCCGGAATCATTTGGTGATCAGCCAGCAGGACCTTACTGTGAAAACGAAAAGATCTGGTATCAGTCCGCAGACGGTGAATCTGTCAACATGATCGGCATCGTTAACTCTGCCTTAGGTAACAGTGACGGTACGATAACGTTATATTTCACGGTTTACTCTATAGACTATGAGACATACTCGGAACTGGACACCAACGGCCTGAGGGCATATTACAAATTAACTCCCGAAAAGGCTGAGGCGGACAAGACACTTACCAAAGTATCGAACGGATGTGCGACAGTGGATGTCGGTCAGTCCGGAAAATATTTCCTGGTATCTTACAATCCATCTTTATAAGACCATGGACAGCTTTGTTGATGAAAGAGATCTCGGCTTATTAAGCAAAGACAAGTATACTTTCTCGGTGATGTCGAGGATCATCAAAGAAGAATGCGAACTGCGTCTGTCCGATCATGAGAAGTTGATCATCTGCTTCACCGGACAGCCGTATCCTGTATGGATATGGACACCTGACAATGCACCTGAAGATCTGATGGAGCGTGCTTATCAGACTGTAAAAGATAATTCCCTGATGGATGGGGAGCACCGTTTCAACATAAAGTATGAGCTTGCTGAATATTTCATCAGCAGAGCCCGGAAAGACGGATTGAACCTTATGATATCCACCAATCTCTTTGCATATGACTGTCCTTGTTCCATACCTCCTTCATCGGTTGTGGACGGAGAGATCCACTTGTGTACGGAAGAAGATGTTGATGTACTGGTCGACTTTTTCGACATGATGCATGATGCGATCGGAATAGATAAGGAGAGCAGGGAACAGTACAGAATATATGCAGAGGACGGGATAAAGAACGGCACTGTATATTTCTGGAAAACATCTGCCGGGGAGTATGCCACAAGCTGCAGCTGGCACCCTGCTAATGACATGGCATCTATCGGACTTGTATATACGCGCGAAGAGCAAAGAAGAAAGCATTATGCCGAACATCTTGTTTATCAGGTCACCGAGATCGCAAGAAGCAAAGGATATCTTCCGATGCTGTATACGGATGCGGATTATGTTGCTTCGAATGCCTGTTATGAAAAGATCGGCTATATCCTTCGGGGAAAGCTCTGCACCATAAGCTGAAACCGGATCAGCACCGTCACATAAAGAACAAAGGATCAGGAAGCTTTGCTGTGGAGAACGGTTACGTACGCTTTTTTAGCAAGGTGATCAGATCTTACGGCTGCACTGTTTTCCGCATCGGAAACCGATGCGATGAATTTAGCGTTTCTGATCTTTACGGCATATCTGATGAACGCGAAAAGACCGCTTATAAACCATGTAAGACCTGCAGACAGCCAAATGCCCCACACACCGATAACGGGGAACAGAGTAAGCAGGAGCGGGAATCCTATTCTTCCGATCACTTCGACTACACCGTTGATAAGAGCGAAGCCTGCATCACCGATTCCGTTCAGCACGCCGCGGCAGACATAGATCGTGCCTAATGTGAAATAGAACGCACTTGTAATACGGAGTGCTTTTGCACCCATGGTTATGATCTCGGGTTCTTCCGTGAATATCTTCATTATCGTCTCGCCGCCGAACTGTGCCAAAGGCAGAACGATCGCCGAGAACGCAGCCATTATAAGCATGCCCTTCCCGAAGCCTTCCTTAATGCGCTTATAGTTACGGGCACCGAGATTCTGACCGGCGTGTGTGGACAGTGCCATGCCGAGAGATCCGTAAGGCTGCTGAACGATCTGCTCGATCCTTCCGACAGCTGTAAATACAGCCATTGTCATCGGACCGAAGCCGTTTACATAACGCTGAAGAGCAAGGCATGATACAGCTATAAGAGACATCTGGAGAGCGAGCATGGATCCCATGCGTGCGCACTCGCCGATGATCTTCATGTCGGGTTTTATATATTCTCTTTTTATCTTGAAATAATCGTTCTTAAAGTATGCGAAAAGCAGGCATGCAAAACCTGACAGGAACTGCGCGATAAGGGTTGCGATCGCAGCTCCGAAAACACCCCATCCGAAAACGTAGACAAACAGGCAGTCAAAACCGATGTTTATAAAGCAGGAAACCACAAGGAATATCAGAGGGGTTACAGAATCGCCCAACGCACGGAGCATGGCAGAGGCATAGTTATATAACCCTATGAACGGGATCCCGAGGCACATGATCCTGAGATACATGGTTGCCACGTCGATGATGTCTTCGGGAGTATCGAGCAGACGAAGTACCGGAGCTGCGAGTACATAACCCAGTATTGCCATTAAGACTGATGCTGCAAGCATCATGTAGGCACCATTAACAATGACTTTCTTGACTTTTTCATCGTCTTTGGCACCAAAGTATTTGGAAGCCGTTATTCCGCCTCCGTTAGCGACACCGATGCAAAAAGAGAAGAACAGAAAAGAAAGAGATCCGGTGGATCCTACAGCAGCAAGGGCAAAAGGACCGACGCCGCGTCCTACGATCGCGGAGTCAGCCAGGTTATAGAGCTGCTGAAAAATATTACCTATGAGCATGGGAATGGAAAAACTTATGAGAAGCTTTGTCGTATTTCCCTTTGTCATGTCACGGACGAGTGTGCTCATAACTGATATTCCGGATCCTTTCTTCAAAGTTGCCAAGACTTTATCATTCAGCATGAGCATCGGGCAATGAACTTTCGTGCAAGAAAATTGATATATTGTTCATTGACTGCTTTACAAATGTCTTTTTGTGTTAGAAAATCGTACAAAAGTGTTGCATTTTTGTGCAGTATCGCAACAGGGGGATCTTAAAGTGATAGATGTTCTTTATTCAGGTTACAGTTACCAGCACGAATCGCTCGTTTACGATACTGAGCGCGGCCGTATCGGATTTGAGAGTTATCACATGCTCTTTACACATACGCCTGCTTTATTCTGGGTGGATAACGAGCTCAGGCAGTATCCTGACAGATCTGTTATCCTCTTTACTCCGGGACACAGGAAATACTACAGCAATCTGCCGGGACAGCCTTATAAGAATGACTGGATAAGGTTTGATACCGATGAGGAATTCATCGAGGCATTCCCGGTAACGAATGTTCCGTTTTCTCCGGCAGACCCTGATTTTGTGCATAATCTTTTCAAGCTGATCGCATGGGAGAGCAATACGAACAAGGCTACTGACGACCCTGAGATGCTTTGTCTTTTTAAGGTCCTGTTCGCCAAGCTGTCTGATGAAAATGTTGATCTTTTGAACAAGCCGTATCAGCACGAACTGACCGCATTAAGGCGTGACATGATGCTTCATCCCGAACTCGACTGGGATATCGCTTCGATGGCGGGGCGCATCAACATAGGAAGGACGAGATTCCAGACTCTCTATAAAGAATCGTTCGGAATAAGTCCTATAGATGATGTTATCAACGCGCGCGTGAAGCTGGCGAAAGACAGACTTAAATATACTTCAAGATCAGTCTCCCAGATAGCGGATATGTGCGGATATAAGAGCACGGAGCATTTTATCAGGCAGTTCTCGAAGATCACCGGCATGACACCGGGATCGTTCAGGCACTCGGGGCTTGACGCGTAGATAAAACTTTCAATGCGATAAATGCGATCACAAAACCTGCTGCTGTTACAGCCAGGCTTACTATGAGCATGAAGTGAGGACCTTTGATATCAAGAAGTCTTCCGCAGACAAGGCTTGAGAATACGCCTCCGAGAGTGATGGAACAATTGATATAGGCCTGACCTTTGACCTGGTCTAACCGCGCCATGGTCTGGTTTACGAAGTATGCGCCCGCCGGTATGAAGACCGCATATGCAAACATCTGCATTGCCTGACTGATATATACTACGGCCATATTGGGAGCTATGAGCATCAGAAGGTGCTTGATGACGAAAGCGATCCCTGAGATGAGCAGGAGATTTTTTACGGAGATCTTCTTCATGATCTTATTTATCAGAGCCATGGAAGGAAGTTCAAGAAAAGCTGCGCAGCTGACGGCTATACCCATGTTTGTCTCGTTGCCGCCCAAAGGGGTAATAATCTGGATCATGTAATCGTTTATTGCGTTATGGGCGAAAAAGAAACATACCGCTCCCATTACGAACAACATGAATCCGGGATATGTCTTTATAAAACTGATCAGGTTGTTATGGGCAACTTCGGCCTTTTCGGGAAGAGGAGTGTCAACAACCGGCTTTTTGAAGAAATATAAAACGATAAGAGCAACCGTCAGGAATATGATGTCCAGGATCATCAGTATGTTTACACCGAACCATCCGATCGCTCTTCCGGTGAAGAACGATACGACTGCAAATCCGCATGAACCCAGACCTCTTGCAAGACCATAGTAGATGTGGCAGCCTGCTGCTTCGTATTCGAAATACATCGCGGTGATTATCGGCTGGTAAACCATCTGAACCATATATATCAGCGCAAAGATCAGGAATATCACAACTGTTCCGTTCCTTATAAGAAACAGCAGAACAGAGCCGATAAGGAGAAGCAGGGTTGATGCCAGCGATACATTGCGGTTGGTAAGTTTTCCCTGCTTGTCGATAAGACCGGCAACTATCGGCTGGAATACAACGGATAAGATATTGGCTAACGCCAGAGTTATGCCTATCAGGGTGTTTGAGAAACCCTTTTCGAGCAGGAATACGGAAGCATACGCGTGGATGCCGCTGTATACCGCAAAATATGTGGCATTGATCACGATATATCTCAGTGTCCAGGATTTCTTTCCGCCTGACATATTAAGCCTTCCCGTTATTAAGATGTGTGTAATTATACTATGAGAATCTAATGAATGAATACCATCTTTAACAAGACATTAGAGCTTCTTAAAGAGATCGCATCCAAAAGTGTATTCGAATCAAAAGAAGAAGTCGTTATATCGGATCCCGGTGCGGTAATGCAGCCCTCCGGCGGAATGATCGGAGTCGGAATGATGGGCATGTTCAAGGGATTAAACCTTGCATCGCCTTCTGCATCAGCAACGGGAAGTCAGGTGAAACCTGCACCTGACGGAACAAAATGTGCCTTTTGCGGTGCTGATGTAAGCGGCAAAAGATTCTGTACGGAATGCGGAGGCAAAGCAGGTTCATGATATGCGGAAAATAAGGCTTTGACAGTAAATATCACAGTCCTTATCGCTGCATTTTTTATGTACCGCTGATATAATATAGGCGCAAATCAGCGCTGATAAACGGAGGAGATCCTATGGATGCAAACATCGTAAAAAGAAACGAGATTCTCGCTCAGAAAACAATAGCCGGACTTAACTCCAGAAACATGAAAGGCTACTATGCCGCATCCAAAGAAGAGGCGCTGAAGATCGCGCTCGATCTGATTCCGGAAGGAAGTTCGATCTCGATGGGCGGCGCAATGAGTGTTCATGAGATAGGGCTGTCAGATGCTCTTAAAGCAGGCAATTATAATTTCATTGACCGCGATGCTTATGAAGACAAAAGACAGGCCATGCTCATGGCTTACGATGCTGATTTCTTCCTCTCAAGTGCAAATGCCATGACCGATGACGGAATCCTCATTAATATCGACGGAAATGCAAACAGGGTATCGGCGATCGCCCAGGGCCCCAAGCACGTTATCTTTATTGTCGGAATGAACAAAGTATGCAGCGATCTGGATTCTGCAATGAAGCGCGCGAGAAATATCGCAGCTCCGACCAATGTACAGCGGTTAGGTCTTAATACTCCCTGCGCGAAAAAAGGAACATGCTTTGACTGCAAATCACCCGACACTATCTGCTGCCAGATACTTATAACCCGTTTTTCGAGACATGAAGGAAGGATAAGCGTTATCCTTGTAAACGATAATCTGGGATTCTGATAAAGTGACTTTATTATCCGCAAGCCGAAAACAGTTACAGCCGTAACAGCTGTATCAATTTTTGTCCGGTGTTAATCCCATCCTGCCTACTATGGCAGCAGCCGCGCCGACATATTCATTGCATTTTCCGCCAAGTATGCCGCGGAGATCGGCGCATGTCAGATGACCGTATTTGGAGATAAACTGTCTTTCAAATTCCTCAACGTCTTTTTCTGTTCCGCCGTTTTCCCTGATGAACTGTTCGGCAGCCAGGACAGCCCCGCATTTGCCGCCTTCCGATCTCGGACGCGGAGGTGTAGTGCGGTTTACAGTGCTTCTGGTATAGAGCGCATCGTATACTGCCGTCGAGCAGTTCATTCCGCTTAAGTGATTATTTCTTGCTATTGTCTCGTAATCGATCATAAAAACGCCTTCCGCTTGTGTATTCAGTCGGATTCATATTAGCATATCAAGGGTTATAATTTGTAAAAACTATAAAGAGGTCGTTTATGAAGAAGATCGGTTTGGTCGGAGGGACAGGTCCCGAATCCACAGTTATGTATTATAAAAAGCTCAACGAGGAGATGGACAGGATAACAGGCGGCAAGGCTATGCCCGAGATCGTCATCGAGAGCGTTGATTTCAGAAAGATGTGGGGATATGTCGAGGATTCCAACACGGATCTTCTCGCATCTTATCTTAAAGAGAAACTTGACAACCTTGCAAAGTGTGATGCGGAAGTGATCGCTCTTACGGCTATAACCTGCCATGTTGTATACGATGAATTGGCTGCAGGATTTGATAAGCCGATCGTAAGTATTCCCAAAGCCGTATGTGAAGAAGTGGTCTCCAAAGGAATAAAGAAGGTAGGACTTCTCGGCACTGCATTTACCATGGAAAGAGACTACATGAAAAAAGATCTGATCAATGCCGGAGTGGAGGTTTTCGTTCCGAATAAAGAAGACAGGGAAACAGTTGCCGCGAGGATCTATGAAGAGCTCGAAATCGGTATCATCAAAGAATCCACGCTTAAAGAACTGACAGATATCATTAACCGCATGAAGGAAGAATATGGCATTGAGGGAATCATTCTGGGATGCACTGAACTTCCGTTGATCCTGAACAGCGGAAATTGTCCTGTCGAATGCTTTGATGCGGTTGACATTCACATCAGGAAACTGATCGGACTGGCCGGATGATCTTTAGCAGAACAGTTTATTGATGGGGCAGGGAAGGAAATAAAAATGGATTTTGATTCTTTTGTTAATGACATCGAGAAAAACGGGTGGAACGTTTTCGGGGCCGAAATCTATAAGGATGGCAGACTGATACATTCCTGGGGAGATACCACAGAGGGTATCCACGATCTGTATTCTGCGACGAAGACGGTTTTGTCCGTTGCTTTCGGCATCATGTATGACAGAGGACTGATAGGCCTTGATGATCCGGTCATGAGATATATTTCCGCACCTGCAAAACCGGGATGGGAAGAGGTTACGATCAGAAGGCTTCTTACTATGTCGATATTGGATCTTCCGTTCAGAGCAGAAGGTGATAACTGGATAAAGTTCGCGCTTAACTGTGACACGGATCCTGAAGAACGCGGATTTAATTACAGCAACATATGCACTTATCTGGTGGGTGTTGCGCTTGCGAACGTACTTGGTTCTGATCTTGGAAAGTTTATCGAAGATGAGATCTTCTCGCCTCTGGGTATTGAGAGATTCGAATATTCATACAGTCCGGAAGGATATTTCTACGGAGCTTCAGGAATGAAGATGAGTGTTCACGATCTGAGCAAGTTCGGTATCCTTCTAATGAACGGCGGCGTTTATGAAGGCAGACGTATTGTCTCTGAAGATTATGTTAAGATGGCGACTTCCGTTCAGCAGATGAACAGAGAGGGAGGCTATGGTTTTTATATCTGGAAGTACCGTGACGGTTACAGCATCAACGGCAAATGGAAACAGAAATGCTATATCCTTCCGGCCCGCGGTATTATCGTGACATATCTGTCGCACATCGAGGATGATTCAAATGATCTTCTCGAGAGCATGGAAAAGCATATACTTGATATCGGGAAAACAGGAGAATGATATGGCTGAAAAGATACTGGTTTTAATGGCAGACTGGGATGATGAGACTCAGAAAGTTTTAGCAGGCTGGTATGACGATCTGAATAAGGCAGGGTTTGTTGGAAAGCAGACACTGGGACTGCCTCACCATATTACTATGTCAACTTATACGCTTGATAAGGAAGCGGAAGCTGTTGAATTGATGAAGAAAGTTGCTGCCGGACATGCGCCTTTTGAAGTGCACTTAAGTCATATCGGAATGTTTGAGGGAGGCAGTGTTCTTTTCGCAGGACCGGAAAGAAATCTGGAACTCGACAGACTCCATGATGCATGTGATCTTGGCGTTGTTCAGGAGCATCCGTGGACACCTCATACAACAATACTGATCGATGAACCGGATGTTATACAAAGCGCACTGCCATTGGTCGTTAAGTCATTCCATCCGCTTGTTGGGAAGATAACAAAACTCCATCTTTGCGCATTCTGGCCGACAAGAGAGATCGCCTCAGTGGAACTTAAAGGATAATAATTTCAGCAAGTGATTTTTTGCTTTTTGTATTGGCGGTCAGTGCATGCGTTCTTCTGATAAGTCTGATAAAAATGGCAGTCCGGAAAATGATAAGACAGTATCTGTTCAGCTTTATCTTTTCTGTTTTACTGTTCATAGTATCGCCGGCCTGCATTTATCATATGATCGCTAATGCGCTAAAGTTTTACAGCATCGGACGATAGCATTAAAGGGTTATAATGAAGCTGTGAATAAACAATGAGGATGTGAAAGATGAGTTTATTTGGAAACCTGTTCAGCAAGAATGATAACAATGATCCTGATCAGATCTCAAACGGCGGAACTTATGTCGTAGAGGATACTTTCAAGTTGACAACACCCGGCGACCTTGTCGTTGTAGGCCGGATCAACGGAACTGTCAGGACCGGTGATAAGGTCTATATCGAAGGTGCCGATGAGAATGATCTTATACTGATCAAGGAATTGAACATCTTCAGGACCAAAGTTAAAACCGCGACTGATACCAATGTAGCTCTATGCCTTGAAAACGGTGAACAATACGGGATCGTTAAAGGTACGGTCCTGCACATTAAGATCTGAATAAAACTTTCTGAGCTGTATTAAAATGCAGCTCTTTTCGTCCGGATTTCCGAAAATGTAACAATGTTACACTGCCGTTTGGATCACATGTGATCCAAATGTGACAGAGAATTGAAATGACCCGCAGATACCGTTTCTGCGTGCCTAAGAGAACATTGCATATATATAATTAATAAACAATCCACCAATAACTGTTCGACAATTAACAACTAATACACACTTTGTTCATAAAACACGAGAAACATAAACAAAAACAAGAAATGTGATATACATACATGGGGTTTCAGGATTATTTTTGAATGAATTATGAACAAAATATGAACCATTGTCGTTCAAACGGGGGTACATATGAATAGAAAAATCCGTAAAACAATTAAACGAACTGTTTCTCTGCTCATCGTCATGGTAATGATCGCAGGAGTCTTCCCAATCTCTGTTCTTGCGGACGGACTTAACGGAAACGAAACACAGGCAGCAGCCGGATACTCAGATACTGAGGAAAATGCTGAGGATCAGTCTGATGTCATGTATTATCAGGAAATCCCTGATTCAGACACTCCCGCCGAAGAAGATGAGACGGGCATCTCAGATGATATTGATACCGAAGATGACCAATCAGGTGTTTCTTTGGAAGAAGCAGATAATACTCCTGAAGACGGATCTGATGAAGAAGTAATAGATGCGGAAGAAGATCCTGCCAGTGAAGGTGCTTTGGCTGCACCTGCGACTGATGGAGAGATCGCACGTCTTTCCATTACAAGAGACGAGACGGATTTCCCTTCAGGAACCAGTTATGTTATGGAAAAAACACAGAATCAGGGGTTCCTTGTAAACTACAGATATTCAAATCTGGAGAATGTCGTTCTCGTTATCGATTGTCTTGATATCGGTGCTGACTTTGCCGCTATTCCTGAGAAGAATGAATTCTTTAATGAGGCTGTATTACTCGAACAGGGAAAGATGGCGATCAGACTCACGACAGGAGCTGACAAAACCGACTGCACTATCGGATTCTTGATGAAGCATGTCGGACTTACTGATGAACAGGTTCTTGAATTAATTGACAGTGAAGTTCTTCCTACGGCAAGGATCGCTGCAACTGAATACACACTTCCGAAAAACAGCAAACTGAAGGATGTTCTGACTGAAGGAACAAAGGGTGAGGAATGTGTTCTTTGGGAAGGCACCCCTTACTACAATCCTGATGCAACAGTCTCAGTCACGAAGTCTTCAAACTATTCACATTCATACAAGGTTACAGTATCTCCCATATCGAATGAGAATGTGAGCTATACCAACATATATCTTGACAAGATATGTACATACGACAAGTGGACTAATATTTTCAACGGATACAAAAACGGTGCTCCCAGATTTGATATGCCGGGTGCCTATAATGATGGCGGAGCTCTGATGGAGATCATCAGCATAAGATTTTATGAGCCGACTGATCGTGTGCGCCTGAAAGGAATAGCCGGCCCGGGAACGGACGTATATAACACCACGGATCTGTTAAGATCGAGTTTTAATTTGAACTGGGGCGATTGGACAGTCGGGGAAAGAACTTTTGATCCGGATAAAAATGCATATTATTATGATCTGACACCTCCGGCCAGAGTCTTTAATGCAGACACGGTAGGCATGACGCAGCTTCTTGCCGGCATGACTTTAAAATGGAATCTGGCAGACATTTCTAATGCGCTTGAACCGGCAACGAGTTATCTTGCAGAGAACACTCAAATAACATTCAGACTGCCTGGTAACGGTCAGAAGACAAGAACTGCAGAAGTCAGGGGTCCGGAAATAATAACGGGAACAAAAGAGTACTTTGATCTGCGTACAACGTATCCCTCGGAACGTATTGCAACCTACACTACAAAACAGGATATTTCTGTAGGGAAAAAACATGCGAATATTGAGTTCACTACAATCTATAACGGAATTCAAGACACAGCAACCAAAACGTATTACCCGAATTATGACGGGCCGGTTACTCAGGAATATGATTTCCCGTACCAGATCGAACCCTTGAAGATCAGACTGAACGAACACAGACAATCGCTTATGGATCCTTCAGAAAGACCTGTCCTTGTAAGTATTGCGTATACGACCTGGGATGATGACACGTGGACCTATGCAGATCAGAGTGTTGTTGACGCAATTAATTCAGGCCTCGCGATCACTACAGGAGATGGCGGAGGAAGTTATGAATTCCCCGAAGAAGTACGTGTAAAGAAAGTTCGGGTTAATTGGTCGCGCCTTTCTATTTGGGATTATCCGGGAGAAGCTGATCTTCTTTACACATATTTTGATATTGAAGTTAATCACTGTACAGATGAGACCTGTTCTGATCACCTGCCGCAAGCCGTTCAGGTTCAGGTTAAGTACCGTGAGTATTACGACTCCGTTTTCAGAGACGGTATGTATATTCCTCCGGAAATGTCAACAAGCATGCTGCTTCCCGGACAGACCGAGGCCACTGTTCAAAGTGTGGAAGCAGTATTGTGGTTCCGCCTTATATGTCAAGGCTGTCAGCCCAAGGTGTGCCCGGAACTCATCGGACAAGGCAAAGATAATTCTGAAGCATATTTCAACAGCGGTAAAACGGCAAGTGTCGGTGATGTCGGATTTGAAATAGGAAACTATGGAACAAGATTTGATTCAGTACACGATCCCGAGATCACACTGAAATTTAAAAAAGATACGACAGGTTCAATGGGCGGTGCCAACTTGGTAAACATTACCAATGATCAAATGATCGCCTTCTTTACCGGTGAATTTACGGCAATGCCGAGGCTTTCGGGATGGACGTTTAACTATACAGCCGAAAACAAAGAGCATGACATCTATACAAACAGTGTAACTATCCCGGAGATCACCGATGAAAAGGGAGTAAAGGATTGTTGGCTCCCGCTGCCGGACGGTTATGCTTTTACATCTGTTAAGCTCTCTTATAGTGGCGAATTTGATCTGAGCCATGATGACGAGAATGATACAAAAACCGTTATCTGGCTTATGAAAGATCTTGTAGTGCACAGAAATGATGAGATCCCTTTCCTTGATAAGAAAGTTCATGTTGAAGTTGATGATCGGTTCGGGTGCATAATGATAGGCGGTTCAGTTACATTCGATATAACAGAACTTGCCGACGAGAACGGTCCTCATTGTAGATGCGGTCAACATATCACAGGCAAGGCAATGAAATACACATCCAGCAGTTCTGTACCACGCGTACATGTAAGAAATAACAGGAAAGCAACATTTTCTCTTACATGCAGTATGCCTGAACCCGCAACGATATACCAGGGAGAAGGTATTGGTGACTCTTCCGCTGAAGATAGTTCAGTAACATGGGATGTAAACGGTCAATCACAGTTCAAGGCAGGAGACTACCTTTTATTCAGAGAAGTAGGTTGGGATCCCACTTTTTTGTATGAAGATATACACGAAGCTATATACATTGAACTGACCGATGAAGAATTTATGCCTGATCTTGATCACAGCATGCTTTGGGGTTATCCGGTATCAGGTCAGAATATACGGTCAGACATTATTGTTGTTTATGACGATAATAACCAGCCACACCGTTTCCTTAAACTTGAGTTTGTTGACGGCTTTATCAGAACAAGATCCTACGAAATACCAAAGGGTGCATCAGAATACAGTTGGATAGACAAAGGTATAAACTATTTGACTTCGAATAATTATATTAACTTAAGCGGCAACAATGTTTTGCATTACAGTGGACATATACATCGCAACGGTAATGTAACCGGTCCTTTCCGTTTGGCATTCAAGACAGTTGCCGGGACAACGATAGGCGAGCATCATCCTGTGGGAATGATCTATTATGATCTTTCAGATATTATCCGCAATTACAATGGTTCCGTTAATACTCCGGAAGATGAACTGAGCGGTTACGATGACAACCACACGTATTATTTGTTTGACGGTAACAATATAGTGACAGATACCATGGGCCTGACGGGAGATAATACCTCGTCACTGTTCTATCAGGATGGCAGCAGCTGGACAGTAAAAGTTCTCCTCCATCAGGAGACCGGAGCCAGCTATGATCCGGGAAAGAATATGACTTATTACGATGATGTTCATCATTACATAACCTTCACTCCGGGAGAAGAGGAAGATCTGAATGCTCTCTGGTCACTTACAGGTCCGGGAGATCCTTTGGCATCCTCGATCTACGATATGACTTCGATCACGGTACTTCCCCGAAAGGGAAAAACGATTAAATATATGGAATCGCAGATCTCTTCGGGAACACAGCAGGACATCGCAAAGGAATCCCCCGAATCAGAAATGGATTTCTATCTGAGGGGAGCTCCGACTGTTATCGGCAATAATACAAATGTCGTTCCGTTGTTTACATACACGACTGCTGAGGATCCTTTAGCAGATGGAACAGTGTGGGTCAATGCTGACAGTATAAGTGATTGGAATACGGTTACGGGTATAAAACTCGTAATGGGCGTAATGGATCCGAAGACATCGGTTAATATCCGTCTGGATCTCAAAACAGATGCTAAATCAGAGACATATTCCATCTATGCGTATTCCGGAGGAAACTTCAAATACAGACTGACTAAAAACGGCGGATTTATAGACCCTCAAAGTCTTGAATTATGCGAATGGCGCTTTGACAGCTTAACAATTGAGGGGTATGTATTCTGGGATACTTATGATGAGAACGGTAAATACACTTCATATCGCGATTCGAACTTAGATGGTGTAAAGCTTACACTCTATGATCCTTCCGGTAATGTTATCCGTCAGAAAGATAACTTCTTCGGTTGGAATCCGGAAACGGAAACCGGTTATGAAGACGGTTCAATAAGAACAAGACAGGGTGGAAGATTTGTGTTTTATTCCAACTGTGCTGAAGACGGACAGTATATCGTGATCGATTTCCCTGAAACCAAGGACGGATCAACTCCCAAGCTGACTGCTTTATCATCTGAACCATATATGATGGTAGAAAACGATTCGGATTTCGACAGAGAGACCAATACTTTGGTATTAGGAAAACTGGATCCGAGAAGAGGTTACAACAAGGTATCTGCCGGATTTATCAAACTGCCGGAGATACAGGCAGCTGATATTGAAATGTATACCGGAGATACAGTATCAGCAGATGCAGTTATCAAGGAATATGTTAACAACAATACTTATAACGGGGATAACATCCTCACAAACGGAACATATAAGATCGAGTATCTTAATATCGATGAAAGTATCGCAACGTTAGATCAGCAAACGGGATTATCACGCAGTGATGACTCTTCACTTAAATCAACATACACCTTCACAGGTGTTCACGTAGGGTCGTTTCAGGCAGAGGCAGTATTGACAAACTGTGTTGGCGACACTGTCCGTGTATCTTTCAACGTTACCGTAAAAGAACGTGAGGATCTTGTCGTAACAAGCACATGGGACGATGACGATAACAGAGACGGTATCCGTCCTGACGGAATAACAGTCCAGCTCATGAAGAACGGTGTTGCAGAAGGTGATCCTGTCGAATTAAACGATGCCAACAGCAACACATACACATGGCCCAACATGATCCGCTTCGACGATAAGGGTGATGAGATCGATTACACATTGTCCGTCACACCTATTGCTGAAGTTGCTGGACATACAGGTTATACCCAGACTGTTGACAAGAGCAGCTATATCGCTGATCTTACGGCAACAGCAGGAGGATATAAGTTCACTGTCAATAACGTGCATATTCCGGAGAAGGTCGACCTGACAGTCTCCAAGGTATGGAACGATAACAACAACAGTGACGGCATCCGTCCCGTATCGATCGAAGTCGAATTATCTGACGGAACCAAGGCTGAACTTAATGAAGGCAATAACTGGAAATTTATTGCTGTAGGCAAATATAAGTATGAGAACGGCAAGGAGATCAAATACACCTGGAAAGAAGTAAACGTTCCTGCCGGTTATACACTTACTGTCAGCGAATCAGGTTACGATACCACACTGACCAATTCACATAAATCAGTGGAGGATATCGTAGTAACAAGCACATGGGACGATGACAACAACCGTGACGGAATCCGTCCTGACGGAGTAACAGT
>JAIKWL010000018.1 GCA_024684815.1 Saccharofermentans sp. | reverse complement strand
AACAGGCGAACGTAAATTGTACGCAAATCTTTAAAAAAGCGTTCAGATTTACGTAAATTCCTGCAAATTTACGCAAAACCGAACGCGATTTGGCAATTTTGCGTTCAAATTATGTAAATTTCAAGCATGAGAACGCTAAATCAAACAACTTGCATAAAGCGCAAAATAAAGCATGTAACAACGCAGAAAAAACATCTCGCCAAATCCCGGTTTGTCTGGATGAAAAAATAGCACTAAAAATCCAGAATAAAAAAGAGTTGTTTTTCATTGATCCGAGCAAAAAGAAACAACTGTTTAATATGCAAACTAAAGGGGCTATCTCCTTTTTTGGAGACAGCCCCGAAATTTAGACTTATAACTTTTTATACCAGATAACCCTTACTGTCGAATTTGTAGCTTACGCCATCGATAGTAATTGTCTCATTCTTGGCATACCAACCTGAATCATCTCCGAACCACCATTTGTCGTTTGTCTTTCTCCAGGTTGCCTTGTATTTATATGTCCAGGTGCCGTCAGCATTGAGCCAGTAACCGCCGCACCATTCACTTGCCGCCATGGCACCGTTAGACTTGAGGAAATACCATTTGCCGCCGATCTGCTGCCAGCCTGTTAACATTGCTCCGCTGGTTTGATCGAAGTAATACCATTTACCGCTGACCTGTTTCCAGCCTCTCTGCATTAAGCCGGAATCATTGAACAGATACCATAATCCGCCAATCTGCTGCCAGCCTGTGGCCATTACTCCGTCAGATTTGAGGTAATACCAGTCGCTCCCTGACATTCTCCAGCCGTTCTGTAACATATAACCGTTATTATCGAAATAATACCAGTTACCGCCGTCTTTGGTCCAGGTATTCCATTGCTGGGCACCTGACAGTCTGTCAAAGAAATACCAATGAATATTATCCTCTGCCTTTTTCCAGCCGGTGATCATAGCGCCGGTAGAATCGAATCCATAGTAATTTCCGTCGATATGTTGTATGCAATTGTAGTAGTAGGCGCCATTTTCAGCATAGTAACGCCACTTGCCGTTCTCTTTGATCCATCCGAAGTCGTTCTGGATATAACCGTAATAATGGTCTTCGATCTTTCTAATAAGAAGATCACCGTCACTGCAATGGACAACCACATTATCAACATTAAGGACATTGCCGCCTTCAACAGGCAAACCGTCATTGTCGATCTCCTGAACTAATCCGTACCAGTTAGCCCTGGTTCCGCCGTAGTTGATCGTCTTTAAGCCGGAATTCTTAAAAGCGTTAAAACGCAATGTTTTAACAGAAGCAGGAATATCTATGGTTGTCAGGTTGGGGCAGTTTTTGAATGCGCTGTATTCAATAGTTGTTACAGTGGAAGGAATGGTAACCGATGTCAGAGAATTGCAGTTCCTGAATGCATCTTCAGGAATCAACTCCGTAGCTGCTGCAAAAGATACAGACTGGATGCTTGAACCGAAGAACGTGTAATCGATACGCGGATCAAAACCGTAGCACTGAGGTATTGTTATGTTTTTGCTTCCGGTATAATACGAGAAATCCACATAGACATAATCAGCCTTACAATCATTAAGATAAAACTTGGGGATTATGGAACCGGTTCTTTTTGTAAGATCTACATGGATAGACCTTGCATCATTTAAGGCCATATAAATATATTCAAGTTTAGGACATCTGTTCTTGATAATAAGCTCTGTACAATTGTCCCTTACATTGATCTTATTCAGATTATTTAAGTTATCCGTGAAATCCGAGAACTTATAATATTCTATTGCATCGGTACATTGAATATCCATTTTTGTTACATCCGGAGCCACAGAAGAATAGTCTTTCAAATCAGAGCCCGACAGAGTATTTTCTCTTTCGATCAATATAGCCTTATCTGTAGCAGAGTAACTCCAATAGAACAGATCATTATTAGTTTTTGAAGTAAATTCTCCTTTTATGTTTTCAGCAAAGGCGTTGGCAAACAACGAAGCAACGATGCATATCGTCGCCAGAGATGAAACAAGTATCTTTTTCTTCATGACAGACCTCCCCGATAATAATAATCAAAATGATTTTACTACGAAAAAGGAGGCGAAAACTATCACCCGAAAGCACCATTTTTCATGAAAAAGGGCTGTGCCATCAGCACAGCCCTCGTATGGATATCAATCGGTTAATACCGGGATCGTTATACCAGATAGCCCTTTGCATCGAACTTATAAGATACGCCGTCAATTATCAGGGTCTCGTTCTTTGCATACCAGCCTGAATCATCACCGAACCACCATTTGTTGTTTGTCTTTCTCCAGGTTGCCTTGTAAGGATATGTCCATGTTCCGTCAGCATTGAGCCAGTAACCGCCGCACCATTCACTTGCTGCCATAGCACCGTTAGACTTGAGGAAATACCACTTGCCGTCGATCTCCTTCCATCCTGTTGCCATAGCTCCGTTTGAAGGATCAAGGTAATACCATGTGTTTCCTGACTTTTGCCAGCCTGTGAGCATAGCTCCGGAATTATTAAACAGATACCAGCTGCCATCGATCTCTTTCCATCCGGTTACCATCTTGCCGCTTGTCTTATCGAAGTAATACCATGTGCCTTTTATCTGTTTCCAGCCTTTGGACATGATATAACCGTAAAAATAATACCAGGATCCGTTATCCTGAAGCCAGTTATCATGTACAGTAGCACCTGTTGTCTTATCAGCAAAGAACCATCCGCCTAAGAATGTCCACCATCCGGTCTTCATAGAGCCGTCAGTATCGAAGCAATAGATGTTGCCGTCTATCGTTCTGAATGTATTTACTGCTAATTTCCCATCTGTATCACGGTAATACCATTTGCCATTCTCTTTTTCCCAACCGAAATAGTTCTGATAGTACTGATAATACTGGGGATCGTCATTTTTATTGTAATGGATGGCAACGTTGCCGTCAGAGCAGTGAACTGTTACGCCGTCAAGGTGAAGTGTCTCGCCTATGAGTTCTTCACTACTGTCGTATTCTTTAACAAGGCCATACCACTGGGCACGTGTTCCTAAGAAATCGATGGTCTTGATACCGGAATTCTTGAAAGCATTCATGCCGATGGATTTAACTGAAGCCGGGATCGTAATGGATTCAAGCTTCGGGCATTTTTTGAATGCGCCGTATTCGATACTTGTAACACCGTCAGGTATTACAACTTTAAATAACATAGAGCAGTCGTAGAATGCATCTTCGGGAATTGTTTTTGTTCCGGAAGCAAAATTTACTGTAGTAAGATTCGAATTTTGGAAATTATACATGATCTTTGAATTGTTGCCGAAGCTTGCAGGAATATTGACGACCACAGGTCCTGCATATTCACTGCAGTCAATATCAATATATTTAGCCGTTACATTGTTGAGGCTGATTTCAGGAAGCTTTGCTGATTTTCTGCCGCTGAGATCAATATCAATAAAATTTTCTGAGTTGTTATTGATACTAATCCTCTCAATTGAAGGACAATAATCATTGATGCTCAGTTTTTTGCAGTTGTCATATACATTGATCGTTTTAAGCTTGTACATTCCGGTCTTAAAATCCGAATATGAATATGTCGGTTTTGGAGAAAGACTGGCACCATAGATGTTCATGGTATGTACATCAGAAGAAAAAGTAGACCAATCTCTGGCAGGATTCGGGTAGGAAGATATTGATTTTTGGACTCCCAAAATACCATCGTTGTTATAATTCCAGCCGAAAACTCCGTCCGGTGTGCTGACCTCTCCCCAGTTTTCCGAGTCTGCAAAGGCGACGCCATACGAGGAAACAACCAGGCTTAGCGTTACCAAGGAAGAAAGAAGAACTTTACCTTTCATAATAAACCTCCCTTTGATTTTTAGTTGAAAGACAAGAATATTTTAGCAACACAGAAAAATATTAATATCACCCGAAAGTACCATTTTTCATAAAAAGGGCTGCGCCATCAGCACAGCCCTCATATGGATATCAACCGGTTAACAAATGAACGTTATACCAGATAGCCCTTTGCGTCGAACTTATAAGATACGCCGTCGATTATCAGGGTCTCATTCTTTGCATACCAGCCGGAATCATCACCGAACCACCATTTGTTGTTTGTCTTTCTCCAGGTTGCCTTGTAAGGATATGTCCAGGTACCGTCAGCATTGAGCCAGTAACCGCCGCACCATTCACTTGCTGCCATAGCGCCGTTAGACTTGAGGAAATACCACTTTCCGTCGATCTCCTTCCATCCTGTTACCATAGCGCCGTTTGAAGGATCAAGATAATACCATGTATTTCCTGACTGCTTCCAGCCTGTCTGCATAGCTCCGGATGAGTTGAACAGATACCATTTGCCGTCGATCTCTTGCCATCCGGTTACCATCTTGCCGCTTGTCTTATCGAAGTAATATTTAACACCGCCGATCGTACGCCAGCCTGTCTGCATAAAGTAGAGATTAAAGTAGTACCAGCTACCGCCGTCCTGTAACCAGCCCTTTAGCTTTACAACGCCGGTTTTATCAGCATAGGACCAGAGATTTCCGCTGATATGGAACCAGCCTGTCTGCATAACGCCGTTATTGTCAAAATAAAAGAGATTGCCATCGATCGTAGCAGCTCCTTTAGCTAAAGAACCGTCAGCCTTATAGTAATACCAATTGCCGTCTACTTTTTCCCAGCCATAGTAGTTCTGATAGTACTGATAATACTGAGGATCGTCATTTTTATTGTAATGGATCATAACGTCACCGTCAGAGCAGTGAACTACTACGCCGTCAAGGTGAAGTGTCTCGCCTACGAGTTCTTTATTGTCGTCGTATTCTTTAACAAGGCCAAACCACTGGGCACGAGTGCCTAAGTAATCGATGGTCTTGATGCCGGAGTTTTTGAAAGCATTCATGCCGATGGATTTAACTGTTGCCGGAATCGTAATGGATTCAAGCTTCGGACAATTCCTGAATGCGCTGTATTCGATCTTGGTAACGCTTTTAGGAATCGCCACGGTTGTCAGATTTTCACAGTCAGCAAAACCGTGCTCTCTGATCTTTTGAGTGCCGGCTTCGAAAATAACAGTTTTCATTTTGGAAGCGGTGAAACTGTAATCGAACACGTTACCGATACCGTAACTAGCCGGTACTGTTAATTTCTCGCTTCCATCATATTTAGAATGAATAATATTGATATATTTTACAGTCGAGCCGTTTACATTGATCTCAGGAATAATAGAAGATGTTCTTCCGGACAGATCGATAGAAATATAATCATTATTATTGTTGATAATATTTATATTTTCGAGATACGGACAAGTGTTTTTAATACTGAGCAATCTGCAGTTGTCATTTACATTGATAGTTTCAAGCTTTGTCATATCATTCTTAAAATATGAGTAAGTGTATGGCGATGTATTGCCTGCAAAACTGCTGCTGATGGACATCTTTTCTACTTTTGCAGATACCGAGCCGAAATCTTTCGGATTCTGACCTGCAAAATAGTTCACGGCGACAGAGAGATTACCGCCTCCGTCGTAGGTCCAGCTAAAAGAATTGCTGTCACTACTCGAATAAAAAGTTCCGCTGACTGTGTCTGCCATGGTGACACCGTATGAGGAAACCACCAGGCTTAACGTTACCAGGGATGAAAGTAATGCTTTACCTTTCATAATAAACCTCCGTTTCAATTTTGATGAAAGACAAGAATATTTTAGCAACACATAAAAATATTAATATCACCCAAAAGTACCATTTTTTTGATCAGTATCAACCCGAAAAAGATCAAGGGCTGTCAAAAGACAACCCTTGAGTAATAAATATATTAATATCTGAATCATCAATACGGATTAATGCATATTCCGTCTGACTGGAAGATATAGCCTCTGCCTTCGATAGTTATCTGTGATGTTGCCATAACTCCGGAATGCTGGAGATAATACCAGTTGTTGTTGTACTTAAGCCAGCCGCAATACATGGTCCCGTCATCATTCAGATAATACCAGTTATTGCCGTCCTTGAGCCATCCTCCTGACTGCCTGTGACCTTTTGAATCAAAGTAATACCAGTCATTATTGATGTGGACCCAGCCTGTCTGCATGATTCCTGTGGAAGCAAAATAATAAATGTATCCATCGATCTTCAAAATGCCTACAGCCATACACCCGGTATAATCAGAGGACGGGGCATATTTTTTGTCGCAGAGGAAATACCATTTGCCGTCTATTTTTTTCCAGCCTGTACACATAGAACCGTTGGAATCAAAGTAATACCAGTATTTTCCGATCTCAGTCCAGCCGGTTGCCATAGCGCCTGAACTCTTAAAGTAATAGGATTTGCCGTTTACGGTCTTTTTGCCTGTAGCCATAACGCCGTTACTGTCGAAATAGTACCATTTGCCGTTTTCATTAAGCCAGTCAGACAATTGCATCCTTCCGCTCGTATTGAAGAAATACCATTTCCCGTTTTCGTTAAGCCATCCGGTGAACATATAGCCCTTGTCGTCGAAATGGAAATAACCGTCTTTTATATAAACAGTAGTGTTAGTTACTTTTTTGCCATTTTCATCGTAGTAAACCCACTTGCTGTTTTCCTGCTGCCAGCCGATGAGGTGCTGATTATACTCATAGTGGTTAGTAGCAGGATTCTTGGAGATTTTAATATCACCATCGGAGCAATGAATGACAGCATTGTCAAGATAAAGGATATTGCCGTCTATAGGTTTAAGGTTATCATCAAATGTCTTTACTATCTTGTACCATTGAGAGGTTGTACCTTCATAAGTTACATCCGTGATACCGGATTTATAGAAAGCATTGAAACTGAGGGAGGTAACAGAAGCCGGAATCTTAACGGATTTTACCGTATCACATCCGTAAAATGCGTCATAACCGATAGTTGTAACTCCGGAAGGAATCGTAATTTTGCTGAGGGATGTACAGTCTTTGAATGCGTAATCAGGAATAGTCTTGGTTCCGTTCTCAAAAGATACTGCACTCAAGAGTGATCCTTCAAAACTGTATTTGATCTTTGAATTATTACCGTAACTTGCGGGAATAGTAAAAGCAGATTTGCTTGTAGATCTTGAATAATCGAGATAATAAGAAGTGCTTGTATTAGTATAAGAGATGGCCGGAAGAGTTGCTGAAGGCCATGATGTCAGATCCACCGTTGTATTAGAAGCATCGTTGCTATTGAAAGATATCTTATTAAGTGACGGACAGTTTTTAAGTGTTCCCAGTTTGTAGCACTTGTTATTAACCGTTATATTTGTTACGTTATTCAATCCGCTCGGGAAATTAGAAAATGTATATTGGGTTGAATTGTTGCCCTTGTGGATACCATCGATATATATTGATTTAACCTTCGAGGCAACCGAGGAATAATCGTTGGCAGTAAAAAAGTACTTGGTTTTCTTGGAAATAGTCAGTTTTCCTGAGTTTTCGTCGAGACTCCATTGGTAAACCGTTCCATCGCTGTAGAAGTAGTTGGATGAATCAGCATTTACCACACTGAACATGGAAAGGATAATACCCAGTGTCAGTATCAACGCTATCGAAAATTTCTTCATTCTATAAACCCTCCTTTTGATCTATCAGGGAATCCAAACACCTTTTTCATTGAAGTGGTAGGTCTTGCCGTCGATAGTAACATATCCTGTAGCCATCATTCCGTAATTGTTGAAGTAATACCAGGAACCGTTTATCTTTTGCCAGCCTGTTACCATAGCTCCGTTAGTACCGAGATAATACCAGAAATCGCCTATCTTCTGCCATTCTGTTTGAAGCACACCTTTTTCATTGAAGTAGTACCAGGCGATACCCAGATCCTTCCAGCCGGTAACCATGGCTCCGGATCCTTCGAAGTAATACCAGAAATTATTGATCTCCTGCCATCCGGTCTGCATAAGGCCTGATTTGTTGAAATAATACCAGACGCCGTCTATCTGTTCCCAGTCATCAGCCATTTCGCCTTGTTTATTGAAATAATAACGCGTATTACTTATAGTCTTCCAGCCTGTAACAGCTGCTCCGTCTGAGCCCAGATAGAACCAGCTGCCGCTGTCGCTTTTCCAGCAGTTTTTCAGCATGGCGCCGCATGATTTATCAAAGTAATACCTCTTACCGTTATTCTGATACCAGCCTGTCGTCATGGCTCCGCTGTTGTCAAAACAGAAGGACGTTCCGTTTATCTCCTTTATACAGTTGCGGGGCATTGAGCCGTCCTGATAGTAGTAATACCATTTGCTGTCTTTTTTATACCATCCGACAGGATACTGGATGTAATCGTAATGGTCACTTGCTTCTTTTACCTTGATGATGATGTCTCCGTCGCTGCAATGAATGGTTGTGTCGTTTACATAAAGAACACTGCTGCCCGATACAGTTCCGCCGTCGGAACCGAGCATTTTAACCAATCCGAACCACTGGTCACGTGAACCGCTGTAATTGACAGTAGCAAGTCCGGTGTTACAGAAAGCATCGTAGCGGATAGCAGTTACTGAGGCGGGGATCGAGATAGAGGTTAACTTGCCGCAGCCGCAGAATGCACCATTTCCGATTGTTGTGACACCTGAAGGGATCGTTACTGATGAAAGAGATTTACAATTCTCAAAAGCATATTCCGGAATGGTCTTCGTTCCGCTTGCAAAAGAAACCGATTTTACAGATGAGGAAGCAAAACTGTATGTTATGTGAGAATCACTGCCGTAACCTGCAGGAACAGTTATTGATGAATTGCCCGTGTATTCCTTAAAGTTGATAAAGTAATTTGAAGTGTTGTTATTGTCATAGGATATGGCCGGAATGGATTTTGCTTTGCTCCGGTAAAAATCCAGATCAGTATGCTTAGCCTTGTTGTTGTTGAACGTGATTTTTTGCAATGCCGGACAGTTTACAAGGTTATGCAATCCGCTGCAGGTGGAACTGACCGTAATAGTCTTCAGGTTATCCAGGCCGCTGAGGATGCCGTAGAAATCATATGGAGCTCTGCCGTCATAGGAATAGTGAATATTTTTGATCGTCATTGATTTCACGCTTGAAGCTACAGAGGAATAATCTGTTCCGTTACCTATGTCATAAGTGTACAGTGTTTCAATGGTCAGAAGTCCTGAACTGCTCGTGAAATTCCATTTATAATAATCCCCGTAGCTTTTGAAATTATTTGAACTGTCGGCAAAAGCCGTGCCAAACACGGAGATTACTAAGCTTATCATTACCAAAAAAGAGACAACGCTTTTTCTATTCATACAATCCTCCCCAATAATGATCAACAAATTTGATTTTACTATTTGAAATAATATACATCAATAAGTATTAGATTACCGATTGATGACGAAGGCATATTACGATCTGTTCACGGAAATAATAAAAGGGGCAGTAAAGCCCCTTTTAATGAACAATGATCAGCCGGATGTTCAGCCATTCCAGGTTTCATCCCAGACACCATTATCTAGGAATTTGTAGCGTTTACCCCCGAGAGTGTATATTCCGTCGCTGAGCATGATTCCGGTGCTTTCGCTGAAGTAATACCACTTGCCGCCGATCTGCTTCCATTTAAATACCTCGGTGCCGTTAGTATTATAGTAATACCATCTGTCCTTGATCTGATACCATCCTGTAACCATGGCTCCGGAATCCCTGAACTGATACCAATAACCGCCAATATTCTGATGACCTTTTACCATGTCGCCATGCTGCGTTTCAAAGTAATACCAGTTATTGCCGATCTGGTACCATCCTGTAACTCTTCCTTTTGTAGTATAGTAATGCCAATCATCGTTCTCCAGTTTCCAGCCGGTATATAAAGCGCCGGAATCGGTGAACACATACTGCTGTCCGTCTATCGTATGTGATCCTGTAACCATACGCCCGGCATAGTCAAAGTAGTACCATTTACCGTTGTCGTTTAACCAATCCTCTTCGATCCTTTTCCCGGATTTAAGATTAAAGAAGTACCAATCGGAGCCGGAGTTATACCAGCCCGTGCGCATGACACCGTTACTGTCAAATCCGTAACGGGAACCATCGATATAAAGCATTTCATCGCGCGCAAGATCGCCGTTTGTTTTATAGTAATACCATTTGCCGTCCTTCTGATTCCATCCTGTAAAAATCTGAGTGTAAACACTGTGACCGTTTTCATATGTCTTTTTGATCAGGACATTTCCATCACTGCAATAAACAGTTGCATAGTCAAGATAAAGGACATTACCGCCTTCGACTGCTTTTCCGTCAGAATCCAATGTCTTTACAAGACCTGCCCACTGATCACGTGTGCCTTCATAGTCGATGCGGTAGATACCTGTTTTATAAAACGAGTTGTAGCGAATGGTTTTTACGGATGCGGGAATCGAAATTGAACTTAAGCTTTCACACTTATAAAAGGCTCCATATTCGATGGTCGTAACACCGGAAGGGATCGTTACTTTTGACAGTCTGTCACAGCTGTCAAATGCATATTCGGGGATGGTTTTTGTACCGCTCTCAAATGAGACAGAACGGAGATTATATGAATCGAAAAAACTGTATGTGATGTGCGGGTCATTTCCATAGGCTGCAGGAATCGTTATCGGATCACTTCCCCAATTCCTTGAGAAATCAAGATAGTAATCTGTTGTACTATTTTTGTCATAAGTTATCTTGGGAAGAGCACATTCGCCTGAACGGGCCTTGAGTTCTATTACGGTTTTCTTAGCGGTATTATTTTTAAATGATATGGTCTCAAGCGATTCCCAGCCGGATGGAATTCCTAATCTGGAACAGGTGGAATTAACATTTATGTTTTTTATATCTTTCAGATAATTGGAATCCCCGCTATACGCATAACCCAGACTTGATCTGTGGCTGAAGTGGATACCGTTGAGAGTCAATGTAGTAACATCCGGAGCTATAGAACTTAAACTTGTAGTTCTCGTATCCGGGGCGACAAAAGCCGGACTTAACGATAACTCGCCGTTCGTGCTGTCAAAACTCCACTGATAGAAATCATTACCGTCTTTTAAATATGTGGGCGTGTCGGCGCAGATGATCCCGAAAGCAGAGATAACGAAGCCGATAGTCATTATTAATGAGATAAATATCTTTTTCATTCTTGAGATCCTCCCTTATAATCAGCCAGATATCCAGGCGCCGTTAGGAGCAAAGTTATATTCTTTGCCGTCGATAGTGACTTTGCCGCCTGAAGCCATTATTCCGCTGTCGTAGAAGTAATACCAGATGCCGTCTATCTTTTTCCATCCGGTTGCCATAGCACCGGACTCAATGAAGTAGTACCAGTAGCCGTTGATGCTCTTCCAGCCTGTGGTCATAGCACCTGATTCACCGAAGTAATACCAGATGCCGCCGATCTGCTTCCAGCCTTTGACCATAGCACCTGATTCACTGAAGTAATACCAGGCACCTCCAATCTGCTTCCAGCCTGTGACCAAAGATCCCGATTCCGTGAAATAGTACCAGTTGCCGTCGATACTCTTCCAGCCTGTGACCATGGCACCATATTCAAGGAAGTAATACCAGTTGCCGCCGATCTTATTCCAGCCGGTAAGGATCGCTCCGTCAGAGCCCAGATAATACCAATTGCCGTTATCCTTATACCAGCAGTCTTTCAGCATAGCTCCGCCTGACTTTTCAAAGAAATACCACTTGCTGTCCAGGTTTACCCAACCCGTAGCCATGATGCCGTCGCTGTCAAAATAGAAAACGCATTTTCCTATTTCAAATAAGCCGTCTGATGCTTTGGTTCCGTCTTCGTAGTAGTAATACCACTGAGAGGCCTTTGGGAACCATCCGACAGGATGCTGGGAATAAGTATATTTATTTTTTGCAGCTTTCTTTTGGATTATTATGGTCGAGTCACTGCAGTTAACTGTTGCGCTGTCAACATAAAGAACAGTCCCGCCGATATTGCCATACTCGTCACTGTTAACTTTTTTAACTGTTCCAAGCCATTTTTCACCTGTGCCCTCAAAATCGATGGTCTCAAGCGGGCAACCGTAAAATGCGTTATAACGTATGGTCTTTACGGTTGCAGGTAAAGATACCGAAGATAAATCGCATCCCCAGAAAGCACCATCCTCAATAGTCGTGACTCCGGAAGGAATCGTTAAGGAATAAAGAATAGGACATTCATCAAAGGCATATGCCGGGATTATCTTTGTTCCGCTTGCAAAAGCAACAGATTCAACAGAACATCTGAAGAAACAGTATGATATATGAGAGTTTTTCCCGTAGTTTGCGGGGATAGTTATATCTCTTCCGGAAAAATCGTGATAGTCGAGGAAGTAATCTGAAGTGTTATTCTTGTCATAACTGATTTCAACGACGTAATTGCAGTGGGGAAGATCGATATAAGTATTCTTCACCTTATTGTTATTGAATGTGATCTTTTGAAGTGATTTTGTACACATATCGAGATCCAATGAGGTACAGTTGCAATTGACAGTTATGGTTTTCAGATTATCCATTCTATATTGGAAAAACGAGTAGTGATAATTGTCACCCTGCTGATATGAATAATGTATGCTGTTGATGGTCATATCTGTCACGTCATCTGCAACTTTGTAAATCTCTGAATTATTAATAAAAGAATCAACCGGCTCATATACCGCATCAATGGTCAGCATACCGGTATCACTGTTGAAACTCCACTTATAGTAATCCCCGTTATCTGTAAAATAATGCTCCTCAGAATCGGCTGATGCTATGCCGTAAAAGGAGATGACTATTCCGATCATTAACGCAAAAGAGAATAAGAACTTTCTCATATTGAACCTCCCCGTTTATAAACAAACTAATATATTTTACTACAATAAAAAGGGACTCTTCAATATACTAAAGGACTCAGCAGACCTTAATCTGCCGTACGGTACTTCACATCGTACCTGCCGTCATCTTCCATATCCATGATCATATAGCCGCGCTTCGAACCGCCGCGGGGCAGGGAGATGGATCCGGGATTAAGGATCCTCGGTCCGGACGGATTAAACCCTGATTCATAAAACCTGTTATAGGCTGAGATAGCATCTCCGAAACTGTCATAAGGAACGTGTGTATGACCGAATAAGCATATGTCGCAGTCTTTCTCCTGTGCTGAGAGTGAGAGGATGAGCAGATCGTAATTGACACGCTGCCTGTGGCCGTGAACACAGTAGAATCTGTGACCGTTAAGCGTGAAGACAGCTTCATTCTTTACTAAGGAAGGATCATAGGAAGAAATGTCGCAGTTTCCTCTGACAAAGATACAGGGAGTCTTTGGTGATCCTGCCCATGAAGCGATCTCTGACTGTGAAAATTCAGAGTCACCAAGGTGGATCAGCATATCAGGCTTTTCTTTTATTATCACTGCTCTTAATGGTCCGTTTATTCCGTGTGAATCACTTACGATCAGTATCTTCATATCCTTGACCTCAGATGAAGTAGAAATCGGTGTCCCAGCCGGGAATGCATCTTGTGTGGCGCATGAAGACCTTATAGTCGTTTCTTATCTCCAGAACTTTCAGAGGCAATGTGAAGACATCCTCGCTCCTGTGATAGCATGCGATCTTCATGGCGGGGCGGGACTTAAGGATGGTCTCTTTTGCTCCTTCGATCGCATCAAGTTCCGATCCCTCAACATCGAATTTGATAAAGCTTACATTATCACAATTAAAGGAATCGACAGTCACGACTTCGATCTCACGGGTATTCTTTAATTCCACGTTGCTGTTAGGAAGAGACCTTGTTCCTCTGCCTCTTGAATCCGAGACTTTTTCAATGCCGGTTCTTCTTCCTGCAAGAGCATTTATGCATCTGATATCAAATCCGGTGTCTTCAGCTCCTTCAGCATAAGCTCTGAGCTTTGAGAATGAATGGCGTTCGGGTTCTACGGCTATGCATGAAGTCAGGCTGGAGAAACGTTCGAGATAGCGCTTTGCCGTGTCACCGTAGTATGCTCCGAGATCTATGAAGCAGCCGGATGAAATATTATCCAGCAAACTGAATTCACTGTCAGGATCTGATTCGCAGTTTTTAAGATATGAGATATCACCGGTCAGTTTGTAGTTAATGTAATTGATATAGCAGTTTTTTGATGCATCATCTGCAAGAAGTGAACAGACCTCTTCTATAAGAGATTTATTTGATTCATAGAAAGCGCGGTCAAAAAGATTGCTGCCGTAAACGGGAACATCAGGCACAAACAGTTCGCGTTCTGAAGCTATCTTATCTACAAAGGAAAGGACTTCAGACCGGGACGAACCGAAACATACGAGGACCGTAAAATCCTGATCTGCAAATCTTTTGCAGCACTCGTCATAAGACAGCACTTTAAATCCTCTGAAAGATCTGTCCCTGACAAAACCGTCACTTGCGAAAACTGCGATGATCAGATCTTTTAAGCCGTATCTTTCAAGAACGGAGATGATCTTATCGGCACCGTCACCGGTACCGTAGAGCGCAACGGGGCGGCGTTCCTTTGCAAGATATTCCCAGAGGTCAAGAGCTGTTTTCGAGATGTTCATAGGGATAAGTATATATTTACGGAAAAAATTTTTCGAGGTTGATGCAACATTTCGGAAAGAATAGCTGTAATAATAGTAACTGAGCAGACAGATGTTCAGTTCATACGGAGGTATATTTATGAAGAAGAGATTTTTGATCACAATGATTGCAGGTGTTGTTGCAATATCCTTGATCGCAGGTTGTTCATCTACGGGAACTAAAAATGAGTATTTTGATAACGTGCAATCCTTTAACAGCGGTGCCACATATTCGGGTTCGGAATCTGCAAAAGGATTCAGCTCAAGTGGCATTCGTGAAATGAGTGATGAAGCCGCATTTGAAGAAGGCGAATACATTGAAAATGTAGTATCAACACCCGGAAGCCCTGAATTATCGAACGACGTCAATATTGATCCTTCCCAGGGAAGACTGCTCATAAGGACAGTATCCATAACTGCGGAAACGACAAACTTCAATGCGGTCGCTTCAAATCTCGACAGCCAGGTAAAGGCTCTCGGAGGTTATATCGAATATTCTTCAATGCGCGGAACAGGCAATAACAGAGATCTGCGCACAGGAACTTATACGGTAAGAGTACCGGCCGACAAACTCGATTCCCTTATCGATATGGTCGGAGACAGCTGCACTGTAACATCTTCAAATGAAGGCACAACAGACGTTACTCTTGAATATGTCGATACAAAGGCAAGACTCGAATCTTTGAGAGTAGAATACCAGCAGCTCTTGGAGCTCCTTGATAAGGCAGAAGACCTTGATACGATCATCATCTTACAGAACAGGATCACTGATGTCAGATATGAGATCGAGAGCTCAGAATCCAGGATAAGAGTCCTCGAGAATCAGGTCCAGTTTGCAACACTTACTCTCACACTTCAGGAAGTTCTTGAAGAAAAGGAAGTCGAGGAAGCTCACGTTGTAACATACGGAGAGAAAGTCATGGATCAGTTCAAGGATATGTGGGAGAACACTGTAGAGTTCTTCCAGGATCTCCTGCTCGGTATCATCGCATGCATCCCCGGGATCATATTCCTTGGAATAGTTACAGCAGTAGTCCTCATCATTGTCTTCTCTGCACGCAAGAAGAGAAGAGCAAGAAGAGCAAAGGCTCTTGCTGAGAAGGAAGCAAAAGCTAAAGCAGAGGAGGCAAAGTCTGCTGAAGCAAATAAAGAGGAAACTAAAGTAGAGAAGAAGGAAGAGGGTAAGGAATAAGCCCGAATCCTCTTATACATACTTATGAAGTTCTGAGATGACTGCCCCCGCAGGAGAATAAGTGTAAGGAATAATAAGTTCAGAATTTCAGAACAGAATAATCACATCCGGCTGCGAAGCTGTCCCATTTACCGGGACCTCCGCAGCCGATGTCGTCATATACTGCACATGTAAGAAATCCGCCTGATCTTGCGCCTTCCAGACTCTGGAGAACGTCGTCAAAGACCAGTGCCTTATCAGGGGTTACAGGATTTCCCGTTGCTGATACATAATCTGTCACGCGGAGAAATATATCCGGAGAACTCTTGTTTATCTTTCCGCCCAGATCCTCTAATGTTATTACGCAGTCAAACATATCCCTTATGCCTGTGCTCATTAAAGCGGCAGCAGCGTTTTTGCGCGACAGGGCAGTCGTCACGGCTAATGAAAATCCGAGTCTCTTTGCTTCCTCCAGATATTCCTTTGTACCTTCTTTCAGTTTTACTTCAGATCTGTAAAACTCGTAGACCATTGATTCCCATGTAGAAACGATCTCCTGCCAAGTAAGCGGGATACGGTATTTGGTCTGAGTGTATCTTGCTGCATCTTCGATCGAGGCACGCTTTACCATATCGGTATATTCGGGTGTGACTTCATATCCGTAACGGCCAAGAAATTCGACATCGACGTCATTCCATACGCTCATTGAATCCAGGAGCGTTCCGTCCAGATCGAAGATCAAAAGCTTAACACCTTCTTTTGAAAGTGCTTTTAAGTCGGGATAATCCTGATTTACCGGCTTATCAGATCCCATTATTTATTCCATAAAAGAGAGCTTGCCCTTAAGGTCTTCCAGAGCTTTCTCTCTTTTTGCGTTGAATTCTTTTTTGTTATTCTCGATCAGATTGTTTCCGTATGAATCGATGGAGACGATCAGGGGTCCGAAGCGTTCAGCCTTGAGCTTCCACATCGCTTCGGGCATTCCCAGATCAAGCCATTCCACGCCCTCGACGTCTATGACCTCTTCTGCGGCTACTACGGCGCATCCGCCCGGAAAGATAGTGTGTATGGCGCAGTTATCAACGCATCCCTTTGTTGTCTTGGGACCCATGCCGCCCTTGCCGATGATGATCTTAACACCGGTCTTTTCGAGGAATTCCGCCTGGGCTTTTTCCATACGCATTGATGTAGTTGGTCCGACGCTGATGACTTTGTATTTGTCAGGTTCTCCTTCAGAAGAGATCTTCTTCATGATGGGACCTGCGTGGAATACAGCCTTGCCCTTAAGATCTACGGGCGGCTCTTTGCCTGAGATGACCACTCTGTGATGAACGTCGTCTCTGCCGGTAACGATATCGCCTGTCAGATAGATAACGTCACCTATGTGAACCTTCCTGATATCTTCATCAGATACTGGTGTTGTAAATTCGAATTTGCTCATAAGACTACCCCCTTGTGTGTGAAGAAGTCGTAGGTGAAATCAGAGTTGATCCTGATACCTGCTCTTCTGTGTGCCCAGCATGCGGTGGAAAGTCCCATGGCCAGTGTTGCCGGATGTCTTGAAGCCTGCTCGATATTGACTCCCATGACAGAGAGTTTGCCGCCGAATCCGCCGGGTCCCAAACCGATCGAGTTGAGACCGTCTTCAATGAGCTTTTCCATTTCTGCAGCCTTGGGGTTGGGATTATGTGATCCGACCTGTCTTAACAGAGCTTTCTTGGAGAGCTTGGCTGCCACTTCAGAAGAACCTGCGATTCCGATCCCTACGAGGCAGGGAGGGCAGGCATTTACGCCATAAGAAGTCATCTGCTCGAAAACAGCTTTTGCTATTCCTTCGTATCCTTCAAGAGGCATGAGGACCTTCGAAAAACCGGGCAGTGAGCATCCGCCGCCTGCCATATAGAAATAGAGTTCCAGACAGTCGCTGTCCTTAACGATCTCCCAGTCGATCCACGGGCTGTGAGTTCCTATATTGTTTCCGGTATTCTTCTCATCGAAGACCTCAACAGCATTAGGTCTTAACGGCGCTTTTGCGGTAGCCTCCCTGACAGCATCGACAAGCGCATCCTCAATGATGTCCATATAAGGCCACTTTGTACCGACACGTGCAAAGAACTGCGGAATACCGGTATCCTGACATGAAGGCCTCTTCAGGGAATCGGCAAGTTCCATATTTTTTTTCATTACGTTGTAGATCTCAGGCGCAAAACCTTCATTCTCGACTTCGCTCATCTGCGCAAGACGGAGCTTAACATCGTCAGGAAGATGTCCTGCAGAATAACTCATAAAAGAAGCTACGAGAGATGAAAGCTTCTCGCGGGGCATTTGGGATGACATACATTACCCTCCATAATAATATTCTGTGTCAATTATATAACATAGATACAATAAGGGTTATCACAGACAGTCAAATAACATATAATAAGCCAGAAAATAAAACGCTTTTGAACAAAAGGGGATAACACCGAAAATGACAGATTCAGCCCAGACAAAAGTGCCCGTATTAGCAAAACTCTCTTCTGATAAGGTGTTCTGCTATATTTCCATGGCATTGCTCTTATTCCTGCCGGTGGCAGAGATCATTACGGAAGTCTTAATTAAAGCGAAAGTTAAGATCCCCAATATGCGTCTTTATCCGTCATACTTCCAGCCTTACATTGTCGGTCTGTTCGGAGGGATCCTTGCACTTGCTGTCATCCTGAATATCGTATCAAGGATCGTAAACGGAAAGTTCAAGCTTTATGCTGCGGATATATTTTTCTTCACGCTTTTTCTGTTCATGATGCTTTCTTGTATCTTCTCCGTTAATCCCGGAGTATTTGCGGGAGGATCAAGATTTTACTGCGAAAGACCTGAGATATTCCTTTGCTATTTCTGCCTCTATTTTGCAGGCTCCATGATATCCGATCCCAAGCTCAGGAAAAAGCTTCTTACAGCCTACGTCATCGTTGCGCTGATTCAGGGTGTGGTCGCATTCCTTCAGACTTTCCGCATCGATATCTGTTACTGTCTTTTCGCTTCCAACCGTGTTTCCAACACGACACCTTACGGACTGCTCCAGAATACGAACTTTTACGGCACGCTCTCATGTCTTCTTACAGCTGTTACGTCCGGTCTTTTCATCTTCAGTTCGAAGCTTGGCAGATCCAAGGTCTTCAAGTGGGCAATGCTGGCACTGTCGCTTCTCATGTTCTATACCATGATCGCTTCACAGGCGCGTCTTGCCTGGATCGGAACGGCAGCAATGATCTTTACTTACATCGTATCTCTTATCGTAATGCGAAAGAGCAATATGGATAAGAAATCATTAAAGCAGATCACGACCGATTTCATTATCCTGATCGCCGGATATATCGTGATAATAATCATCGCTCTTTTATTCACGACATACATCACCAGCAGAGTCAACAGGATCACGGAAGATACTGTCGGCAAGGTCGGTGATGACGGCTTCGGCAACGGAAGAGGCAGGATCTGGAAAGCTGCTCTTTCGAGTGTTCCCAACCACTGGGTCACGGGCATTGGTCTTGATAATCTTGCTGAGGCTTTCAGGGAACAGCCCGGCTGGCAGCCCGGTGATTATGTTCAGGATAAGGGTCACAATGAATATCTTCACACACTTGCAACACAGGGTGTTTTCGCTCTGATAAATTATCTTGCAATGCTCATCTATTCGGCAGTAAGCGCAGTAAAAGCTGTCTTTAGTGAAAAGGACGATGTTAAGCGCTGTATTATCTGGCTCCTCCTCGGAGCATTTGCAGCTTATGCCGGCCAGGCTCTCTTAAGCAGCAGCGTTATGAATGTCGCAGTATATTTCTGGCCTGTCGCAGGTCTTCTGGCACAGAGAACAAAACCTGTTTCTTTCAAAAAGAAATAGCATGGGGAAAGGGGGCTTTCCATGTTCAATTCCTTTATCCGTTACAGAGCAGAAAAGAACAGACAACTTTTCATCAAAAACTGCAATATAAGTGATGCTCCCAGACTTGAAGAAGAGGTTTTTCCTGCTGACTGTAAAACGGAGATGGATATCATCTACAAGGATGGAGATAACCCTCTTAAGCTCGACATATATACACCTTTCGGCTGCTACGGCGCGAAGGAATGCTTTATCCTGATCCACGGCGGTGCTTTCGTCTACGGATTCAAAAAACTCGATCAGAACTTCGGCATGCACCTTGCGATCAAGGCAGGGATCCCTGTCGTAAATGTCGATTACACGCTTATGCCTGATGCAACGTTATCTCAGATAATCGACGAGATATTCAAGGCGATGAATTTCGTTTATATCAAATACGGTTTTAAGAAATTCCATACAGTCGGTGATTCCGCAGGAGGATATCTTGCGTACATTGTTGCAGTAGCCGCAAGGAGCCGACATATCTCACACGGTCTGTGGGTCTTCGAAAAACTCAAAGGCAACGTGGAATCGGCAGGACTTATCTGCCCCGGTATAAGAAATCCGATAAAAGGTTTCCCCGGTATATATTTTGAAAATCTTCAGGGAACAAAGAAGGATATGCAGCGTCTTCCGAACTATGCATACGATCTTAATCTTGTTGCCGAGCGCGATACGGGATTAAGGGTCGCGATCGTAACAGGAGAAGATGATTTCCTTTGTGATCAGGACCGTGAATTCAAAGACAAGCTCCCTGATGCCATGTATTACGAAGCAAAGAATGACGGCGAACTCAAGATGCATCATGTTTTCCCTATAGCGCATCCCGAATGGCCCCAGTCCGTCAAGGCGATAGAAATGATCGCCGAAAATGCGGTGGGGAGAAGATAAAACACCCCTTCCTGCTGCTAAATGTTATAACTTTAAAAGAGGTTGTCTCAAAAGTGATTGGTTCACTTAAGAGATAACCTCTTTCTTACACCTGCATTTTGAATCAGGTTTACTTCTTTGCTTTTGCGTGAGTCTGATCGTAAGTCTTGTTGATCAGCTTTGAGATGGGCTTGTAAACAAAGAACGTAACGAGTCCGACCACAATTCCCTTGAGCAGATTGAAAGGAACAAATACTGCAAGGAGAAGTGAGATCTGGTCTTTAACAAGCGGATTGACCGCATTGCTCATGCCGATGACCTTATCAAGAGTAAATCCCATTGCAGTTGCGTAGAAGGGCAGATTGATGAAAGCGTTTACGGGGACTGATGCGGCAGCGAGGACCACCGTTGCAACAGCCATAGAAACTGCGGTACCCTTCTTTGTGCGGATTTTGCGGTAGATAAGACCGGCTGTCAAAACGAAGATGGAACCCGTAAGGAAATTAGAGAGCTCACCGACACCCATAGTTCCCGTGGCGGGAAGGTGAAGGAGATTCTTGATGAGTTCAATAACGACACCCCACACAGGCCCTAAAGCAAAGGTTCCGATGAGTACCGGAATCTCGGAAAAATCGAATGCAAGGAAATCCGGGAACGGCAGCAACAGCAGGGACGGCTTGATCTCAAGATACATGAGGATAGCTGCCAGTGCGGAAAGGATACCGCATGAGCAAATACGGCGGATCATGATCTTGCGCGCAGCTTGAGAACCCGCTTTTACGGTTGTTTGACTTACAGACATAGAAAATACACTTCCTTTCTTCCGGACTTTACCGTCGGCCACCGGAATCTCACCGGGTCAACCTCACCTTAAGAATTTATGAGGCTTGCGGGCTTACGCGTCTAACGTTCACCGCCGGTCGGAGAATCACACTCCGCCTTGGACGACTCAATTATACAATCAGATGTCCGTTTGTAAAGGGCTTTTAAGTCAGGTTTATTAAAGCTTGCTTATGATCTGCCTTAATACGCGATGTTATTAGATTTATTATATGTGTTATAATCTGCAATTGTGATGGCGGGAAAACCGCTGTTTAATTTGCCTGGAGTGGTTATATGGGAAGTATTTCATCGGATTCACATAAGAAACTGCAGTATGTTCTTACCCGGATGCTTGAGCAGTTCGATAAGATCTGCAGAGATAACGATATTGATTATTTTGTCTGCTACGGTACGGAATTGGGTGCCGTAAGGCATCAGGGTTTTATTCCCTGGGATGATGATGCGGATGTAGGCATGATGCGCTCCGAATTCGAGAAGCTAAAGAAAGTCTTTGAAGAGCAGGATACAGGTGATCTGTTCCTGGGCTGTCCTGACGGTGACTATGAATGGCAGGAGAAGGTATATCCGAGGCTTTACTGCAAAGACACGATAATCGAACTGAAGTACTGGGAAGACAGTTTTGAGCTATGCGGTGACAAATTCGGAAGATCGGTCAATATCGACATATTTCTTTTCGACTATACGGATAATGATCCCGAATATATCGAGAAGACGATAAAGAAGGCATTAAAGCTCAAGCGCAATTACATGTACTACAAGTTTAAATCCAAGGTGATAACGGACCGTGGACCGGGTGCATTTGTATTCAGCATCATAAAGAGGCTCATGTATGATTTCCATCATTCGGATCCTGATGCATCGAAGAAGGAATTTGCCAAATACGTAAAACTCACGGATCATCCTAAGAGTGATTACATCATTAATTTCGATGATCTTGAAGCACCGGATATCAGAGCTTCTCTTATCAGATACGATCAGGTCTTTCCGACTGTGACAGGTACGTTCGAAGGATTCGAAGTCAAGATGCAGAGAGATTACGATGCGGCTCTTACAAAGCTCTACGGCGATTATATGAGCCCGCCTCCGGAAGAGAGGAAAGATGTTCATCAGACATACCGTGTCGAATTCGGCAATTACAAATTCCCGGATTCATTGAGCGATTGACAGCAGGAGGTTTTCAAGTCTTTGGCCAAAGGTAAAAAACTCTATTCGGCTAGTTTTCCGGAATATATTCTTGACGATGACACCCTGAAGAGAATGCAGGATGAACTGTTTAAGATCTTACTCGATATCAAGTATGTCTGTGAAAAATACGATATCAAATACATGCTCTACGGCGGTACATTCCTCGGAGCGGTAAGACACAAGGGATTCATTCCGTGGGATGATGATATCGATCTCATGATGCTCCGGAGCGAAGCGGAAAAACTCGTAGCAAGATTCCGCGAGGAATTCCCGGACAAATACATTGTGGCCGAGCCTCTTTGTGATGAGCGCTATGTGGTCAAGTCGATCAAGATCTTCAGGAAGGGGACTAAATATGTCGAGATCCCTTATGCCGGGATCGATGCTTTCGATATGCTCTTTGTTGATGTGTTCATAATAGAGAACGTTCCGGCGAATAAGCTGCTAAGAAAACTTCATTGCCGTATTTACAATTTTGTATACAGAGCGGCAAGCGTATGCGTTGATTATAAATATCCGTCTCCTGTTATTGAGCAGAAGGCTAAAGAACTTGAAGACGTTGCCGAATACTGGAAGCTTCGAAGAAGACTCGGAAGATTTTTCTCTCATGTCGGCGGGATGAGATTCTACCTGAAGATGTGTGAGAAGCTCGGAAATAAGAAACGTCATACAGGCTGGGTCGGTATTCCTTCCGCAGGATATACTCATGAGAATTATCCTGAAGAAAAACTCACAAAGACCATTATGGCTGAATTCAACGGATATGAATTCCCGATCCCCGAAGCATACGATGAGGTGCTTACAAATATGTTTGGCGATTATATGTGGGTCCCGCCGCCGGAGAAGCGCGAGAGCCATGTTGCTTATAAGGTTGAGTTCTGATCAGGGGAGAATGGAAGATGAGCGAGACTTATACACCGGATATGCTTGAGAAGATACAGTTTATCCTCACTGACATGATGCGTCAGTTCGACAGGATCTGCAAGGATAACGGCATTGAATATTTTGTGTGTTTCGGTACGGCAATAGGTGCAGTAAGGCATCAGGGTTTTATTCCGTGGGATGACGATATAGATATCGGAATGATGCGCACGGAATATGACAAGCTCAAGAAGGTTTTCGAGACTCAGGATACGGGAAATCTCTTCCTGGGGAGCCCTGACGGGGATTACGAGTGGCAGGATAAGATATTCCCGAAGCTTTACTATAAGGACACGGTGTTCATTTCAGAATCCTGGAACAATGATTTCGAAAAGAGCGGTGAAGGATACGGAAGACCGATAAACTTCGATATCTTCCTTTTCGATTATGCCGATGACAACACAGAAGAGATCATTAAAAAAGCTCTTAAGATAAAGCGCAGATACATATACTACAAGTTCAAGTCCAGGCTCATTAAGGATCAGGGTCTTGTATCTTTTATTTCAAGTCTTGTTAAGCGCCTGATGTACGACTTCCATCATAAGGATCCGGATAAGTCGAAAAAACTGTACGAAGAGTATTTAAAACTCGTTACACATCCCGGAAATGATTACATCATCTGCTATGATACGCTGGTTCCGTCCGACATAACAGGCTCGCTGATAAGATATGACCATTCATTTCCCACGGTCACGATGAAGTTCGAAGATACCGAGGTTCAGCTCCAGAACGGTTACGATGAAGCGCTTACGGCGATATACGGCGATTACATGAAATTGCCTCCCGAAGATCAGAGGGTAGCGCACAAACCGTATTATGTGTCGTTCGGGGATTATCAGTTCCCGTAAACAGGCTCGTGGTATAATAGGCAAAATAATAAGAAGACGGATTTGATGATATGAAGATTCCTTTTGTTTCTTTTATTCCGCTCGAGAAAGAGCTTGATCAGGACTTAAGAGGCGCATTTGAACGCGTCTATAAGAGGTCATGGTATATCGAAGGGGAGGAAGATGAGGCCTTCGAGAAGGCTTTCGCTGATTATTGCGGAGTTAAGTACGCAATAGGCGTGGGTAACGGCCTTGATGCACTGATGTTATCCCTTAAGGCATTGGGTATAGGCGAAGGTGATGAGGTCATCGTTCCGTCCAACACATACATCGCGACCGCACTTGCAGTCACATATGTCGGAGCAAAGCCTGTCTTTGTCGAGCCCGATATAAGAACTTTCAATATCGATCCGTCCGGGATCGAAGAGAAGATAACCCCTTTAACAAAAGCAATAATTCCCGTTCATCTCTACGGTCAGGCATGTGATATGGATCCTGTTATGGAGATCGCAAGATCTAATGGTCTCTTTGTGATAGAGGACTGTGCGCAGGCTCACGGGGCAACATATAAGGGAAGGAAAGTCGGAACATTCGGTGATCTGGCCGGATTCAGTTTCTATCCCGGAAAGAATCTCGGTGCATTGGGTGATGCCGGAGCCGTTATTACGAATAACAAGGAAATGGCTGATATGGTCAGGGCATTGGGGAACTACGGTTCGGATTATAAATATCATCACATCTACAAGGGCAACAACAGCAGGCTTGATGAACTTCAGGCTGCATTCCTGTCGGCAAAGCTCCCTGTTCTCGATAAGGTGAATGAAGACAGGAGAAGGATCGCAAGAGCATATACGGAAGGCATCAGGAATGAAAAGGTCATCACACCTTTTGTAAACGAAGACTGCCTTCCCGTATGGCACATCTATGCAGTCAGATGTGATGAAAGAGACAAGCTTGAAAAGCACCTTAAAGATCTTGAGATCGGAACGAATAAACACTATCCGATCCCGATCCATCTTCAGGAGTGTTATAAAGATCTCGGTATAGGAGAAGGGCTTCTTCCCGTAGCCGAGGAGATAAGCAGGACCGAGCTCAGTCTGCCGTTATACTATGGCATGACCGATGAACAGATCAGATATGTTATCGATGCTGTTAACAGCTTCTAAGGAGATTAGAGAATGCATCTGAGACAATTGGAACTTAAAGATGCCCCGCTGATGCTTGAGTGGATGCACGATGCTGATGTGACAGGACAGCTCAGGACTGATTTCGCATCGAAGACCTTAAGTGATGCCGAAGCATTTATCTTAAGGAGCAATGAAGATAAAAAGAATGTCAACCTCGCTATCGCTTCAGACGAAGATGAATATATGGGAACTGTCACCCTGCGTGACATTGAGGACGGCAGCGCCGAATTTGCCATCACCGTAAGGTCGAAAGCGATGGGAAGAGGCTATTCGTGGTTCGGCATGGAAGCCATCTTAAAGAAGGCTTTTGATGAATTGGGCCTTGATTGTGTTTACTGGTGCGTAAGCCGGAAGAACACCAGGGCTGTGCGTTTCTACGATAAGCACAATTTCCATGAAGCTTTGGATATCCCGGCAAAGGTCCTTGCAAGATATGAGGGTATAGCTGACCTTAAGTGGTATTCCGTTCTCAAAGACGATGATATCAACGAGAAGGATTCTGTCGCCGGATGCAAGGTGATCCATATCAAGACGATCCCGACAGTCGGCGCAGGTGAGTTGTCTTTCTTTGAAGGAAATCATGATGTGGAATTTGATATCAGGCGTATCTATTACATCTCCAAAGTTCCTGAGGGAACGAGAAGGGGATTCCATGCTCATAAGGAACTCAAGCAGCTTCTTTTCTGTCCGTACGGACGCATTCAGCTGATACTTGAGAATAACAACGGAAGAGAAGAGATAGAACTCTACGACCCGTCGATCGGCGTTGTCATCGATCAGCCGACATGGAGGGAGATGCTGTGGCTTCAGAAAGATTCCGTTCTTTGTGTTGCAGCTTCGGACTACTACGATCCGGAAGATTACATCAGAGACTACGATGAATTCGTAGAATATATACGGAGCAGGTAATGGTCCCGATCAGACAAAAATGGCAGAATATGTCGCCGACATTAAAAGCTTCAGCTGCATATACAGTCTGCAGCATTATCAACAAGTGCTTATCACTTATAATGTCGCCGATCTTCGCCCATCTCCTTACCAAGGAACAGTTTGGTGAAGTTACTATCTACAGCACATGGATGGGTATCTTAACTATCTTCCTGACACTGAATCTCTATGCCGGTTCCTTCCAGACTGCGATGGTAAAGTTCGAGAAGAACAGGGATGAATATATATCCTCCGTTCAGGGTATATCCATATTCCTGACTTTGCTTTTCCTTGTGATCTATATACCGTTCCGGAATACGTTCAATATTGTTTTCGATCTGCCGACAGGAATAATGCTGATAATGATAGCGAACATCTTTACGGATTTTGCATGGTCATTGTGGTCGGGCAAGCAGAGATTCGAATTCAAATATAAAGCCGTCGTTGCCGCATCGCTCCTGAACTCTCTTATTTCACCTGTCCTGGCACTTATCATCGTCCTTAACCGCGAGGAGAAAGGATACGGAAGGATAGTCGGATTTGCCATCTTTACCATCATTGCAGGAACGGGCTTTTTTATACTGAACAATATCCGCGGCAAAAAGCTGTTCAATAAGACCTACTGGGAATATGCACTTGCATTCAATATCCCGCTTATCGCTTACTATCTGTCGCAGACGATCTTCAATATGAGTGACAGGATCATGATAGAGCACATGTTAGGCAAGGATGCTGCCGGAGAATACGGCATAGCGTACAACTTCGCAATGATACTTACTTTTGTGCTCAATGCCATAAACAACTCGTACGTTCCGTGGTTCTACGGTCAGCTTAAAGCCGGTAAGAGCGAAGATAACAGAAAAGTCTCTGTCGCAATTGCCATTCTCATGGGCATCCTCCTTCTGGGTGTTATATGGTTTGCACCGGAACTTATACTTATCTGGGGTCAGAAGTATGCGACGGCTGCTCCCGTTGTTCTTCCTGTTGCAGCAAGCCTTCTGTTGCTGTTCTATTCCCAGCTGTTCATCAACGTCGAATTTTTCTATGAGAGGAAGAAAGAGCTCGTGTGGGCTTCGATCGGTTCCGCGATCGTCAATATCGTTCTGAATTTTTTCCTTATCCCCAGGTTCGGTATTGTCGCTGCAGGATACACGACGTTCATAAGTTATGTGCTGTTTGCTTTCTGCAACTATCTTGCAATGAGAAAGATCCTGAAAGAAAAAGACAGGAAAGACGATATGTACAACTACAAGATCCTTGTGCTGCTGTTCCTGCTGTTCTGCCTGATAGCTGCAGCCGGAGCTCTGCTCTACGGCATACTGTGGCTCAGGATAGTTATCGCGGTTATAGTTCTCGGTATAATTATCATAAAGCGCAGCTACTTCATAAATATGTATAAGAACATCAAGGGTAAGAAATAATGGCGGATTCGGCTTTGATCAAAGGACTTAAGACAATAAAGCGCGGGGCGGATACTAGAAATGCCCTGCGCCTTATCCGCGGGTTTGAATCAAGACCGGTCCACGATGTGATTAAAGTCGGATTCATTGTCCAGATGCCTGAGATATGGCATGTCCAGCAGCCGATCTACAAACTGATGTGTGAAGACGGGAGATTCGATCCGTGGCTGATCATCATGCCGCCTTACAATATCAGGAATAAAAGCTTTGAAGATAATATTTCCGGTTACTTTGTAAATGAATGTATCAACGGCAACAGGATCGAAGCGATAAAAGACGGGCAATGGTGTGATCTTGTCCTTGATGATTTTGATTATGTCTTTGTCCAGAGACCGTTCAGCGAATACTATCCTTCACACCTGAAAAGCTGGGAGATCGTACGTCATACGAGGCTTTGCTACATTACTTATGCGACTCATGAATTTGAAGATAACGATGAATACCCCAATGATTTTTTCAAAGATGTTTATCTCGGATTCCATGAAGACGAATCAGTTGCGGACATGCTGAATGCAAAGTATTCAAAGGGTACACATAAGAGATTTTACAGCGTCGGATACACTTCATACGAAAAGGGTTTGTCTCTTGATAAAGAGTGCAGATATAAAAGAGTCCTTTGGGCACCGAGATGGAGTACGGATTCTGTAGTGGGCGGCAGTCACTTCCTTGACTACTACAAGCAGATGGGAGAGTTTGACAGCAATGCCGGTTCACTTACCGTAAGGCCTCATCCTCTTATGTGGGACAACTTTATAAAGAAGGGGATCATCACCGAAGAAGAAAAGGATAAGATCCTTTCTGACTGGAATGCAAACGGCATTAAGACAGATAAGAATCCAAGTATTCTCGATACATTTAATGAGACGGATATTCTTATCTCCGATATATCTTCGGTGATCCCGATGTTTTTTATGACGGGAAAACCGGTCATTTACTGTCCTTTTGAATGCGAATACACTCCGTCATTTAAAAAGATCCTTCCCGGGCTTTATCAGGCAAGGGATTGGAACGAACTCTCGGATACGATCAACAGGCTTTTGAACGGTGATGATCCGCTTGAGAAAGAACGAGGCCGGATCCTGAACAAACATTTTATGAAGTATGTTCATTCGTCGGAAGCGATCGTCGAACAGATATACAATAATTCTCTTGAACACAAGAAGGAGTGAAGCATGGTTGATATCTCAGTTGTCGTACTGACATATAATGCCGATCTTGCAGAGCTTAAGAGAACGCTCAGATCCGTTATGCTGCAGGAAGGCATAAGTTATGAGATCGTTGTTGCTGATGACGGCTCGAAAACCAACCATGAAGAAGAACTGAAATCTTTTTTCGGATCAGGATCCTTTGCTGATTATAAACTTGTATTAAACAGTGAAAACCACGGAACAGTCATCAACGTTATCAGCGGGGTGGAAAAAAGTTCCGGAAAATATGTAAAACTCATAAGCCCCGGAGATTATCTTTCGGGCCCTTCATCTCTTAAGAAACTGTTCGATAACGCTGAGAAAAACAAAGCATCACTGTCATTCGGGGATATACTCTTTTTCGATTCCGGAAAAGAGATGATCTCGCCTATAAGAAAATCCGCACCCCCTCAATTGACCGGTTGTTACACTGATTCAGGTTATGATCAAAACAGGATAAAGCGCAATTATCTTATCCTTGATGATTATATCCACGGAGTGTCGACCCTGATCGAAAGAGATGTATTTATCCGATATCTCAGAAAGATCGAAGGACAGGTAATATACTGTGAGGATCTTTCATACAGACTTATGGCTTACGACGGGGTAAGGATCAGTTACTGTCCATCTTGTGTAGCTATGTACGGCTACGGAACAGGAGTTTCCACTGCAGGCAGCAGTAAATGGGAATCAAGGATGCAAAGTGACAGGAATGCCGCGAACAGATTGATAGAGGCTTCTTTCAAGCCGGATGACAAGCTTAATAAATTACTGAAGCAGGCTTTCGAAGAACGTTATTCGGGAGACCGCAAGGTGATGAAGAAGTTCTTTATGAAGCATCCGTTGCTTTTGTTCGCAAAACTCAGGATGGAATGGTTCCCGAGATATTCAGTGCTTGAATATGACGAGGCATTCATAAATAAGGTGTTTGCTGATGACTGAAGACAATAATGATAGAATTATCGCAGATCATTACCTGTGAAGAGGAACAGATGGCCGGTTTAAGCGTATTGATGTCGCTCTATATAAAAGAGAAGCCCGGATATGTCGAGGAGTGCTTTCAAAGTCTCTTAAGGCAGACCGTAAAGGCTGATGAGTGGGTGGTCGTTGAAGACGGACCGCTCACTGATGAATTGTATGCTGTCCTCGAAAAGTATGAGAAGGAATATCCCGGCCTTATAAAGCGCGTTCCTTTAAAGGAGAACCGCGGACTGGGACTTGCTCTTCAGGCAGGCGTTCCTGAATGTTCGAACGATCTTATCGCGCGGATGGATACAGACGATATCGCAAGAGAAGACAGGTTCGAGAAACAGCTCGAAGAGTTTAAGAATGATCCTGATCTAGACATAACAGGAAGCCACATTGACGAATTCGAAGATACGCCCGATACCATAGTCGCAAAAAGGACTGTTCCCCTGACTGATGAGGCGATAAAGAAATATCAGAAGAGAAGAGACGGCTTTAATCACATGACCGTCATGTACAAGAAAAAGGCCGTTCTCGATGCCGGCAACTATCAGTCATGCCCTCTGATGGAAGACACATATCTCTGGGTCCGCATGATGAAAAACGGCGTGAAGTGCAGCAATGTGGATGACTCTCTGGTGTTTGCCAGGATCGGGAAGGCGATGTTTGACAGAAGAGGCGGTTGGGCATACTTTAAGAAATACAGGACCGGAAGAAAGATGGTCTATGCCACAGGTTATATCTCTTGGTCCGATTACGCCGTTTCCATAATGGTCCAGTTCATAGTTGCCCTGGTTCCCGGACGGCTGCGCGGATGGATATTCAAGAAGATGCTTCACGGGAAGAAATAAGATGATCATATTGCATATAGCTTCAATCACAAATGATCCTTTCAGCGGTGTTTGCGTGGTCGTGCCGCAGTATCTTCAGATCCAGGAGCAGCTCGGCCATAAAGTTGCCCTGTATAATGTCAGGGACAGGGATATAAAGGCTCCCATAAACCAGATCCCGCATGCCGAATCGTTTGATATAGACAGGATGCCCGAGCCATTCGATCATCCTGATCTTGTTATATTTCAGGAGTGCTACAGGAAGGAATTCCTCTCGATCGGAAAACAGCTCGAGAGCAAAAAGATACCTTATATCATTATCCCTCACGGTGAATTAAGGAAAGAAGCACAGCAGAGCAAGGCACTTAAGAAGAAAGCTGCAAATATCCTGCTTTTCAACAGGTTTACGAATAAAGCCCTTGCTCTTCAGTGCCTGTCCAAAGAGGAATATGACACGACCGATTTCGGACGGAAAAAGTTCATCGCTACCAACGGTGTGACTATGCCCTCGAAAAGAAAGACCTCATTCAGTAAAGAAGGTCTTAAATTACTGTTTATAGGGCGTCTTGATGCACACGTCAAAGGACTTGATCTTCTCCTTGAGGCAGTAAGCAAAGATCTTGACATCATGAAGGCGAACAAGGTCACTCTTGATATCTACGGTCCTGACTGCGTCGGAAGATATGCAAATCTAGAACGACTTATCGAATCCTTCGGCGTCGGTGATGTTGTCACACTTCATCACGAGATAACCGGTGAGGCTAAGGAAAACGAGCTTCTGAATGCCGATGTATTTGTCCAGACATCCCGCCATGAAGGCATGCCGGGCGGTATACTCGAAGCCTTAAGTTACGGTCTGCCATGCCTCGTTACGCGGGGCACGAATCTCGGCGAAAAGATTACTGATAATGACTGCGGCTGGATGGCCGAGAACAATGCCGGGAGTATCGCTGAAAGCATTAAGAGAGTAATTGATGAAAAGGATACTTTAAGTACAAAATCCTCCAATGCAATCCCTTATATCGAAGCGAACTTCTCATGGAAGGCTGTTGCTCAGGATGCTCTTGATGCGTATCAGAAGTGTCTGAAAGAATATCAGAAATAATATGTGTGATTGACGGATCTTACGAGTCCCTCCAAAGGATCGACACCCGGATCTTCTGCAAGATAACTTAGGAAGAAATCCGCCATCTGAAGCTGCTCTTCGGATACATAATATCCTCTGCCGCATATTGACACTTTGTAAAAATCCCCTACAGAGGGGTGTTCCGGGAGGATCTTTATCTCAAGGTTGTGCGAGATAATGGTGATCTCTGTCGTGTAAAGCTCAAGCTCCGAACCTTTTGGAGTATTCCATGTGCCGATCTTCGAGCCGGGATCGAAATTGATCGATGTATCATCATTATAAAAACCAAGGAAACGGTAGGATGAATCAAAGACATTCATGTCAAATGATTCCTCTATATAGAATGCATCTATCCATGAACATTCCCTGACACCGAAGTCATAAACCGTAGCATCTTCCGGCTGTATCAGCATGGAGATATCATTTTGTGAATGAAGCCTCAAGTTTCCCATCATAAAACCGTAGGAACCATAGCCGATATCCGTTATGAGCGGTTCACCTGAAGAAGTTTCTCCGTTTGATGGAGCAGATGTCTCTTCGGCAGTGGTCACGGAAGTTGCCGTTGTTGTGGAAGTCTCAGTCGTTACAGATGTTTCTTCAGCAGTGTCAGAGGTGACGGAAGTGTCAGACGCGGATGAGATCTCGCTTTCTGATCCGGAGACGGATGATCCTTCAGGCTGTGAATTACATGCGCAAAACAACAGGCCCGGCACGATTGCCGCAGCAATAAAAGATCTTATCCTGATGTGATCAGTCTTGATTACCACCTGTTACCCCATGTCCTGAAATAGCGGACAAGTGCAATTATATACCTTCGCTGAGGATATTCCAGTTCGTTTTATCCTATTGTCTTTCCGGAAGGCTTGTTAAAGAAGATCTTTTTGGCCTGGAAACCGAGAACGACTTTGCCGCTCCTTATAAATGAGAATAATGAAGAAGACCTGTCAGAAGTGTTCTTGACTACAAGCTTGTCAAAGGTTCCGGTCTCTTTGGAGTTTGCAAGATACTCTACAGCATCATTACCATATTCGCCGGGGATCGTAAAATCGAGCCTGTCGCAAAGACCGGCGGAAAGAAGCCACGGCTGGACCGATAAAGACAACGGGGCAGGCGCGCCCGGGAATATCGAATGGCGCCTTAAGCTGAACTTGTAATTGCCGTTCTTGAGCTTTTTGACATTAACCGTGTAGTAAGCCGGAAACGGCGGTCCGGTGAAGTCATCGAAGACATCAGCGATCTCGTCACTTCCTAGATCCTGCCAGCCGGTATTGAGCTTAACGGGAACAGTGTCATCAAACTCGTTGATGACTTTATCGATATCAGCCTGGACTTGCTTGGTGAACTCAAGATCAGTATGCAGCTTATTGGTCTGATAGCGTACGAATGCGGAATATGCGGCTTCAAGAAGGACCTTGAGCCTCTTGACCTTCTGATCAGGGAAGATCGAGAGTGTCCTTGCAACTCTTAATGCGCTCTCGGGAAGATCCGTATTATAATCGCCCGCCTCGAATCTGATCCTGCAGTCGTGATAGACCTGAAGGAAGATATTGCATGCAAGAATAGGATCGGGATTGCCTGACTGTCCCAGAAGGAGCATATCCGCAAACATGAGCTTTGCTTCGGATATGTTGTAATTCGATGCTATGGAAAAATAGGCAAAGGCCTTGTCATAATCGGGTCTTCCTGTGATCTTGCCATCGTAATAAATGAAGGCAAGGGCATTGGCGGCATAGCCGAATCCGAATTCCTTAAGAAGGATCACCAGAAGCCTTACTGCTTCATTGTAATCACAGGCAAAGGCGGAATTGCCGCCGTTGCAGGCGAATGCTTTTATCTTTAGCGCTTCGAAAACATGCTCTTCGCATAAAATGTCCGTAAATCTCACGAACTGTTCTATTATCTTCTCCGGCGCATCCGTCAGAAGCAGACTGTTATCCCAGTGATTAAGGAAAGCAAGCATCTGTTCTCTGGTATAAGTGCGCTCTTCATAAGGAAGATCTTTGTTATCTTCATAATTATCGATAATGGCAAGAAGCTCGGGAATATTAAGGACTTCCGAAGCCGTGCCCTCAGGAAACCTGCCGTCCTCAATGGTGTCGGTTACGGCGGCTATCTTGACCATGACGGTGATAAACACTTCGTCTTCTGTCTCAGGGATCGGAGGATATGGAAGATCATAGATCATATCGCTGTCGGGTCCCAGGAGTTCGTCAAGACAAAGATCCGCATAAAAATATGTGGTTACCGGGCACCACCAGTCAAATACAAAATCATTAAAGGAAGTCTTCTCTTCCTCAAAGTGTGTCAGTGCGGCTTTAAGATCAGATAAGAGCATCGGATACTCACTCTCGCACTGAACCTCAAAACCTGATTCGGGATAAGCATCGATGTCACTTCCGCCGACAGTCTCGATCCAGCCGATATCATATCTGCATAAATCTATCAGCTTATCCTGTGTCATAAAGATGTAGGGTTTTCTTTTACTCATATCAATATTATAGACGTGCGGATTCATGTATTAAAGACTTGACAGGATAACTGTCCGCAAAACAGGACTATAGCATGACCGGTGATCATGTCATAAGATACGTCAGGCTTTGATGAAAGAAACGATTATTCGACCGTAACGCTTTTCGCGAGATTACGCGGCTTATCGACATCCAGACCTCTTGCACAGGATACATAATAACCCATGAGCTGGAGAGGGACGACAGCCAGTGAAGCTGCGAAGAGCTCATTTATCCTGGGAACATATACCACGAAGTCGGCTGAATCTTCGATCGCGTAATTGCCGAAGGAGGTGAGAGCCATGAGATAAGCTCCGCGCGCCTTTGTCTCAACGAGATTGGAGAGGGTCTTCTCATAAAGGCCGCTCTGTGTAAGAACGCCGATCACAAAAGTGCCTTCCTCAACGAGGCTTATCGTACCGTGTTTAAGTTCTCCTGCAGCATAAGCCTCACTGTGGATGTAAGAGATCTCCTTCATCTTGAGGCTTCCTTCAAGTGTGATGGCATAATCGATGCCGCGTCCGATGAAGAAGATATCCTTCTGGGCGGCAAGCTTAGCTGCAAACCACTGGAGACGCTCTTTGTCCTCAAGGACTTTATTGATCTTGGCAGGGATAGACATTACTTCCGAAGTAAGATCCTTTGCCTCATCTTCGCTGATAGTGCCTTTTGCAAGTGCGAGCTTTATCGCAAGAACATAGCAGATGGCGAGCTGCGCCGAGTATGCCTTGGTGGTTGCGACGGAGATCTCGGGTCCAGCAAGGGTATAGAGGACATAATCTGCCTCACGGGCAATGGAAGATCCTACGACATTTACTATGGCCAGTGTCTTTATGCCCTTCTCCTTTGCATCCCTTAAAGCTGCGAGAGAATCCGCAGTTTCGCCGGACTGGCTGATGATGATACAGAGCGCTTTCTGGTTAAGCGGAATCTTTCTGTAACGGAATTCTGACGCAAGCTCGCATCTGACGGGGATGTCCGCTAACGATTCGATAATATACTGTGTGCAGCATCCGACATGGTATGCCGAACCGCATGCCACGATATAGATCTGCTCAAAACTCTTGAGATCATCATCAGTAAGATTCGAGGAACTAAGATCGATCTTCAGGGAATCTCCGTCCGGAACGATGACGGAGTTCAAAGTATCCTGAACTGCCTTGGGCTGTTCGTGGATCTCCTTCATCATGAAGTGTTCGAAGCCGCCCTTCTCGGCTGAAGCCGCATCCCAGTCGATCTCGGAGGGGGTCTTCTCGATCGTGTCACCGTCCAGGTTATAGAATGTGACGTTGCCTGCTTCAAGACAAGCCATCTCAAGATCATCGATGTAATAAACGGTCCTTGTATATTTAAGGATTGCGGGAACGTCAGATGCGACATATGAGGCATCCTTATCGTATCCGATTATCATCGGGGAATCCTTGCGGGCCACGAAGATCTTGCCGGGATGATCCTTGAACATTACTGCGAGTGCATAAGAACCTCTTACACGGACCATTGTCTTGGCGAGAGCTTCGATCGGATCGTGGGTATATTTTTTGTAGTAGTAATCGATAGTCTTAATAGCGACTTCGGTATCGGTCTCTGAATAGAACTTATATCCTTTGCGGATCATCTTGTCTCTTAATTCCTGATAGTTCTCGATGATACCGTTATGGACTCCGACTACGTTGTAGTCATCTACGATGTGGGGGTGGGCATTGTTCTCGGTGGGTTCACCGTGGGTTGCCCATCTGGTATGACCGATACCGCATGTGCCCTTGAGTGCTGCGCCGCCGTCGGTCTTCTCGGAAAGGACTTTAAGTCTGCCCTTGGCCTTAACGACTACCGGGTTGGATTCACCATCCCTTATCGCGAGACCGGCTGAGTCATAGCCTCTGTACTCGAGCTTTGCAAGACCGTCCAAAAGGATAGGAGCTGCCTTTTTCTTACCTGTGTAACCGACTATTCCGCACATACACCAGAATACTCCTTAATTATAATTTAGATATTGTAACACCCCTGCTCATCATGTTGAATAACGATCTGGGTATGGTTACCATTCGCAAAAAGTATAATAAACAGCGCATGAACATTTTCGGCATATGCCGAAAATAACTATTGATAATTATCGTCAAACCATTTAAAGTAAGTTGGTTTTAATAAAGAGGAGAGAATCAATATGCTTGAACTTCAGAACATCAGCTTTCATGCTGATGATAAGGACATACTTAAAGATATAAATCTTAAGATAGACGATAAGTTCGTTGCCATCACAGGGCCTAACGGAAGCGGCAAATCCACGCTTCTTAAGATCATAATGGGCATCATTAAGCCCACATCCGGCAAGGTCATCTTTGACGGTCAGGACATCACGGATCTCGCTGTCAACGAGCGCGCCAATTTGGGTATCAGCTTCGCTTTCCAGCAGCCCGTAAGGTTCAAGGGCTTAAAGGTAAAGGATCTTTTGAGCATTGCCGCCGGTGAAGGTGCCGATGTAACAAAGGACTGCAAATACCTGTCGGCAGTAGGGCTCTGTGCTAAGGATTATCTGAACAGAGAAGTCAACGATACTCTGTCAGGCGGCGAGATGAAGAGGATCGAGATCGCAATGGCTGCCGCAAGAGGCGGTAAGCTCAGCCTTTTCGACGAGCCTGAAGCAGGTATCGATCTGTGGAGCTTCCAGAGCCTTATCAAGGTTTTCGAGAATTTAAGAAGAGTTACTAACGGCAATATCATGATCATCAGTCATCAGGAAAGGATCCTGGAGATCGCTGACAAGATAATCTATCTGAAGGACGGCTCGGTCGACAGGTACGACGAATCGGTCAAGGTCATGAGTGAGCTCAACATGGGACGTTACGGCTGCGGCTGTGCATACTCTCAGAAAGAAGGTGTCTGCAATGGATGATCTTGAGAAGAGGATGCTAAAAGAAGTTGCGGAACTGGACAGCCTTCCTGTAGGCGCGTTCAATATCAGATCCAACGGCAAGAGTGAAGCAAGGAACTCGACCGCCAATATCCAGATCGAATCCAGGGAATCCGGCGACGGAATCAATGTTTATTTCAAGGACGGTACAAAGAACGAATCCTGCCACATCCCGGTAATCATTTCCATGTCGGGTCACAAAGAGTGCGTATATAACGATTTCTTCGTAGGTGAGGACTGCGACGTCACCATCATTGCCGGGTGCGGAATCAGCAACTGCGGCGGTCATGACAGCCAGCATGACGGAATCCATACCTTCCATATCGGAAAGAATTCAAAGGTCAAATACATCGAAAAGCATTACGGCGAGGGTACCGGCACGGGCAAGAGATTCATGAATCCCACTACTGTCGTCTATCTCGAAGAGGGTGCCACGATGGATATGGACACTTCCCAAATTGCCGGAATCAACGATACTTGCAGGATCACAAAGGCTGAGATCGGACCTGATGCGACACTCATCATGCACGACAAGATCCTTACAAACTTCGACCAGACTGCAAAGGCTGAGATCACGGTGGCTCTCAACGGCGACGGTTCCGTCTGTGACATCGTAAGCCGCGGTGTCGCCAAGGGCGAATCCGAGCAGGATGTCATCATCGACATTTCAGGAAATGCAATGTGCAAAGGTCATGCCGAGTGCGATTCCATCATCATGGACAAGGGCGTTATCGTTGCTACACCTAAGCTTAAGGCTACCTGTGTCGATGCTTCACTGATCCACGAGGCTGCCATCGGAAAGATCGCAGGCGAACAGATCACCAAGCTCATGACTTTAGGTCTTAACGAGCAGGACGCCGAGCAGAAGATCATCGAAGGCTTCTTAAGGTAAGTATTTCCTGACTGCGCGAAGAGTTTTCGGCTGCGGTGAATTGCCGGCAGACGCATGTGCCCGTCCCTGAGGATCGACTCAATGTTCGACTTTTTGAGGGTAAAAAGTCGGACAATCAGTCGAACATTAAAATTAACTGCTTTCCGATAGAAAAACAGGAGTCTCAAATTCGATTTACGGTTTCGCATCCGGTAAAGAATTTATATTTCTAATGTGATAAAATAACTTTAATATTTTTCCACCGGAGGCATGACATATGGGACTTAATTTCCGCAAATCTATCTCTTTGGGCAAGGGCTTGAAGCTCAATTTAAGCAAATCCGGACCGAGTGTATCGTTCGGAAAGAGCGGATTCAGACAGTCAGTCAATCTGAAGGGTCAGGCAAGGACCACTGTCGGCATTCCGGGAACGGGAATCTACTACACCAAGAATACTAATGTTAAGAATGTTGTCGGTGCTCTGACAGGCAAGAAGGATGATGCCAAGGGCAAGAAGGCTGCAGGCAAGGGCGCTGCCGCAGATACAAAGGCAGCTAAGGCTCCCAAGGGAACAAAGGCAGCAGCTGCACCAGCTCCTGCAAAAGCAGCAGTCAATGAAGAGCTCATCGCCCAGTCCAAGGCTAAGATCGAAGAGTTCGCAGCAGGGATCGAGGCTCTCAAGTCTGTTCATAAGCAGTCTGACGGCTATATCGACTGGGAGGCAGTCGCAAACGGTGCCGTATCCGGCGGGTTAAAGGAACTTCAGCCTTTTGCACAGAGCGTTCTTGCCGGCGATATAGATTCATATTTCAAGGTAATCGAAGAAGTAGATCCTTTTGACGATCTTCTTGAATACGGAAGCGGTTTTGAGGTCGGAACTGACGATCCCAAGATGCTCGAGATCGAATTCCAGGTCAAGTCGGGTGACATTATCCCGACCGAGTATCCGGATATGAAGGCCAGCGGCGAGATCGTCATGAAGGAATTCTCCAAGTCTGCATACTATGAGCTTGTCCAGGATTATGTATCCAGCACGATGCTCAGAGTTGCAAGGGACACATTTGCTCTCCTTCCCGTACAGCAGGTCATCATCCATGCGGTTGATAAGATCCTGAATCCCGCGACCGGAAATGACGAGGAAGTGACGATCGCATCTGTAAAGATCAAGAGAGATGCATTAGGCGCACGGAACTTCGAGCGCATCGATCCTTCAGATTGTCTGGAGAGTTTTGAGAGTAACATTAAATTCAAAAAGACAACCGGTTATTCTCCGGTTGACAGAGTGCTTGCTTAAACAGATATATAGACCGCTATAGATGTATTGAGCATCGGTTAACGGTAAGGGGCTTTTGATGGCTGGACGTAAAAGAATAGCTTTGCTTATGGGACAGGCTGATGAATATTATCAGTCTCAGTTTGTTGAGGGTTTTACCGGCAGGGCTTTTGAAAACGACATGGATGTCGTTGTTTTCGCAAGCTATCTTAAATATCAAAACAGCAGGGTAAGAGAGATAGGCGAGACATCAGTCTTTTCGCTTGTTCCTTATGAAAAGTTTGATGCGATCGCCGTTATGGGAGATACACTTCAGTCGCCCGGACTAGCGGACAGCATAGAGGAGATCATACATGACCGCTGCAAGTGCCCGGTAATATTTGTTGATAAGGACAGCAGGTATTTTCCGTCCATTTTCCCGAACCATTATGAGAATGCAAAAAAGCTCGTCACGCATCTTATAGAGGATCACGGGTTTACAGATATCGCATATCTCACAGGCAAGGCCTGGCATAAATATTCACGCCAGAGACTTCAGGGTTTTATCGATGCCATGTCCGAGCATAATCTTCCTGTCGGCAAGGAAAGAGTGTTCTACGGTGATTTCTGGTATACGAGCGGAGAGAATCTCGGGGACCGTCTTATAAAGAAGGGCGGAAGACTTCCCCAGGCGATAGCATGCGCAAATGACTGCATGGCGATAGGTCTTGCCACGGCACTTTCCGAAGGCGGAGTCAGGATTCCGCAGGATATTGCGGTCATTGGTTACGATTCGATGGAGGAAGGCAGATACTCACCTGAGCCGATCACTTCCATAAAGCTTCCCGCCAAGGCTATGGGAGCACATACCATCGAAAATCTTATCGAATTGATGAATGGCGAGGATATAAGCCCGTTTGAGGTCCTTGGCGATTTCTTCCAGGGGAGTTCTTGCGGCTGTACCAAGAGCATTAACGAGATCGACATGAAATACCGCAAGGTATGGCCGACCGATACATCACACAACAGTGTCTTTTCATCGTTTAACCATCTCGATGAGGATCTTGTCATCCAGAACGATTTTGACGGACTTTGCAGGACAGTATTCTCTTATGTTTTCCAGATAAGGGAATTTGAGAGCTTCAGTCTCTGTCTTAATGACAACTGGCAGCAGATGGCCAAGAAGATGTCCGGAAGCATAGAGGATTCAAGGCTTTCTGTTGAAAAACTGACTGAGACGGACAGATACTTCTCCAAAAAGATGATGCATGTTATTGCATGCCGTCCCGAACACCTTAACTGTGACAGAATGAGTTCCGATGTTTTCTTTGACAGGAACATACTTATACCAAGACTTGAAGCGGAAAGGGATAAGCCGGAGGCGTTTTTCTTTACTCCGCTGCATTTCGAGGATTCGACCTTCGGATATGCCGTTCTCTCATTTACCAAACCCGGATCTTATAAGAGATCCTACCGTTTCTGGCTTCACAGCATAATGAGAGGACTGGAGAACTTCAGAAGATATGATGAACTTCTGAGCATCAATAAACAGCTTGAAGCAAGTCTTATCAGAGATCCTCTCACAGGTATCTATAACTATAACGGTTTCTTAAGACAGGCTGAAGATATCGTCAGGATGGATCCTCTTGTCGGAGGCGAAAAGGTGGGAGCTCTTGCGGTCGACATAAAGAATCTTTCAAGGATCAATAATGAGGACGGAAGGATCGCAGGAGATAATGCGATAATCGCGGTCGGCCGTCTGATGTGTGATGTGTTCACCAAAGGCCGAGTTTACTGCATGGGCAACGGTGAGATGGTAGCATTAGAGGTCATCAGGAATGCCGATACTCTTCAGGTTCTGGACAAGAGGATAAAAGAGATCAACAGAAGGCTCGAAGAATACAATAACACGCTATCAGGCAACATAAGAAAGATCGAAGTTTACTACGGGATGGCTGAAGGTGAGCCCAGGGACCGTGAAGATTATGAGAATCTCGTAAATGTTGCATTGTCGAGAAAGAACGGACAGAAGACAAGCCTGCAAAAGCTTGATGCTGACGGATTAAACGACGATCAGATCAAGGAAGCCAGGATCGTTAATAACATATTGGATGATAACAGGATCAATTATCACTTCCAGCCGATCGTCGATGCTCACACAGGTGAGATCTTTGCCTATGAGGCATTAATGAGGACTGAGACATCTCCTATAATCCAGCCGCTGCTTGTCATAAAGTATGCCGAACTGTTCGGAAGGCTTTACGACGTCGAGTATGCGACTTTCAGCAATGTCCTGAAATTCATTAAAGAAAATGATGAAGCCTTTAAGCCCGGGACCAAGATATTTGTCAATTCCATCCCTGGTCAGCTTCTGAACATAAAGGATTTCAAGAAGATCTATGATATGACGAAAATATCATCTGAGAAGCTCGTCGTCGAATTTACTGAACAGTCGGAGATCGATGACGATGTGCTCCTTGAGATGAAGAAGGAATTCCAGAAGCTTGGAGTCGAGACAGCGGTAGATGACTACGGAACCGGATATTCAAATGTCAGCAACCTACTAAGGTATATGCCGAATTATGTAAAGATCGACAGAGCGCTTCTGGCCAACATTCAGGATTCACCTCAAAAGCAGCACTTTGTTAAGGACATTATCGAGTTCTCACACGATAACAACATTATGGCGCTTGCAGAAGGAATAGAGACTGCCGAAGAGATCGCCACAGTTATAAGGCTCGGAATAGACCTTATCCAGGGTTATTACACGGCAAGACCGTCCGAGGTGATCCTGAAGGATATCGATCCCATGATCAAATCGGAGATCCAGATCCACAGCAAAAAGTGGAATATGGACGGTGCAAAAAAAGAATATATCGCAGGAAGGGAAGCAAGGATATCTCTTTCGCATCTTGCCAAAGAAGGTATCAACACCATCCGCGTTACTTCAGGACAGGTAACTCACAGAGACATTGTTATTTCCGGAGTTCCGGGCGATGAGGCAAGGATCAGACTTGACATAGAGGACGGTTATAAGGGCCGGATCCTTCTCGAGAACTGTTCATTTACCGGCGAGAAATTCCCTGCAGCCATTGATATCGGAAAAGATTGTGATGTTGTTATTGCGCTCAGCGGCGAGAACAAATTGATTGACGGCGGAATCAGACTTGCTTCGACATCAAATCTGATGTTCGAAGGCGAAGGAAGGCTTTCCATATTCGTTACGGATGTTGATTCATTCGGTATAGGCAACGATATGGATTCGTACCACGGGGATATTGTTTTCGATCAGGACGGGCTTATTGAGATAACCATAAGTGCGACCAAAGGCGTTGCCATCGGAAGCGGCCTCGGAGGACATTTGAGTATAAGAAGAGGCGCATACAGACTTAGCCTTATGGGACAGCAGTGTGTGGGTGTCGGTTCTTTATACGGCGATATCGAGCCTCTGATAAGCAATTGTGCGCTTGATATCAAGAGCGGTGCTCTGTCGGCTATAGGAATCGGTTCATTTACCGGCAAGTGCGATATCATGATCGAGCATTCCTCGGTCAGCATGGATTTCTTCGGAAATGACGTAGTCCATATCGGTTCCAAGAAGAGTGATAATCTGCAATTAAGCATATACAGTGCTGCCCTTACTGCAAAGGCAAGAGCTCATGACATTACCGTTATGGGTTCCGGAACAGCAGCACCTTCCAATATCTGTCTTGATTATGTGGCTGTCAAAGTCGACATTGAAGGCGGTCAGACAGGCATCTACAGAGGAGTTGATTCGACCGTTAAAGTCAGGGTATCCAACTGCCGTATTGAAGGAAGCGTTGTAACGACTCTCGAAGATCCCAAGTATTCTGGCAAGATGGATATGAATATTACGACGTCCTCATTGTTCCTTAATCTCAACGGAAAGATGCTGATCGACGACCAGTTTAATCCAGATCAACATAAATAGGGCAGTGATCTGAACCCATAATGTCTGTCATCATGTTTGATTCCTTTACGCGGGAATTGAGTCCTGATGTCGTAAAGAAATAATCGATCCTCCAGCCCACATTACGCTCTCTTGCGGCAGTCTTATAAGACCACCAGGTATAGCATTCCTTATCTTCAGGATGGAGCATCCTGAAAGTGTCCGTAAGTCCTCTTTCGATAAACTTATCCATATATGCTCTTTCCTCGGGTAAAAATCCCGAGATCTTTGAGTTCGCTTTTGGATTGGACAGGTCGATCTCTTTATGAGCTGTGTTTACGTCGCCGCAGCAGATGACCTCTTTGCCCTTTGCCTTAAGTTCATCGACCTGATCGAGGAAGCAGTCGTAGAACCTGAGCTTGAACTTAACGAAGTCATCGCCTCTTCCGCCGTTAGGGAAATAAATGTTGAACAGCACAAAGTCACCGAAGTCTGCCTTGATGACCCTTCCCTCGTGGTCGAATTCCTCAACTCCGAAGCCGAAGTCGACTTTCAGAGGTTCGATCTTCGAATAAAGGGCTGTACCGGAATAACCCTTACGCTCTGCGGAATAGAACCAGCTTTTATATCCGGGAATGTCAGTGATCTCGGGTCCCAACTGTTCCTTTAAGGCTTTTATCTCCTGAATTCCAATAACATCAGCGCCTATCTTCTCAAGGCTTTCGGCAAACCCCTTGGTTGCAACTGCCCTTATTCCGTTTACGTTCCAGCTTGCTATTCTCATACAGACCCCCGTGAATTATAATTATCGAGTAAATTTTACTCTAAATGTGCTTTGGAAGGAAAGGGAAATGAGGATATTAGGCGCGATGCTCGGAGGGACGATCTCGTCAGCAAACGACTCCGGAACAATAAAGCTCGGAAAGACTTCATTTGCGCGTGACTTTCTGCTCGAAAAATATCCTTCGCACGAATTCGTTTTCCCTGATTTCAAGACTTATTCTTCCGAAGATGCGACACCTTTTATCTACCGTGAATCATTAAGAAGGATCATTGACGAGGCAAATGCTTCGGAATACGACGGAATACTTATAACTCACGGGACTGACACTTGTGCTTTTTTTGCGCAGCTTGCCGCAAGGGTGCTGCCGGTTCTTAAGATCCCGTTTGTTATCACGGGTTCGATGAGATCTCCTGATGTTGATCCCGAAGAAGCAGAAGGGAACCTGGCTTTTGCGGTCAGATCTCTTGAAGAAGGCAGGTCCGGTGTAGTGTTCAGGAACAGAAAAGGGGATCGGCAGCTTTACAAAGCGCATCTTATCGTATCACCCGATATCAGCGGATTATATGACGAATATAAAGACGGGCAGATGCCCGAAGCAAAAGATCATAAGGATTTCTTTACCGGCGTGCTCCATAACATATTGATCATCCCTTCGGTGCCGGGTGCGGTGATCCCCGATAGAGGTTTTGACAGGGTGCTTATCTGCTGCAATCATTCAGGAACGGCATCTTCAGAACTTGAGCCACTGGTCAGAAAGTGGACTTCGGAAGGAATAAAATGCTATATGGCTCCCGTACCTTCCGGTGTCGGTGTCTACGAAAGCCGCAGAAGGCTAAGGGAAGCAGGGGCAGTTGAATTAACGGGAATGCCGGTTGAGGGAGCCTGGGCGGAGGTGCTTTTAAGATGAGTTTGCCACCTAAGATAGTTGATAAGAACGGTGAGGAATCATTCGGAGGAAGCCAGATGTGGCTTCCTGATCCGATGCTCCTTAACAGCGGATGCGGAATAATAGCCGGTCTGGATGCCGTAATGCGCCTTAAGGGTGAGAAGGGCATGACCAGGGAAGAATACTTCAAGAGATTTTTCGAAGCCAAGGACTATATAAGACCCATCACCGTCGGAAAGAACAGAGATCCAAGAAAACTCTTCGGCAAAGAGTTCCTGGGAAGCTTCGGTGTCAGCGCCGGGAGATTTCGAAGGGGCATAAAAAAGCTCGGCGTTAAGGAAGGCTTATCTGTTAAGGTCAGACCCTTCAGGTTCAGATGGTGGGAGAAGATCCCCAAATATCTGGAGGGCGGCGATCCGGTGGTCATGCTCATAACGGCTCCGTTCAATAATGTTGCGGTCGAACTGCCCAACGGACATCAGACTATGTGCGGATATCACTGGGTCACGGTAACTGACATAGAAGGCGATATCCTCTATGTTTCCTCATGGGGGATGAAATGCAGGATGTACTTAAAGCAGCTCAAGAAGTTCAACGTGATTTTGCACTTTTATTCCGTTTCATTGGAAAAACAGAGCAACATAGTGTAAGGTTATTCGTGTGAATTTACCTTTTATTATAAATTAGGAGGAATTTTGGAAATGAATAATGAGATTGCCGAGAAGATCAAGGGAATGCTTGTAGAAAGACTCAGGATCCCGGAAGATGAGCTCGAATACGATTCAGAGCTTTTCGGTGAGGATATCGGACTTGATTCCATCGATTCCATTGAGATCATCGTAGGTATCGAGAATCTCTTCGGAGTTGACATTTCCGGCGCAGGCGCCACAAAAGAGGATTTCCGTTCCATCGAGACACTCACAGCATTTGTTGAATCACATATAGAGGGCTGATAATGCTGATGAATGAAAGACGTTGCGTTATCACGGGCCTTGGCATCGTGAGCGCAATCGGAAACAATACTGAAGAATGTTTTGAAGCAGCGCTTAGCGGCAAGTCAGGTATCAAAGATGTTGAGAGTTTTGATACTTCAGATTGCTATTCCCATAAGGGCGCTGAAGTCGGTCTTACCAATGAGCAGCTTGCAGACGGAAGATATGACAGGACCACTGCGCTCGGAATAAAAGCAGCCGGAGAAGCACTGGCTGATGCCGGGATCGATATGGATTCCGAGGAAGCAGCCAATATCGGTGTTATTCTCGGAAGCTGTATCGCGGGAGCTGCCTGTGTCGAAAAATATTATAAAGAAAAGTGCAGCGGAAGAGAGGGCAACCTCGAAGATCTAAAGTCAATGCCTGCTACTGTTATTGCAGGCAATGTCGCTGATTTCTATAATGCCGGAGGAATAACGGCAAATATCGTTAATGCATGTGCAGCAGGAACGCTCAGCCTTGCGCTCGCGATCGACATGATCAGGGGCGGAAGGGGTGAGATCTTCCTTGCGGGCGGATGCGACTCTTTCTCGTCACTTGCTTATTCGGGATTCCATGCTTTGAGGGCACTTGCGCCCTCTGACTGCTCCCCGTTCAACCACAGTGACGGTATTACGTTAGGCGAAGGCGCGGGCGTCCTTGTAGTCGAGAGCTACGAGCACGCTGTAAAGCGCGGCGCGAAAATATACTGTGATGTATTAGGTTCCGGCGTAAGTTCGGATGCATATCACATCACTGCACCGAGACCTGACGGCGAAGGCCAGATGAGTGTTATCAGACGCGCGATCAAGAACTCGGGTCTTGATTTCTCGGACATCGATTATGTCAATGCGCACGGCACCGGTACGGCAAAGAACGATGAATCAGAATTCCTGTCTTTGAAGACGATGTTCGAAGGCAACGATCATGTGTCCGTAAGTTCCACAAAATCCATGACCGGTCACTGTTTAGGTGCGGCAGGTGCCATTGAGGCAGTGCTGACAGTCAAAGCACTTGCTGAAGGCAAGCTTCCTCCCACTACGGGTTATTCGGACGAGGATCTTAAGATCCTGGAAGAAAAATCCGGAGACATTGATTTTATTGCCAACAAACCGCGTGAAAGAGACGTCAATTATGCGATGTCGAATTCGTTCGCGTTCGGAGGCAACAACGCAAGCATCGTATTTGCAAGAGATCCAAACAAACTTAATCTTCTTTGTCCCAAACAGGATCTCTATGTCACCGGTATCGGTATCGTAAACGGTGAATACGATGAGAATACAAACACATATACTACAAAACTCGAATCAGATGTTTTCAAGTCTTACGGTATTAAGTCCGCATTTTTGAGAAAGCTCGACAGGCTCTCGCAGCTCCAGCTCCTGAGCGGTGTCAGGGCATTAGAGGATGCTGGAATTACCGTTTCTGAAGAAAACGAGAACATAATCGGTATCTGCATAGGAACGAATGACGGCCCTATGACCGAGATCGCCAATTTTCAGAAGGGCATCATCAGAGACGGAATCGACAAGGGTTCTGCTTTTGCTTTCCCGAATACAGTCTATAACGCTGCGGGAGGATACCTTAGCATTGCAACCGGTATCAAGGGCTATAACGTAACCATAGCTAACGGTTTCCAGTCGGGCCTTCAGAGCGTATGTGCTGCCGCAGGCGCCATCCTGTTCGGTTATGAGAGCATGATGCTCGCATCGGGAACTGACGAATGCACCGATATTGATGAGGAGATATACCGAGATTCAGGACTGACAGGCGAAGGCAGGGCTGTCCTCGGTGAAGGTTCAGTCACCTGTGTGATCGAGAAGGATTCAAGTGCTGCAGAGCGCGGTGCAAAGCGGTATGCGAAGATTGCCGGATTCTCTTCGGCAAGGGATACATCAGGCGACAGAACTGACAATTCAAGATTGTCTGAAGCAGCGCTTACAAAGGTGCTCAATAATGTTCTGGAAGAAGCCGGAATGAAGCCTGAAGATATATCCTGTATTTACGGCTTCGGCAACGGTATCAAAGAGACTGATGACTTTGAGATGAATATCTACAAAAAGATCTTCGGAGATGATATCGAGGTCAAACTCATAAAGAAAGAATTCGGTGAAGCCAGAGCAGCTTCTTCATCGCTGCAGTTCGCAAAACTTGCACAGGATATCCATGAGGGAAGATGTGAGAACGGTATTGCTGTATCATTCGGCACGAGTGCACTTTTCTCTGCGATACTTCTGACAAAAGCATAACTTAGATCAGGGAAGGTAATTATGGGCAAGACAGCAGTTGTTACAGGCGGTTCAAGAGGAATAGGCAAGGCCATCTCTTTGAAGCTTGCAAACGAAGGCTATGACATAGCGCTTAACTACGCAAGCAACGATGAGGCGGCTAAGGAGACACAGGAGCAGATCACGGCATCAGGTGTGCGCTGCGAGATCTTCAAGGCCGACACTTCCGATATAGCTCAGGTCAAAGCGATGTTCAAGGATATCAAAAAGAGTTTTGAGACCATCGACGTCCTGATCAACAATGCCGGCGTTGTTGATGATGCCTATCTTCTCATGATAAGACCTGATTCTCTCGAAAAGAGCCTTGCCATCAATATCAAGGGTTATATCAACTGCGCACAGGCGGCAAGTCTTAAGATGTGCTCGCAGAAGAGCGGCAAGATCATCAACGTCTCATCCGTAAGTTCCATCCTTGCAGTTCCCGGTCAGACTGTTTACAGCGCGACGAAGGGCGCGGTCAATTCCATGACTCAGACTATGGCAAAGGAACTTGCACCTTACGGCATACAGGTAAATGCTGTAGCTCCGGGCTTTGTCGGTACCGACATGATCAAGTCCATTCCGGGTGACCTTGCCGAGAAGTATCTGGACGCTGTTCCCATGAAGCGCTTCGGTTCTGCTGAAGAAGTCGCAAACTGTGTCGCAAGCCTTTTATCTGACGGTTTCTCATACATGACCGGGCAGGTAATCGTTCTTGACGGAGGATTAAGTCTTTAATGAAAGTACTTATTCTTAACGGCAGTCCGAAGCTCGAAAAAAGCAATACTCTAAACGTAACAAAAGCTTTTGTATCAGGCTTTCCCGAAGGCACGGAAGTAAAGCAGATCGATATCTATGCCAAAGATATAAAGCCCTGCAGAGGCTGCTTTGCCTGCTGGGCATCTCCTGACGGAACATGCGCGATCAAAGACGATATGCCGGAGATCTTAAATGCTGTAAAGGAAGCCGACATCATCATCGAGAGTTTCCCGCTATATTTCTACGGCATGCCTTCTCAGCTTAAGGCAGTCACCGACAGATGCCTTTCTCTTGCAGAGCCCTACATGGGCACGAGGTCTGATGACAGGCAGACATTCAACAAGATGAGGGATCCTTCTATCTTCAACAAGAAATTCGTAGTCATAAGTTCCTGCGGATATGTCGAATTAGAACCGGTATATCCTGCACTTCTCGCACAGTATGACTTGATCTGCGGCGGCAGGGACAGATATACATGCATTCTCTGTCCCATGGGTGAAGTATTCATGACCGGCAAAGCAAAAAGACAGATCAGGGTATATCTCGATGATCTTAAGAAGGCCGGCGCTGAATATTGTGCAAACGATTTTAAGCTTGATCCTGAGACCATAAGGAAACTCCAGATCCCGCTCCTTTCACCCGAGGGATTTGCTAACCTTACAAGTTCCCATTTAAACGAAGGCGGATGGGCTGCGAGCAGATTTGAAAATTAGTCAAAAAAAGCCGCGGCCTGCGGCTTTTGTATTAATTTTTGGTGCATGGACATACAAACCGAGATCTTCGTGGAAGAAGAATTCCAAGGGCTGGTACAATCAGGATACGGCCGGATGGTATGCAAAGAAGGGCACCTGGAAGATCGACGGCAAGAACTACAATTTCGATGCTAAAGGCTACTGCACGAATCCGTAAGAAAACTATTTAATTTGACTATGGCCGGCTTAGGTGGATATTTGCCTGAGCCGGTCATTTATGCTTCAGCGACATATGGGATTACTTCGTATTACCGGGTACACCTTTTGTGTTGCAGAAGTTTTGTTCACAACAAGATAAAAAGATGCGATAATCTGCAAACAGGTAATTCTATATTTTATAATGAAAGTTGGAGAGGTTGATGGAAGCAAAAAGTCTTAAGATCCTTGTATCTGTTCTTGCTGCGGCATTAGCTATATTTGTGTTCTTTAGTCTTCCCGAGGCAACTGTTACGGTCAATGCCGCTTCGGGAATTGAGATCAATGAGACTAATTTCCCGGATGAGAATTTCAGAAGTTATGTATCTAAAGAATGTGATAAAGACGGCAACGGTTTCTTAAGTGATTCGGAGATCAGCAAAGTCAAATCTATTTATGTTGTATTCTGTTCCATTACAGATATGAAAGGTATTGAATATTTTACTTCCCTTGAATACCTCTATTGTTTCAACAATAAGATCACAAGCCTTGATTTGAGTAAGAATACCGAACTGAAAGAGCTCAGATGCCACTCCAATAAGCTGACAAGCCTCGATGTAAGAATGAACACAGCACTGACGGAACTGGTTTGTTCATATAACCTGATTACCAGTCTTGATGTGAGCAGGAATATATATTTGAAAGAATTGGATTGCGCGGATCTGAAAGTGTCAAGCCTCGATCTGAGAAGAAATACGGTTCTGACACATATTGACTGCCATTACAACCAGCTGACCAGCCTTGATGTGAGTAAAAATACCGGTTTAACGTATTTGAATTGTAATGATAACAAACTTCAGGAACTTGATCTAAGCAGGAATACCGCTCTGACTTTTTTATCGTGTGAGAAGAATCAGCTTAAAAGTCTTGATCTGAGCCGGAATACTGTGCTGAGAGAGTTATTATGCTACAACAACCAGCTCTCAGGTCTTGATCTCAGAAAGAATTCCGCATTGAAACAACTGAGGTGTTTCAACAACTCCCTTAAATATCTATTTATTGGGGATAACCAGTATTTGCTGGAAGCATTTACGACCGGTGTATATCCTAGAAAATTAACCGGTTTGCCTGATTCAGCTATTCATTATGGACAAGATTTTTCTTCCAGCAGCGACAATGGTTTTATAATCGACCGTTCAGTAACGCTTATTACTGCATACGGCTGGAACAAAATAAGCAATAACTGGATATACTTGAAAGATGATGCAACCATTGCAACAGGCTGGTTCAAGGTCGGCAGCAACTGGTATTACTCTGATGCCAACGGGTTTGTTCAGACCGGTTGGATTAAAGAAGGCGGCGCCTGGTTCTATTTGAGATCAACGGGTGAGATGGCAACAGGCTGGCAGCAGATATCCGGTGGATGGTATTACTTTGACGTCAACGGAAAGATGAGGACCGGATGGCAGAAGATAGGTGGTGTGGATTACTACTTCAAGTCCAATGGCGCTATGGCATCAGAGGAATATGTTAACGGATACTATCTTGATAAGAGCGGCGCATGGACATATAAGTACAGGGCTTCATGGAAGTCTGATACCAAGGGCACTTATTTTCAGGATGCCAACGGTTGGTATCCTAAGAATCGGTGGCTTAAGATCGATAACAAATGGTATTTCTTCAAACCTGATGGATATATGGCAGCAGAGGAATACCGGAACGGTTACTGGCTCAATACAAACGGCACATGGACTTATACTGCAAGAGCAAGTTGGAAGAAGAATTCTAAGGGCTGGTACTATCAGGATACAGCCGGATGGTATGCAAAGAACGGCACCTGGAAGATCGACGGCAAGAACTACAATTTCGATGCTAAAGGCTACTGCACGAATCCATAAGATTTCTTGCTTTATTGAAGCAGCAATTAGGGTTGCGGAAATTTCCGCAACCCTAATTAATGACTGATAAACACACTGTAAATAGATTATGCTGACTTATTACCGGCAAGCTCTCTGACTTTTTCGATTGAGAGGCCGGAAAACTCTGCAATCTTCTCGAGTGATAACGAGCCATCATTAATCATTTTTTTAGCATTCTCTATTCTGTCTTTTTCAACAGCTTCATTTCTCATTTCATCTAATATATCGCACATATCATTAACTCCTTCCTCAGTTTCCTTAAACTGTCTGACTCTGTCGGATAACTCTTTGTAATTGATCTCATCTGCATCGGTGCAATACAGATCTTTTATTAGCTTATCCAAAAGGGGTGCGTTTTTCTTTGAACAAGCATATATTGCCGGCTGTTTGTTTTCGGGTTGCTAAGCATGCACATCCATCCCGCTTATGAATTGAATATGCCTGTTTGCCTTAATAATACCTCATGTGCGGGGTATCACGGGGGAGCTTTACACTTGACAAAAAACTGTACCTGTGGAATACTTTGACAATCAAACTATTTAGTTTGGGGAGCCGGCATATTCATGATCCGGGCTTCCCAAAGGGATAGAATAAAGAGGTTTTAGTAATGACAGGAAGAATCATAGGTCTCGGATCGTATATACCGAAGAAGGTCGTAACCAATGACGACTTTGCAAAATTTCTGGATACGAGCGACGAGTGGATCACAGAGCGTACCGGTATCAAGGAAAGACATATTGCAGACCATATTACAGAGAAGCCGTCTACGATGGCTGTTGAGGCTGCAAAGAAAGCCGTAGAGGATGCGGGGATAGATCCTAAGGACATCGACCTCATCGTAACGGCTTCTACTACATCAGACAGTGTTATACCTGCTCTGTCCTGTATTGTTCAGAGAGAACTGGGCGTAACCGAGAATTGCGGATGCTTTGATGTTGTATGCGCATGTCCCGGTTTCATCGTTGCATTCAATACTGTTCAGGGCTTTATCGAGTCAGGCAACTCCAAGACTGCTCTTGTAATCGGTACCGAGTGCAATTCGAATTTTGCGAACTATGAGGACAGAGGAACATGTATCCTCTTTGGCGACGGTGCAGGTGCTGCGGTTCTTAAGGCTGAGGACATCAAGCGTAACGAGTTCATCATGAGATCTTCAGGATATAGAAGCGACTGCCTCAGATGCGAGGCTGCAAGACAGCCCGACAGGTGGGAGGAAGAAGGCTTCAAGACAGCAACTGCTTTCTACATGCAGGGAAGAGAAGTATTTAAGTTTGCAGTATCGGAAGTTCCTCAGATAATCAAGGATCTTGCTGAGAAGTACAGCTTTGATCTCGAGAATGACGTGGATTACTTTATCCTCCACCAGGCAAATGCGCGCATCATCGAAGCTACTGCTAAAAAGCTCGGGATCGACAGAGCTAAGTTCCCAATGAACATCATGAATTACGGCAATGTTTCATCTGCGAGCATTCCGATGCTCCTTACCGAAATGAAGCAGGACGGAAGGCTCAAGCCCGGAATGAAGCTCGTGCTCGCAAGTTTTGGCGCAGGCCTCACATGGGATGCTAACTATATTGTTTACTAAAGTTAATCAGTGAAAAAGGAGATATAAGATTATGACCAGGATCACAGATTTGATTGGAATTAAATATCCTATTTTCCAGGGCGGTATGGCCTGGGTTGCTGACTGGCACATCGCTGCAGCAGTTTCAGAGGCAGGCGGTCTCGGCATCATCGGCGTCGGCGGCGCTGACGAGAACTGGCTCCGTGACCAGATCAAGAAGTGCAGGGAAGCAACAGACAAGCCGTTCGGCGTAAACCTCATGCTCATGAATCCCAGAGCTCCCGAGATCGCAAAGGTAATCGCAGAAGAGAAGGTTAAGGTCGTAACGACAGGCGCAGGCTCTCCGGAAAAGTACATGGATATGTGGAAAGAGGCAGGCATCATCGTCGTTCCCGTCACAGCAGGTGTTGCTCTTGCAAAGAGAATGGAGCAGTGCGGTGCAGACGCGGTTATCGCAGAGGGTACGGAGTCCGGCGGACATATCGGTGAAGCCACGACAATGACACTGGTTCCCCAGGTCGTTGATGCTGTATCCATTCCGGTTATTGCTGCAGGCGGTATCGCAGACGGCAGAGGCGTTGCAGCTGCTTTCATGCTCGGTGCCGAAGGCGTCCAGTGCGGAACTGTATTCTGCGCATGCGATGAAGTAAATGTCCACCAGAACTACAAGGATATGGTCATTAAGGCAAAGGATAACTCGACAAGAGTAACCGGAAGATCTTACGGCCACCCTGTAAGACAGATAAGAAACGCCCTTTCCAACAAGTATCTTGAGATGGAGCAGAGCGGCGTTACCTTTGAAGAGCTTGAGGGACTTACAGTTGGAAGTCTCCGCAAGGCTGTAGTGGAAGGCGACATCAGGGAAGGTACATTCATGGCAGGCCAGATCGCAGGCCTAGTCAAGGAAGTAAGACCTGCAAAGGTCATCATAGAATCGATGTTCGAGCAGGCAGATAAACTTTTAGGAAGGAAACTCGAAGCATAATGAAAATAGCATTTTGTTATCCGGGTCAGGGCGTACAGCAGGTAGGAATGGCAGAAGGATTCGTCAAGTCGGGCGAACACTATGCCGACATGATCTCCGAAGCGGCAAAGGCTTCAGGAGTGGATATGAACAAGCTCCTTTTCGAGCCCAATGAAGACATCAACATTACGGAATATACACAGCCGGCTCTGGTTACGGCATGCTGCATTATTACGGATGCTCTGCTCCTTGCAGGCATCAGGCCGGACGTTACTGCAGGGCTTTCGCTCGGTGAATACTGCAGTCTTTATGTGGCAGGCGCGCTCAGCTTTGAAGATGCGGTAAGACTTACAAGATTAAGAGGAAGACTCATGTCCAATGCCGTTCCTGCAGGTGAAGGCACGATGGCAGCCATTGTGGGACTTGATGCTGAGACTATCGAAAGTGTTACGGATAAGATCGACGGCTGCTGGCTCGCTAACTTCAACTGTCCCGGACAGATCGTTATCACCGGTAAAAAGGAAGCGGTTCATGAGGCTATGCCGAGGCTCGAGGAAGCAGGCGCAAAGAAGGTTGTCGAATTAAATGTTTCAGGACCTTTCCATTCACCTCTTCTGAAAACAGCAGGCGAGGAACTTGCAAAAGAACTTGCAAATGTCGAACTGAAGGATCTTAAGATCCCTTATATCCCGAACGTTACAGCGTCTCCCGTAAGCGACAAAGCAGAGATAAAAGAACTTCTTGAAGCCCAGGTGTCCAATCCCGTAAAGTGGGAACAGACGCTCTATGAATTGGAGAAGATGGGTGTCGATACGATAATCGAAGTTGGTCCCGGAAGGACGATCGCAGGATTTGTCAGAAAGACGGTTCCGTCCATAAAGGTTATCGGTGTATCAACACCTGAAGATATAGAAAAACTATTAGAGAAAACAGCTGAATAACAGGAGGTAGGAAAATGTCAGAAAATACAGGAAAGACTGCTATAGTTACAGGCGCTTCAAGAGGTATCGGCAAGGCTATCGCCATCAGGCTTGCAAAGAGCGGATATAACATCGCTATCGTTGATGCCTGCCCTTTGGAAAACAGCAGGGAAGCTGAAGAAGAAGTAAAAGCTCTGGGCGTTGATGCCAAGGCTTATCAGTGCAACGTTGCAGATTTTGAGAAAGTCGGCGAGACAGTAGCTCAGATCAACGAGGACTTCGGAGGGATCTACATCCTCGTAAATAACGCAGGTATCACAAGAGACGGACTGCTCATCAAGATGACAGAGGAGAATTTCGATTCAGTTATCGCAGTTAACCTCAAGGGTACATTCAACTTCATCAAGCATACAGCACCGATCATGATGAAGAAGAGAGAGGGAAGAGTCGTAAGCATTTCCTCTATCGTCGGCATCGAGGGCCAGGCAGGCCAGGTCAACTATTCCGCTTCAAAGGCCGGAATCATCGGTATTACCAAGTCATGCGCAAGAGAGTTCGCTTCAAGGAACATCACATTCAATGCAATCGCTCCCGGATATGTTGAGACACCCATGACAGCTGTCCTCTCAGACAAGCAGAAGGAGGCGATCTTTGAAATGATCCCTCTCAAGCGTTACGGTCAGCCCGAAGATATCGCCAATGCAGTCAACTTCCTCTGCTCTGATGATGCTTCTTACATCACGGGACAGGTATTGAGCGTTGACGGCGGAATGCACATGTGATCTGATGCTTAATTGCATCTCGAAAATAAGATTTACGGAGAAACAGAATAAATGGCAAACAGAGTCGTAGTAACCGGCATGGGTGCGATCACCCCGCTGGGTAACAGCGTTGAGACTTTTTGGGAAGGTCTTAAGAAAGGAAAGGCAGCCACAGCGCCGATCACAAAATTCGATGCAAGCAATTCCAAGGTAAAGCTTGCTTGCGAAGTAAAGGATTTTGATCCTCAGAACTATATGGATTTCAAGACGATGAAGCGTATGGAACCATTCGCTCATTTCGCTGTCGCAGCCGCAAAGGAAGCGATAGAGCAGTCCGGTCTTGACATGGAGAAGGAAGATCCTTACAGAGTAGGCGTAATCGTAAGCTCGGGTATCGGTTCCATGCAGGCTCATGAAAGAGAGCAGGTAAGATATGAGAAGAGCGGAAAGATAGCTCCCATGTACATCCCCATGATGATCGCCAACATGGCTTCGGCCAATATCGCGATCATGTACGGAATGAAAGGTATCAACACATGTGTGGTTACGGCTTGCGCAACAGGACTTCACTCCATAGGTGATGCTTTCAAGGCTGTTAAGTACGGCGATGCAGATGTCATGATAACAGGTGGATGCGAAGCTGCAGTATGTAAGACAGGCGTCCAGGGTTTTGCGGCTCTAACCGCTTTATCCACAAACGAGGATCCGGAGACAGCTTCCAGACCGTTCGATAAGGACAGGGACGGATTTGTTATCGGTGAAGGTTCCGGCGTGCTTGTCATAGAAGAATATGAACACGCTAAGGCAAGGGGCGCTAAGATACTTGCCGAGATAGTCGGATACGGAGCAACATGCGATGCGTATCACATCACATCACCCGCAGAAGACGGAAGCGGAGCAGGAGAAGCAATGATCATTGCGATGAAGGAAGCAGGCATCATGCCTTCTGACGTCGACTATATAAATGCTCATGGAACTTCAACCCATCACAACGATCTTTTCGAGACACGGGCAATGAAATATGCTTTCAAGGAAGATATCATGAATATTGCGATCAACTCGACGAAGTCCATGATAGGTCACGTTCTCGGAGGTGCCGGCGGTGTTGAACTCATCACATGCGTAAAATCCATTCAGGACGGTTTTGTTCATGTTACGGCAGGCTCAAAAGAGACCGAGGGCGAGATGGATCTCGATTACACCTTTATCGAACCTAAAAATCGCGATATAGTTTATGCTATGACAAACAACCTGGGATTCGGCGGACACAATGCTTCAATGATAGTCAGGAAGTTTGAAGAATAAGGAGGATCCATAAATGGCAAATGCGCTTACCACAACGGAGATCATGAAGATCATTCCCCACAGACATCCTTTCCTTCTCATCGACAAGGTTGAGGATTACGTTCCGGGTGAATATTGTATCGCTTATAAAAACTTTACCTATGACGAGTATTTCTTCAGAGGTCACTTCCCTGAGATGCCGATAGTTCCCGGTGTTATCACAGTTGAAGCTCTTGCACAGGCAGGCGCTGTTGCGATCCTTTCCAGAGAAGATTTCAAGGGCAAGATCGCAGTGTTTGCGGGAATCGATAAGTGCAAGTTCAAGGCAGCCGTTGTTCCCGGAGATACTGTACGACTTGAGACAAGGATCACTGCAGTAAAAGGTCCTGTAGGCCTTGGTGAAGCTACAGCAACGGTTAACGGCAAAGTTGCTGTCCAGGCCACATTGAAGTTTGCCATCCTTCAGTAATCTTATTTGACAAAAGATATTACGGGAGCTGTTTCTTTACCGGGACAGCTCTTTTATATGATTATTGTCTGAAAATCGGGTATAATATGCGGCGTCGAGTTGCATTTTTTGTTATGGTACATGTTCCATAAGCGGGGTTATCAGGTATGAAGGCAAAAGGAGTTTTATCAGTTGTATTAGTATTCGGAATATCCTGTCAGTTATTGGGATGTCAGCTGCCTGTCAAGATCTCTTCAACGGCAAGAGAATCATTGCCCGTTGAGAAGAATGAAGGGGAAGTGACAGCCACGACAGAAGAGGAAATTACAAGCAGACTTAAGCATGTGACAGAAACGAAGTATTACGATGAGGAATCCTTTTATGTCACGGCAGAAGAGGAATATGATGATCAGGGCCTGATCCTGAGACGGACTGAATACGATGATGACGGAGATGTTACCGCCGGGTTTGAATATATATATGACCGTTACGGATGCAGGATCAAAGAATACGGATATGATGAAGACGGTGACGTGATATCGAGCACGGTGGATGAATATGATTCTCACGGTCTTATCATGAAAAGGACTGTCTACAGGAATTACGATGAAGTCTTTGCCTGGGATGAATATGAATTCGATGAGACCGGAATGACAGAAAAAGACACGTTCTTTGATGAGGACGGCAATATCCTGGGATGGTATGAATATGAAAGCGAGGGCATAGGTGATCTTGTAAGGACCACTGCCTTTGACGGTGAGGGCAATCTTGTAAGCCGGGATGAGAACAAGTTTGATGATCAGGATAATCTCATCAAGCATGTCGAATATCTTGCTGACGGCAGCATAAGCAGCCGGACTGAATATGAATATGACGCTCAGGGCAATATGACAAAACAGACTGTATTTAGAGATAACGGAACAGTCGAAAAGAAGATCGAATACGATTATGGTGCCACAGGAGAAAGAGCGGTCAGCACAGGTTATGATGCTGACGGAAATATCACGTTCAAGGAAGAGGCCGTAAAGAGTTCCGGCGGTACTAAACTGAATGCGACATATTACGACCCCGAAGAAGGCGAGATCCTTTACAAACAGGAGTTTGAATCTGATCCGGAAGATCAGGTGATAAAGGATATCAGGTACGATGCCGAAGACAACATGATATCCGGTGAGATAAACGAATACGATACTAACGGGAAAATAACCGACCACAAGGAATACGGCGAAGAAGGGGAGATAACATCCCATACTGCTTTCGAATACGATAAAGACGGGCATATGATCAGGGAGACATATTACTCTGATGATGATGAGATAAGTTATTGGATCGAATACGAATATATCTGGGCATAGGATCTGACCGCCGGGGATCAGCGGCATCCTTGAAAGGAGCATTTGACTGTGAGTGACATTAAGATCCGCAAGTTAAGTATCACCGAACTTGCTGCTGATGCAGTCGTTAATGCAGCCAATTCAGCTCTCATGATGGGCGGCGGAGTTTGCGGCTATATATTCCGGGGCGCCGGAATAGCGAAAATGACTGCCGCCTGCATGAAGATCGGACACTGCAACACCGGTTCTGCAGTGATAACGCCGGGTTTTAATCTTCCCGCAAAAAATGTGATCCACGCAGTCGGACCTGTATGGCACGGCGGCAGGGAAAACGAAGCCGGACTTCTTTACAGCGCCTACCAAAGTTCACTTGAACTTGCAAAGGAAAATGACCTTCATTCGATAGGCTTCCCTTTGATTTCCGCAGGCATATACGGATATCCGCTTGAGCAGGCATGGGAAAGAGCAATCTCGGCATGCAGGGATTTTATCAGCTCCGAGACGGATTATGAGATAGATATCATCTTTTGTGTGTTAGATGATAAGATCATGAACACAGGTGAGAAGATATTAGCTGAACTTACACAAGGCTGATTACCTTGTATCGGATAAAGCTATGAACCTTATTAAATTCTTAAACAAAATGACTGTTGCCGACAAGGCAAGACTTCTTTGCGGTACGACGCCATTTTCGATCGGAGGGTTTGATACCTCTGCAGGTTATATTCCCGAACTCAACATGCAGGACGGCGGTACAGGCATCAACTTTGAGCACCTGCTAGGTCACCTGTTTACTGATATTTCGGGAGATTACAATGCAACAGAGCGAGATAATGTGATCCGTTTTTTCTATGACACGGATAAGCTTACAAAACGCGGGAAGGAATTAAGGGATGCTATTGACGAACGTCTTACGGAATACCGCGGCGGGATCGATGAAGCTCCCGGATGTTACCCTCCCGGAATCCTTCTTGCATCCTCATGGGATCCGGAAACTGTCTTTGAGACCGGAAAAGCACTCGGAATGGAGGCGCTGGTCTATAAGGTAGGAGTGCTCCTCGGGACTCCAAACGTGAACCTGTTAAGAGAGCCTCTTAACGGACGTTTCTTTGAAGCATACTCGGAAGATCCTTTCCTTGCTAAGAAACTTGCGCCCGAGATGTGCAGGGGAGTCGAGAGCACCGGTGTTGCTTCTGACGTTAAGCATTTTGCATGCAACAACCTTGAGATAAACAGAGGCCTGATAAATGAACTTATCAGGATGCGTGCGTTAAGAGAATTATATTTTCCGGCATTTGAAGCGTGCAGCAAAGTCACTTCAACACTTATGACATCTTATCCTTCGATCAACGGTGTCCCGTGCTGTTCAGATCCCTGGCTGTTAAAAGACGTCCTTCGCAGGGAATGGGGTTTTAAAGGCGTTACGGTAACCGATTGGGGCGCCTGCACGGGCAGGACAGGTGATTCTGCCGCAAGCGGGCAGGATCTCTTTATGCCGGGTCCCTGGGATCCTTCCGATATCGTAAAGGCAGCAGAAGACGGAAGATTATCCATTGAAGATCTTGATGAAGCTGCTTTAAGGGTCCTTGAACTGATCATAAGATTCAAAGACGTAAAGACTCCTGATGGTCTTACTTCAGCAAAATATAAAAAGGCCGGGGATAAAGCCGCATATAAGGCGGCAAAAGAAGGGATCGTCATGCTTAAGAATAACGGTTCGCTCCCTCTTAAGAAGACTTCAAAAGCCGTATTTTTTGATAAGTTCCCTGAACGGTTCAGAGATTACGGCACCGGAAGCGCTCAGGTCTTTACGGACCGGACGACAGTCCTTTCATCAGAGCTTAAGGATATTCTCGGCGCGGACCATGTCCTGACAAATGACTATGAAGCATTCCGCAAAGGTGCGACCGCAGTGATCATCGAGAATGTCGGATCCTGTGAAGGCTCGGACAGACCGGACTTAAAGATGAACAGAAAGACAGTGTCATTTATAAGAAAACTCTCCAAAGAGAGGGGCAAAGGACGGATATGCCTGATACTTAATGTTCCGGGTCCCGTTGAACTGGAAGGTTTGGAAAACATTGCAGATTCGATATTCTGCGTATTCTATCCCGGCATGATGGGTGGAAAAGCTATGGCAGACATTCTTACGGGAAGGGTCAATCCTTCAGGTGCGCTTCCCTGCACATTCCCGGTGTCTTACAGGGATACTCCGGCTTATCTTTGCTATCCCGACAGCTATACATGCATATATGGTGAGGGCATATATACCGGTTACAGGGGTTATATAAAGCGGGGGATAAAGCCTCTCTATCCATTCGGATACGGACTTTCCTACACAAGATTCAGCATAAAGAATATCAGGGCGAATAAGCGGGCAGGACAGATAAGCGTCAGGTTCGATCTTATAAATTCAGGTAAGTTTGACGGAAAAGCTGTCGTACAGTTATATGTCTCGAAGACAAAGCCCGTGATGCCAAGAGCAAATATATCACTCGCAGGATTTGCCAAGCCTTCGGTAAAGGCCGGAAGATCTTTGGAAGTCAGCATCCGGTTTGATCAGGAGGAACTAAAGTACTTTGATGAGGAATATGATAAGTTCCTGATCGAAGAAGGAAGATATGATCTTTTCTTAAGCATAAAAGGAGCAGAGGACCTGATCCCTGCAGGAAGCTTTGTTATCGATGACGGTTCAGAAGAACTGAAATGCGGACCTTCATGGACATGCGGAAGGATAGCAGGCGAAAAGGCGCTTTTCGATGCACTCAAAAGAGACTGTGAAGAAAAAGACCTGGATATCATGGAATTTATCTCTGCCGTGAGATATACACCGTATAAAAAGCTCTTTGAAGTGTATAAGGAAACTGACGGTCTGAAGAATTTCAAAAAAGCAGCAAGAGAGTATATTGCCGGATAAGTTGCCGGAAAACAGCATGACCGATTACTCAACAGGGCTTAAGCCATGTTATAATGCGTGCGGGTTTTATGAAGCACGTGCATCTGTTTAAAGACTGCAGCATGCCCGGTGCATATTATGAGGTAACGGCAGAGAACAATATGAACAAGAACAGGCTGGCAATTCTTAAGCTGATAAAAGCAGGTCTTTTGTCCGAACAATATGTTCCGGACGAAGGGCTGGACTGGAATTATATATATGTTGCCTGTTACCGTCAGCGTATCGTGAATGTTGTATATCAGGCGATCAAGGATAACAATATCGCAGTTCCCGCAGAGTATATGCGCATGTTCCAGGTTGAAGCTTTGCGCGGGATAAATACCGACCGATGCCAGACCAGTTGGATCAATAAGATATTCAAAAGTTTTGAAGACAAAAATATAGTCTATCTTCCGCTTAAAGGGAGTTATATCAAGTATCTCTATCCCAGGACTGAATTCAGGCAGATGGGTGACGCGGACATATATATAGAGCGCGGTCAATATGACCTTATTAAGCCTGTCATGGAACAACTCGGATTCGAGTTTATAGAAGAGACTTATCATGAATTTGTCTGGGACAAAAAAGATAAACTCAATGTCGAGCTTCATAAGTCGATCACCGATCCCAGATACGGCATGGTATCTTTCTTTAACGGATTCAGGGACAATGTCATGAAGAACAGGACTTCCGGATGCCGTGTTGATATGAATATAACAGAGCACCTGTTCTATTCTTTGATGCATTTGGCAAAGCACTATATCAGCGGAACGGTCAGTATAAGAAACATTATAGATATCTGTATTTTGAGGAATGAGGATTCTATCGATAAAGCTTATCTGGATAAGTGCCTTAAAGAAGTACGTCTTGAAAAGTTTTATGAAGCCGTATGTTCAGCTCTGGATGAATGGTTCGGAGGAAAAGATCTCTCCGAAGGATCCGAAAGATTGCTGGACATGAGTCTTGTTGTTTCCGACGAGACCAGTGAGAACCGGAAATATACTTTTAACATGTTTAAGGAACAGGAGGGAGAGAAAAAGATCTCTTTCGGTAAGAAGACAGGATATGTCTTAAGAAGGATATTCCTTCCGCTCGGAAGCATGAAAAAGATCTTCCCGGTGCTCGATAAAGCTCCTTTCCTTCTTCCCGTTTTCTGGATATGGAGACCCATATACAGGTTATTTACTGACAGGAAGCATGTTAAGAGATTTGTGGATGTGTCCTTAGCCGATCCGAATTCCAAGGTGGAAGGGTACAGATCCGAGATGGAACGCCTTGGCCTTGAGAGCATGATCAAAGAGTATGACCACGAGATTAAATGAGCTTGAATCAGATCTTATCAGATCCATGTTCACAGGGACAGATACAGCCCTGTTTGAAGCTTTTGCCAATGACCTGTCGAAAGATACGGCGGAATATCTTACCAAAGATCTTGATATCGATTCGGGAAATTATATCTATATGCTGATGCTGGGAATCCTCGGATTCCAAAAGGGCTGGGATTTCTTTCCTGCTGATATGACAGCGAGGATCCGGGGCATACACAGATATGAACAGGTGAAGAACACTTCAGTCACACCGTGGCTTAATAAGCAGATAGGATTACTTAAAGATAACGGGATAGAAGTGATGTTTACGGGCAATGCCGCGATGAGGATCGCTTTTGTTCCCGATGTACCGCGTTTTCTTAACAGTTACGATATTACGGTTCATTCAAAAGATTACGACAAAGCTGCGGAGCTTATAAGGGATGCTGCCTTATCGGCGGATAAGAGCGATTTTGGTGACCGCACGATCAGTGGCATAACCATGATCGATCTTCATAAAGGGGTACACGACAGGAGACTTTTCGAAGAGGAGTCTTACTGGAACTCCTCGGCTGTAACGGAATACCGGTCTCATCAGGTCAGGGTGCCTTCCTTTGAAGATCAGCTGATACAATGCCTTTGTATTCCCTATGCACACTGGATGTTAAGCGAAAATAAGATGGACAGGGATTACAGGTTAGTGAGCGTTATTCAGATGCTTAAGGGCAGGACTTTGGACCTTGATAAACTGGCATCTTGTGCACAGAGTGCAGGTGTCAGTTGTCACCTCAGATTTCAGATGTCGGTCCTTTTGCCTTACACTGATTCATATACCGGATCTGATCTTGATATAGTTTCCGATGACGGCAGGTATGGTACTTATCTTGATAAGCTGATAAGATATCGGGACCACGCCTCGGTCAGAAATGAGTATCAGCTCATAAATACCTGTTACAGATCAGAAGAAGAACGGGTATCTTTCAGAAGATATGTTGCTGATACAAGGAATATCCGTTCCGTGCCGGATCTTTTAAGGCGCGCAAAAAACAGATCACGTTCATCAGGGAGCGAAGGAAAGAAAGATAATGGCGCTGAGTAATTTTTTTCTGAATCTCGATCAGAAGATCCTCTCAAAAGCAGAGGGCGGATTTACATCATTCCGGATAGAGGTTGCCGGACATGTTATCGAGCAGCGCTTCGTCTCTGAAGAACATGCAAATACCGTTAAGCCTTTTTTCACGGGAATCATAACAGAAGATAAGATGCCTGACGCTGTCTTCTATTTCTGGACCGACGATGTAAATGACTATCTTCCCAAAGGCACCGAGAATGTCGATGCTGTCTGGAGGAGCCGTGATGATACGGGTTATCTCAGGATCACGCCGGACTACGAAGTGACAGGTATCGATTATCAAAGAAATATCTTCTACTACTGCAGACATCCGGACAGCGGTTCCGAATCGATATTGTACGGACATGCCATGGTAGTGATCTTCGGGCAGTGGGCCAGACAGAACGGAATGCTGCTCCTGCACAGTGCATGCGTCGGTTGTGGAGGCAAAGGCATTATGCTCTCTGCAAGAGGCGGCGGAGGCAAGTCGACTCTTGCCGTATCATGTCTTTTAGACGGCATGGATTTTGTATCTGACGACTATATTCTTGTCAATCAGGAAGGACCTCTTAGAGCGATGCCGCTTTACAGGACAGTCAGCCTTAATCAGGATATGGAGGCTTTATTAAAGCCCGGTCTGCCGGTCATCCGCATAGACAGATCGCACAATGACAAGCTTATGATGGATGCCTCGAGCTATGAGTTCAGGGATTCACTCCCTGTATCTGCGATCGTCTATCCTAATCTTACAGATGATGAATTCCCGTCGATCGGACCGGCTTCAAGGGGAAGTGTCCTTGTCAAGATCATCGATTCCACGGCTTCGCAGCTTGGTGTGTTCAGAGATCCCGAGCCATACCGCATGATGTCTCAGCGCCTGATGGACATTCCCGTTTTTGAGATAAAATTGTGCAAAGATCTTCAAAAGAATGTACAATGTCTAAGGAATTTTATAGCCGAGGAGATTTGACTTATGTATAAGATCAACGAAGAGAAGATGTTTTTTGATATTGCCGACGGTCAGGCCGTTGTAATTAATTTTGTAACCGGCATGTACTATGGAACCAGCACACTGGGATCTGCAGTTCTTGATAAACTCGTTAAAGGCGCACCGGTTGAAAAGATCCTTGCTGCCATATCTTCAGCTGACGGCTGCCCTGCTGATATGAATGCTAAGTTGGATGCTTTTGTTAAGGCGCTCCTTGATAAGGAGATCCTCATCCCCGGCGACAGTGATGAACAGGATATTGTTTTCGACAAAGCGGCATTTGCTGACGGCTTTGAGCTGACACTGGATGAGTTTGCCGAAGTACAGGACCTTCTTCTGGCAGATCCGATCCATGATGTTGATATCGAAGAAGGCTGGCCCGTTAAGAAAGACGATGAAGAATGATCATATTAGGTGCTCCGTATATTGAGCAGGCCGGCTCAAGGGTTTATGTCTGTTCCAAAGTTGATGATAACGGGAATGAATATGTTCTGCGCATAGGCACTTATTCCGAATATGCCAAATATCTGGTCGATGACAGACTGGATTCCTTTGTGACAGCGCTGCTGCCCAGGGCCATGCGCAGGAAGGAAGATATCAAGTGCATGGCACCGGTATCAGGCTCTTTGCTGTATCAGATCAACGAGTATCTGGTTCCCGTATGCTCATCGAAAATGAGAGATTATCACCTTATCAAGGTGGAAGCTGATGCTGTACCTGATGTGACTGAATGTGCGGGCGCAGTTGCAACCGGATATTCCGGCGGAGTTGATTCCATGCACACCGTCATGAATATGACAGTATTAAATAAATCACCTTTTAAGCTTACCCATCTTGTAATCGCAAACTGCGGAGCTTACGAAGGCGGAAATGATGAGAGGAAGATCAGCTATTTTACGGAGAAAGCCACTAACGGGATCGTTAAAGATACCGGACTCAAACTTCTGCTGATCGATACGAATCTGCATCAGATCCTAAATGATGAGAATTACCTCTCTGTAATAAGTTACCGTCTTACTTCATGCATTCTTGCACTGCAAAAGCTCTTTGCCGTTTACTTTATCTCAACGACTTATGAATTTGCCAAATTCTCTTTTGATATAAACGACAGCGCTTATGCCGATCTTTTCCTTTTCCCTTATCTTTCAACAAAGACCACGAGCCTGTATTCCACAGGAGGACATAAGCCCAGAATAGAAAAGTTAATAGACCTTTCTGATTATGAGCCTGCCAGAAAATATCTTCACCCCTGCATAATGACGAGAAGAAACAGAGACTGCAGATGTTCCAAATGTGTTTTCACGAAAACGGCTCTGTATGCTTTAGGCAAACTGGACAGATTCGGGGAAGTATTCGATCTCGATGAATTCGAGAAGAATAAAGACTGGTATATCGCCCAGACGATCGTTAATAAAGATATCATTCACTATGGAGAGGCCTATGCTCTTCTTAAAGAAAAAGGAATGATCACCGAAAAGTCAAAACAAATGGCCAGGATAATTACAGCTGCCACAATAGTTGCTCACCGGAATAAGGACATCATCGAGGGGAACAATAAAGAAGGTCAGAAGGCATGAAGAAGATCTCTGTTCTGATTCCGGCTTATAATGCGGCTTCTTATATCGGGACAGCTGTTAAAAGCGCATTGGATCAGACATATCCTGCCTCTGAGATCATTGTTGTAGATGACGGATCAGATGATGATACTGAAAGTATTTTGAAGGAATATCCGGATATCAGGTATATCAGATGTGAACATCAGGGCATATCAGCTGCAAGAAACAGATGTGTTGCAGAGGCAGGGGGGGAATGGCTGGCTTTCCTTGATGCAGACGATCTGATGGACAGCCATATGCTTGAAAAGGAAATTGGATATATCGAAGAACACAAGGATTGTCAGATCGTATTCTGCAGGTATGAGAATTTTTCCGATATTCCCGAGAAAGAACTTACTGAGAGGCAGAAGGCAGTTAAGAATGCGCTTCCGGATCTCAGGCTTACGGCTGCGCTGATCCACAGGAGCGTTTTCGAACAATGCGGTGGATTTGTCACATCCAGAGAGCACGGCGAAGATACAGAATGGATAATGCGTCTGGGATTTGCAGGCCTGGATCTTTCATCTCAGATCGAGGATGTATTGTATTTCAGAAGGATCCATGACGCCAACATTACGCTCGAACATGAAAGACCTGATCAGGCTGCGATGCTGGCTTTGAGGGCCGAAGCATTCAGAAATGCAAGAAAAGCTTTGAAGGATAAACAGTTATGAAACCGGATCTGTCAGTGATAATCCCGGCATATAATGCCGAAAAATATCTGGCTGAAGCAGTGAATTCAGTTATGGATCAGGCATGGGAAGGCAATATTGAGATAATCGTGATCGATGACGGTTCGACTGACGGAACTGCCGGGATCGCAAAAGAACTGGGATGTACTGTAATTCCGCAGAACAGACAGCGTGCAGCGCATGCCAGGAACGAAGGAATAAAACAGTCCAAAGGCGAATGGATATTCCTTTTGGATTCGGATGATAAATGTGAACCTGATACTCTGAAAAAACTATATGCTCCGGTTGAAGCCGATCCTGAGACAGTTGCGGTCTTTGGAAAGACAAGGGATTTTGTCTCTCCTGAAATAACTGCAGCAGAACTCGGGAATGTCGTTCCGAGAACGGAACCTTATGAAGGTATTTTGCCGGGCTGTTCACTAATAAAAAGATCTGTCTTTGATACTGTCGGGTTATTTGATGAGACACTTAAGAGCGGTGAGACTGTTGACTGGATGATGAAGCTGAGAGCTTCCGGACTTAAGACTGTGCAGCTGCCGGATGTCATTTTGAACCGCAGGATCCATCTTACCAATACAGGCAGGACAGACCGCAAAGAGGAACTGAAAAACTATGCGGCACTTTTAAGAAAAAGGATGAGCGGCTCATGAATTCTCTTGTCTCGCTGCTGGTGCCTGTCTATAATGCGATGCCATATCTGAAAGAATGCGTTTGCAGCATAAAGGATCAGACATGGAGACCAATAGAATGCATATTTGCAGATGACGGCTCTTCTGACGGCTCTTTGGAGTATATAAACAGCATCAAAGATGAACTTGCCGGATCGGGCATCAGTGTCAAAGTGCTTGCTCTTCCACACGGAGGGCAGGCTGCAGCAGTAAATGCAGCATTGAAAGATGCAACGGGAGATTATCTGACCTGGTGTGATGCTGATGACTATATGTCACCGGAATGCATTGAATCAAAGGTCAGATATCTCATTGATCATCCCGGGATTGGTATGGTTAGAAACGACGGATATATCATTAATGTCGATGAGGGCGGGAGTACAGCCCGCAGCACGAAGGATCAGGACCGTAAAGATCAGGATATTTTCGAGGAACTGTTAAGACAGACCACATACTGTTACGCGGGTTGCTATATGGTCAGGATGGCTCTTTTCGATGAGTGTTATCCCGACAGGGAAATACCCATATCGACTGAAGGTCAGAATCTTCAGCTCCTTCTTCCGCCTGCGAGCCGTTCGGTGTGCGGATTTGTTCCTGAAATACTTCATACTTATTATCAGAGAAACAGCGGCCATTCGAGCAGGAAGAGAAGCTATACTCAAACACTGGAGAGAAAGAAAAATTTTATAAAACTTTACCGTGATATACTTCCATTCTGCGCATGCGATCAGGAATACTATACGAAAGTGATCGACGGGCTGGAAAAGCAGTATATGGAAGATCTGAAACTGCTTCTGATACAGCAGGTCAAAAAGGAGATAAAAGATCGTGCAAGCGGGAATAGTGACATTTCATGAAGCTGATAATTTCGGTGCAGTCCTGCAGGCATATGCTCTACAGCAGACTCTGAATAAACTGGGTGCGGACAGCCTGTTTGTCTCGTTCAGCAATAAGGCCGCGAAAGAGGAAACCTATTTTCCGACCAAAGGTCCGACTGCGCTCTTCGCCCAAAGGATCATATCGGAAGGAAAGAAGAGAGAAGAACTCTTTAAAAGGTTCCGTGAGCAATACATGAAGTGTTCAGGAGATTACGATCTGAAAGATAAGGAATCGATCAACAACGATTTTGACCTGTTTATTGCAGGAAGCGACCAGATTTGGAATTTCAGGATCCCCGGTGTGGATGAAAGATTTTTCCTGACATTTGCAGAAGATAAAAAGAAGTATTCTTATGCAGCGAGCTTCGGTTCCGAAGAATTTCCCGAAAAGGGAAAACAATGGTGTTCAGAGCAGCTGGAAAGTTTCAGGAAGATCTCAGTAAGAGAAAGATCCGGACAAAAGATCGTTAAAGACCTTACAGGCAGGGATGCACAGGTCTCATTAGATCCGACGCTTCTGCTCTCTAAAGAGGAATGGCTTAAGATAGCATCTGACCCGGGTGATGAGCCCTATTATCTTCTCTTTATGGTTAAGTACGATGCCGCTCTTCACAAAAAGGCCAAGGAAAAAGCTGAGGCTGACGGATTGGATCTCCGCATCATTACAGCGGCGTTTATGCCTCAATGCGGGTTCCCGGCCTGGAGCCAGGTATCCGTTAATGACTGGGTAGGCCTGATGGCGCATTCATCGGGAACATTTACGAACTCATTCCACGGTACGGCCTTCTCGCTGATGTTTGAACGTCCGGTTTCTGTTGCCGGAAATGAAGGGGAACTTGCAAAACGCAACGGAAGGATGGAAGATCTTCTGAATAAAGCAGGTCTTGAAAAAGCAATGGGCTGCAATCTGGCCAGCCCTGAACCCGGAAAGATCGAAGAGAATCTGAAAGAAGAAAGAGAAGCTTCGATCGGATATTTAAAGGAAATATTAGCTGATGCAGCAGATCGTTGAGAACAGGTCCAAATGCTTCGGATGTGAAGCCTGCAGCTATTCCTGTCCTGCAGGAGCTGTAAGCATGGTTTCTGACAAAGAGGGTTTTTACTATCCTGCAATAGAACAGGAAAAATGCATTGACTGCGGAATGTGCCAGTCTGTCTGCCCGTCACTGAATCCTGATGTCTTTGATGCGGAAGCCTCATTTTATGCGGTGAGAGTCAAAGATCAGGTACTGCTGCAAAAGAGCACATCAGGCGGAGCTTTTTCTCTTATAGCAGGTGAGATCCTTAATAAGGGAGGATTGATCTGCGGCGCTGTCTACGATGAAGATCACACTGTAAGGCATATTCTTGCAGATGATATTACGCCGATGAGAAAGTCCAAATATGTTCAGAGCTCTCTGGGCGATGTTTTCGGAAAGATAAAGGAAGCTATAGATACCGGAAGAACTGTCCTGTTTACGGGAACTCCCTGCCAATGCCACGCAGTAAAGAAGCTTATAGGGGATTCCGGAAATCTCTGGCTCGCATCGATCATCTGCAGGGGAGTCCAGTCACCCGTATATTGGCAGGAATACTGCCGATTCCTTGAAGCCCGGCACAACGGAAACCTTACATATTATTGCGCCAGGGAGAAGATAAAAACAGACGATGCACATACTGTCCTGTATACTGTAGGACAGGAGACATATAAGACAGATTACATGAAGGATCCTTTCTGCAGGATTTATTCTAAGGAACTTTCTTTGCGTCCGAGCTGCTATTCGTGTCCTTATACGACTGCCGTAAAAGACTTTGATTTTACGATCGGAGATTACTGGGGAGTCGAAAAGGAATACCCGGACCTTGCAGACGGAAAAGGAACATCATTGGTGATCTGCGGAAGTGAAAGAGCTGAAGAACTGCTCCGTCGCTGCTCCGGTGATGCTGACATCCGCTCTGCTGACCCTGATAATTCGATGCAGCCGGCATTGGTTTCGCCTGCCAAGGAAGGATTCCTGAGAAAATTTCTGATGAAGGATTTTGCCTCCAAGGGTGATAACGGCGACAGTGACATAGCTACGATACTGAAGAAATACGGTGTTTGATAAAGTGGGCAAGAAAAAGATCGATTGGAATACTCTCAAATGGATCCGTAAAATGACTTCCTGCGCAAGAGGGAGCCTTATAGTCCTGTTCATCGTTAAGATCCTTCAGGGCGTTGAGGGAGTAGTCTTTGCATTTCTTTTGAAAGACATGATCGACAGCGCCGTATCCCAGGACTGGGAAGCACTAAAGACGGGAGCAATTCTTACATCGGTACTCGTTGTCCTTGCGATCTTCTTTTACTGGGGCGGCATCTATTTTACCGACAGATCAACGGTCAAGCTCACCAAAGCTTACAGATTAAGAGCATACAGCGAGTTGATCACCCGTTATTACGGGGATATAAGAAAAGTCCACTCCGGAGACTGGATGACCAGGATCAACTCGGATTCCACGATAATCGCAGGTGCGGTTGCAACTATCGTTCCAAGCACCGCAGGGCTTATTGCCCAGTTTACGTGTGCTGTGATATCGCTGTTCCTCCTGTTGCCGAAGGTCGTGTGGTTCCTTATCCCGTTGGGGATCGTCATGCTCATTTTATCTCTTTTCTTAAAGACTAAACTCAAGAATTACCATAAGGAAGTCCAGAACCGTGAGGGAGCCGTATTCGGTTTCTTCCAGGAATCAATAGGAAGCCTTTCTGTCATCCGCACTTTCAACAAGGAAGAGGATATGGCAAAGGAGGCTGATGAGAAGCTTGACGGTATCGTTGATGCAAGGATGAGAAGGACAAGGTTTGTATCCGTATGCGCCACGGGTATATATGCCCTGGTAAGGGTCGGATATCTTATCGTCGCCATTATATGCAGCTATAAGCTTTTTAATGTAATGCTTGGATACGGTACCATGATGGCTATCTTAAGGCTTGTCGGACAGATAGATCACCCGATGGCAGAAGTGTCACACGCTGTTCCGCAGTTTTTCAATATGCTTGCAAGTGCCGAGAGGATGATCGAGATCGAGAAGATCGAACCTGATTACAAAGGCACGATCCGCGAACCTAAAGATACCAGAAGTTTCTATCAGAATGATTTTTCCGGAATTGAACTCAAAGATGCATGCTTCAGTTACGAAGAAGACGACAGGGAGTCTGTCCTTTCAGGTCTTGACCTTCACATCGATAAAGGTGACTATGTAGCTTTCACGGGCGAATCCGGATGCGGAAAGAGTACGACCATGAATCTTCTCATGGGTCTGTACCGCTTAAACTCAGGCGAAGCTTCCGTTATTGATGTATCAGGCAACAGATATGACCTTACTCCCGAATGGAGGACTTTGTTTGCTTATGTTCCCCAGGAGAATCTCCTTATGAGCGGCAACATCCGAGAGGCAATTTCATTTGCAGATCCGTCAGGCCTTAATGATGATAAGCGTTTGTGGAGTGCTCTTGAAGCTGCGTGCGCCGATTCATTCGTCAGGGAACTTCCTTTGGGACTCGATACTCCGTTAGGAGAGAAAGGCACCGGATTATCCGAAGGCCAGATGCAGCGCATCGCGATCGCGAGGGCTATCTTCAGTGAGCGCCCTATACTGATGCTCGATGAATCAACCAGCGCATTGGACGAGGAGACTGAGAAGAATCTTTTAGAGCAGTTAAAGAAACTGACTGACAGGACTGTTGTGATAATAACCCACAGACCGGCTGCTCTTGAGATCTGCAACAAGCGTATCGATTTCTCAAAAGGGTGAACGTCCCCCTGTATTTAGGTGTTTGTCCTAAAATAGTGTATATTAAATGAACGGTTTTCGAGATTTGGAGGATAAGATATGGGTGAATATGATTTTCTGATCGTAGGAGCGGGATTATATGGTGCGACTTTCGCGCGCCTTGCCACAGATGACGGCTATAAGTGTCTTGTTATAGACAGAAGACCGAATATCGCGGGAAATGTCTATACGGAAGATGTTCACGGGATAAATGTCCATAAGTACGGAGCTCACATCTTCCATACGAGCGTTAAGGAAGTATGGGACTTCGCTAACAGATTCGCTGAGTTTAACAGATATACAAATTGTGTTGTCGCAAACTATAAGGGCGAGCTTTATTCGATGCCGTTCAATATGTACACATTTAATAAGATGTGGGGTGTCGTAACACCTGCAGAGGCCAGAGCCAAGCTGGATGAGCAGATAGCATTAGGAATAGTCGATGAGCCGAAGAACCTTGAAGAACAGGCGATCTCTCTCATCGGTCCTGATATTTACAACAAGCTTGTTAAAGGTTACACAGAGAAGCAGTGGGGCAGGAAAGCCACAGAACTTCCTGCATTCATAATCAAGCGCCTTCCGGTCAGATTAACTTATGACAATAACTATTTTAATGATAACTATCAGGGAATTCCGGTCGGCGGATATACCAAATGGATAGAGAACATGCTTGACGGGATTGAGGTTAGATTGAACGTAGATTATCTTTCTGAGAGAGAATCTTTGGACAAAATTGCCACTAAAATCATATATACGGGCATGATAGATGAGTATTATAATTACTCTTTAGGCAAGCTTGAGTACAGGAGTCTGAGATTCGAGACAGAATATCTGCCCGATACAGATGACTTCCAGGGCAATGCGGTAGTTAATTATACCGATGCCGAGACACCGTTCACGAGGATCTTGGAACACAAGCATTTCGAGTTCGGAAAGGGCAATGGCACGGTCATCACTCACGAATATCCCGCTGAGTGGAAACCGGGTGACGAGCCGTACTATCCGCTCAACAATGAGAGGAACAATGAGCTTTACCGTAAATACTCGGAATTGTCCGGGTCGGACGATAAGGTCGAGTTCGGAGGACGGCTCGGCAAATACAAATACTATGACATGGACGATACTATCGCTGCATGTACAGAAGACTACAAGAGGATAACCGGAAAATGAAAAAGATCAGCACATTAATCCTTGCAGGCATAATTGCCGCATCAACGATCACAGGCTGCAGCCAGACCAGAACACTTACCGAAAACACAAGTGTTGAAAGTTCTGTTACTCCAGAGACAACGGAGGCTGTTGTCACAGATGCATCAGCAGAAACAACTCCCGCTGAACCTCAGTCATTTGAGGAGCTTTACGGCGAACAGCTGATGAACTACCTTGACCATCAGTACTATTTTGACGGTGCCGCAATTCCCAAGCAGGAATCAAACTTCTACTTTATCAATGCATTCCTTGATCTGAGCGGCTATGCAAACATGGGTTATTATCCCGCCACAACACTCGGATATATCGACCTTTCCGCAGAGTATTCCGGAAGTGATTATGAGACATTCGGTGATTATTTTATCAAGTATGCCGAGAATTCGATCGAGAGCACATGTGTCTTATGCAAGCGTGCTGCTGAAGCAAACATTACTCTTTCTGACGATACCCTCAAGGCAATCGATGACATGATGGAAAACATCAAGACAGGCAATGCCGCCGACTCAGGTAAGTCTCTTGATGAGTATCTCCAGTTCTACTATGGTCCCGGCAATGATGAGGCCAACTTCAGAAAAGTACTCGAGAGATACTATATTGCCGATGCATATTCGAGCAACTTCTGTGATAATTACGAGTTCGCGGAAGAAGAACTTAAAGTCCCTTATGTCAGATATGCTCTCTTCTATGCACCTGATACAGCTGAGCAGGAAATAAAGGATAAGGCTCTTGAGGCTGCTAATTCCATGAAGGATTCATGTTCTTCCATTGATGACCTCACAGGACTTGCCCAGGCTGCCCAGGAGGCAGGAAATGTTTACGATCAGGGTGATATCGCCGTTCCTAAGGGTCAGATGGTTCCCAAGTTTGAGGAATGGGCATATGGCGACGGAAGGACCGCCGGAGAACTGGATGTTATCTTTGCTCCCGAATACGGTTACTTCGTAGTCGGTTACCTTGGTCTTAAGGAACAGGAACAGGATGCTCTTGATCAGATAGCCATGAATGTGTTAGGCCAGTCAGTTCTTGATGAGATCGATGCGGGAACTCACGATTTCCATACGGACGACGTTTATCTTCCCGCACCTGCAGCTCCCACGGCAACACCCGTACCGGAGATCTCTCTGCCTTCCGAGGATTCCTCGTCTGATCCTACAGCTGCTACTTCTGCTGCAACAACACAGACACCTTCCGGATCACAGACTGATCCTTCACAGTCTGCAGATGTTCTTATTGTCGTATTTATCACGCTTGCGGCAGTTGCCATCGTTGCAGTCATAGTCATTCTTGTTGTATATGCATTCAGGAACGGCAAGCCCAATGACAGTTCCTCTTCCGACAGCAAGAATGAGTCTTCACAGAAGTCTTCGGGCAAGGTCAGAAAAGCCAAGCTTGATGAGGATGATCTTGATGATGATCTTGATGATGATCTCAAAGATGAGGACTCTGACGAAGAGTAAGCGGACTTAGATTCAACATAATTTAATCGGGTTTCAAAGGAGCTGTCTTAAAAGGGGACAGCTCCTTTATTTGATCTGGGATGTTTTTGGACTTGCACAATGCCTATGCGCTTTTTCATGAAATAACGGGGCAAAAAGTGCACAAATCACGGGTTTTATGCACTTTTCGAAGCCTTTTCCGTGGAAAAAGTGCACAGGACCCGGGTTGTCTTTATTTCAAAGCCCTTTATTATAATTTAGCGTCATGATAAAATTCTAAGGTTATAGTTAGCTAATAGTAGTATGCAGGAGTGTGTTCAAATGGAGATCACAAAAGATCTGGTTCAGTATCTGGAGAGCCTCGGGCGTCTGGAACTGAGCGCTGAAGATGAGGAGAAGACCCAAAAGGCTTTGGGCGATATCCTGGGTTATTTCGATCAGTTAAGCGAGCTTGACACTGAAGGCGTTGAACCTTTAAGCCATGTTGCGGGCGTATCGAATGTTACGCGCGAAGATGTCATCGCTAACGGAGATATGAGGGATGCGGTATTAAGCAACGCACCCGAGACAAAAGACGGTACGATCTTAGTACCGAAGACCTTTGATTAAGGGGGCGCATTATGACCGGTATTGAGATCAGGAAAATGGGCGCCCTTGAGATCGGCGCGGCTATAAAGGATGGCAGGATTACTTCTGTTGAAGCGGTAAAGGCTTTCCTTGATGCCATAGATGCAAAAGACGGTGAGTATAAGTCATACATTACCGTCATAAGAGATGAAGCGCTTGCAAAGGCTGAAAAAGCCGATGAGGCTATAAAGGCAGGAACACTTACAGGTCCTCTGGCAGGTGTTCCGATCGCCATCAAAGACAACATCTGCACTAAGGGGATAAAGACCACTTGTGCTTCAAAGATGCTCGGAAACTTCATTCCGCCTTACGATGCGGAAGTAATCCGTAAGATCGAAGAGGCCGGAATGATCATTCTCGGCAAGACGAATATGGACGAGTTTGCGATGGGCTCCACAACAGAGACCAGCTACTTCGGCGTCACATCCAACCCCTGGGATACAGACAGAGTTCCGGGCGGTTCTTCCGGTGGTTCTGCCGCATGCGTGGCAGCTGCTCTTGCTCCTGTTGCTTTGGGTTCCGATACAGGCGGATCTATCAGGCAGCCTGCATCTTTCTGCGGTGTCACAGGACTTAAGCCTACTTACGGCGCGGTTTCCAGATATGGTCTGGTTGCTTTTGCATCCTCTTTAGATCAGATCGGACCTATCGCCCGAAAAGCTGAAGATATCGCTGCTGTTTACAACGTTATCAGCGGCAAGGATCCCAAGGACCAGTCTTCATTAGAGTCCGGAAAACTCGACCTCTCAGCAATAGAAAATTACAGCCTTGAAGGAAAGAAGTTCGGTATCCCTGAAGAATATATCGGCGAAGGTATCGATGAGGACGTTAAAAAAGCTGTTCTCGATGCTGTGGAAGTCCTTAAGTCAAAGGGTGCAACTGTTGAGACATTCCCGATGCCCATCATCAAGTACGCTATCCCGACTTATTACATCATCTGCACGGCTGAGGCCTGCTCAAACCTTTCCAGATATGACGGCGTTAAGTACGGCTTCAGACCTGAAGGTGTTGAAGACTTAGGTCAGCTCTATATCAAGTCCAGAAGCGAAGGCTTCGGTCTTGAGGTCAAGAGAAGGATCATGCTCGGCAACTTCGTGCTTTCCTCCGGTTATTACGATGCTTACTACAACAAGGCTCTTAGAGTTAAGAACCTCATTAAGCAGGCTTTCGACCAGGCATTCGAAAAGTACGATGCAGTCTTAGGACCTGTTGCTCCCACCGCTGCTCTTAAAAAGGGTGAGAGCTTATCAGATCCTCTGAAGATGTATCTCGGCGATATCTGCACGGTACTAATCAACATCGTCGGTATCCCTGCGATGTCCGTACCATGCGGCTTTACATCAGAAGGACTCCCCGTGGGACTTCAGATCATGGGAAAGAGATTCTCCGAAGAGACCATAATCGGCGTGGCTTCAAGCTATCAGAAGGCTACGGCTGATAACGGATTCGAGAATAAGATCCCGGAAAATGCTTTGAGAGGGGAGGGCTAAGATCATGCAGGATTATGAGATGGTAATAGGACTCGAAGTACACTGCGAGCTCTCGACAGAATCAAAGATCTTCTGCGGCTGCTCTGCCAAGTTCGGAGGCGAGCCCAATACACACGTTTGCGAAGTCTGCTCGGGAATGCCGGGTACACTTCCGACATTGAACAAGCAGGTGGTCGAGTATGCCGTAAAGGCAGGACTTGCGCTTAACTGCGAGATCACAAGAAACAACAAGTTTGACCGTAAGAACTATTTCTATCCCGACCTTCCGAAGGCATATCAGATATCACAGCTTTATTTCCCGATATGCAGGAACGGTCATGTTGACATAAAGACTTCAAAGGGAATGAAGTCCATCGGCATCCACGAGATCCACATGGAGGAGGATGCCGGAAAGCTCGTTCATGACCCTGTTACGGGCATGACAATGGTCGACTTCAACCGCTGCGGCGTACCGCTCCTTGAGATCGTATCCGAACCTGACTTCAGATCCGGTGAAGAGGTCATCGCTTATCTTGAGAAACTCAGAGATACCATGCAGTATCTTGGAATATCCGACTGCAAGATGCAGGAAGGATCTATGAGAGCTGATGTTAACCTCTCTGTAAGACCTGCCGGCCGGAAGGAATTCGGCACAAGGACAGAGATGAAGAATATCGCAAGCCTTAAAGCTATCGAGCGTGCTATCGAATATGAGCGCGACAGACAGATCGACCTTATCGAGGAAGGCGGCAAGGTAGTCCAGGAGACAAGGCGTTGGGATGATGAGCAGGAGTACACATACTCCATGCGTTCCAAGGAAAATGCCCAGGATTATAAATATTTCCCGGATCCGGACCTTATGCCCATCAACATCTCGGAGGAATTCCTTGATAAGGTAAGAGCAGAGCTTCCCGAGTTTGCCGATGCAAAGCGCGAGAGATACGTAAAGGAGCTGGGTCTCCCTGAGTATGACGCTGAGATCATTACAGGAACACCTGCACTGGTAAGGGTTTTCGAGAGCGCATGCGAAGTTGCAAAGAACCCCAAGGACTGCTCCAACTGGCTCATGACAGATCTTCTTAAGTTTGCCAAGGATGCCAAGGTCCTTGCAGGCGATATCGACTTTGACGGTAAGATAATGGGTAAGATCATCAACCTCGTAAATGAGGGTAAGATCAACCGCAAATCAGGTCAGAAAGCACTCGAGGAAGCATTCCTTAACGGCACTGATCCCGAAAAGTATATTGCCGACAACGGTCTTGCACTGGTATCCGATACAAGTGCTATCGAGCCTGTTATCAAGGAGATCCTGGCTGCTAATGAGAAGGCCGTAAACGGATATCTTGCAGGCGAGGAGAAGAACCTGACTTTCCTGATCGGTCAGTCAATGCGTGCTCTGAAGGGCAAGGCTGATCACCAGGTCGTAAGACAGACTCTGATCGATCTTCTTAACGGAATGAAATAATGAACACTTTTTTTAGCATTTTACTGGTCGTATTCTTTGTTCTCGTTAATGCCTTTTTCTCGGGCACCGAGATGGCTGTCATCTCGCTGAACGATGCAAAGATGAGAAAGCTTGCCGAAGACGGAGACAGGAAAGCTCTCCGTGTTATAAAGTTCCTTGATAATCCGGGGAACTTTCTTGCGACGATCCAGGTTGGCGTTACTCTGGCCGGATTCCTGTCATCGGCTTTTGCTGCCAACAGTTTTGCAAATAAGCTGGCTCTTCTTGTTGATCCGGCCTCAAAGTATCCCTGGATGGAATCCTTATGGACGGTGCTTATCACTATCGTCCTTTCTTATTTTTCACTTGTTTTAGGCGAGCTGGTCCCTAAGCGGATTGCTCAGAACAAGCCGGAGAAATGGGCTTTTGCGGCTGCTAATGTCGTGAAGTTTTTCGGAGCGGTATTAAAGCCGTTCGTGTGGTTCCTTACAAAATCCACGAACCTCATCTTAATGCTCTTCAGGATCGATCCGAACCAGACCGACAAGCCTGTCACGGAGGAAGAGATCCGTATGATGGTCGATGTCGGATCTGAATCCGGCAATATCGAAGATACCGAAAAAGAGATGATCGAGAATGTTTTCGAGTTCAACGACAAAGAAGTATCGGAGATCATGACCCACAGAAAGAAGATCGTCTCGCTTCCTATTGATGCCGACTACAACGAAGTCATGCGTGTCGCAAGGGAAGAGAAGTTTACAAGGATCCCTGTCTACAAGGATACGATCGATGACATCATCGGTATCCTTCATATAAAAGACCTCATCGGAATCATGCCGCCTACGGAAGAGGAACCTTTTAAGCTCGAAAAGTTTATCAGAGAGCCTCTTATCGTTCACGAGACACGTAAGATATCTTCGCTTTTCGGCGAGATGAAGAACTGCGGAATGCAGATGGCCGTGATCGTAGACGAATACGGCGGAACAATGGGTATTGCCACGATCGAGGATATGCTCGAAGAACTCGTGGGAAATATCACTGACGAGTTTGACGATGAGGCAGATGAGTTCGTAAAACTCTCCAACGGCGATTATATAGTCAGAGGCGACATGACTCTGTCAGATCTTGAGGATGTTCTCGATATTGAGCTCGATAACGACGAATATGATACGATCGCAGGCCTTGTCATCTCACAGCTCGACCGTGTTCCGGAGGAGACCGAACATCCTGTTGTCAACTACAAGAACCTGAGGATCAAGGTGCTTAAAGTTGAAGAGAATGCCATTTCCAAGATCCTTATTCACATCAATCCGGTAATCCCGCCCGAAGAAAACGGAAAAGAAGAGAGCAGCAGACACGATGAGTAGATACGATCTTGTTCTCTATGATCTGGACGGGACATTATGGGATTCGATCCCGTTGATAATGGAGTGTTTCAAAAAAGCTTATGAGTTGGTCCTGGGCGGAACAGACAGGACCGACGAGGATCTGATGAGCTATATCGGAAGACCTTTAGGCGATACGTTTGCGATGCATGACGAAGAGACTAAAGAACGTCTGACGGAAGCTTACCTGGAATATAACTGTGCCAGGCTCAAAGAAAATGCGGTTCCGATCTTTCCCGGAGTCTATGATTTCCTGTCAGAGATCCGTTCCATTGGCGTAAAACAGGGCATAGTCACTTCAAAACGCGAGTCGTCCGCCATGATCACCATCGATCTCCTGGATCTTGAAAAATATTTTGACACTATGGTTTTCCGCGAGGCCACTGTCCGTGCGAAGCCCTACGGGGATCCTTTGGTTGAGGCGGCAAAAAGGCTGGGGATCACTGATATGAGCCGCGTTCTTTATGTCGGAGATGCTGTCCCTGACATTCTTTCGGCAAAAGACTGTGGAGCGGGTTTTGCTCTCGTAGGGTGGACAAGGATGTCCATAGATGAAATAAAAAGTCTGGGGCCCGATCATATTATCGATGTTCCTGAAGGTCTTTCTTGCATTATTCAAGGCACCGAATTATAATGTTTGGTGCTTTTTATAAATAATAATAAGGTAGGTAGGTAAAATGGCTAAGACCTCCAAGTCCGGAAAGTCGAGCAGAAAAGCAGTTACAGGCGGTTTGGCAGCAGTAATCGTAGTTATTGTCCTTATCGTCATAGGCTTCTTCGTCTATATCTCCGGAATACTTCCCAAGACACTTACAGGTGTCGGAATTACAGAGACACTTTCCGACGGTTCTGTCAGGACTGTAAAGAATTTCTCTATTCTTGAGACGAACTTCCATTTCCAGGAGGTTTTCAGCAACTATTCCAATTACGGTATGGTTTCCCAGGATAATCTGGATGAAGTATACAGCGAGGAAACCGGAGAGACATACAGAGATTGGATCTTAAGAGAAACTGCAAGTGAGATGAGAACACTTGCACTGATCGAGCGTGCCGCAAAAGGATCTGATTTCATGCAGTATTCCAAGGCCCGTAAGTATGCATCTTCTGATCTTGATACTATTGATATGTATGCATCTCTTTACGGTGCTTCTTCCGGTCAGCAGTATATTGAAGCTAATTATGGTAAAGGCATGACAAAGAGAACTTATGTCGATTTTATTGCACGCGAAGTTCTTGCTCAGGAATACGGATATTATCTCAAGCAGTTTGATCCTGCCATCGTTCCTACGGAAGAGCAGATCCAGGCTAAGTTTGATGAGAATCCCGCCATTTACTATGTTCTTGACTGCAGTTCCTACTTTATCAATGCTAAAAAAGATGATGCAGGTTCTGTGATCGGACTTACGGATGCAACCGCTGCCGCAAACAAGATCGCAAGCGCTGCAAAGGATACAGCATCTTTCAGAAAGGCTGTAATGGATTATCTTACAGAGATCAATGACACAGATGCTCTTGCAACCTTCGATGACGACCAGGATCCTACATTCAGAGCTGGCTTCACATATACACAGGCTACATATCTGGAAGCTGACCTTAAGGATTATCTTTTCGCTGCAGATTCCAAGGTTGGTGAAGCCAAGGTTATTCCGGTTGAAGATGGTGTTTATGTCGCTTTTATCGCTGACAAACGTCTTAATGAGATTAAGACTGTTTCATACAGAACTCTTACATTAAATGTTGATGTTAAGTCTGATGCCCCTGAGGAGGAGATCGCTCAGGCTGCACAGAATCTTGCTAATGAAGCTGCAACATATTGCACCGAAGGTCTGGATCCTCTTACTTTCTACAGTGTTGTTAAGGAGCACACTTCAGACAAGACAGAGATGCTTGACGGCGGTTACAAATCCGGTGCGACTGTAGATCAGTTCGTAACCACAGATGACAATCCGCTGGACAGCGCCCAGATGTCAGCAGGCCAGTGGCTCTTTGACGGTTCACGTAAGGCCGGCGATATCAAGATCGTTATCTCTGATGATCAGAAGACAGTCTATGTTTATTATTTCGAAGCTGCCAGACCTACATGGCAGAATACAGTTAGAAACGATCTGATCACTGCAAACTTCAACACTTGGAATACAGATCTTGAGACTTCAACAAATCCTCAGTATGTTGTAAACGCCGGATTGATCGAAGCATTTACATATTGATATTTATTTAAATAATAAGTAACAAAGCACCGCCTTCTGAAGACGGTGCTTTTTATTTATTCTGACGACTGTCCGACCCAGGCATTTGGAGTAATATAAAAAAGCTTTTACATCGGGTAAGGAGGTAATCTGAATGAAAAGAGTTATGGCACTTATCCTCGGCCTTTCCATGATGCTTGGCATCGCTGCCTGCAGCAAGAAAGTTGAAGTTCCTTCCAAGAAGGATGCCAGAAATGCGGCTGAGGAAGAGTATGACATGGATTTCAAGTTCGAATCCGAGGATATTTCCAAGGATGAGAAGGAAGCTGAATGGGTATTTATCTCAAAGGACGGTTCTCTTGAGGTAACGGTTACCTGGAATGCCAAGAATCCTGACGAGTTTGAATTTGAAGAAGAGGAAATCCCTGTAGCTACAGAGACTGATCCTGTTATCGTGACCACTCCTGTTGAAACAACAGATGAGACACTGACTCCGGCTGAGACTTCGGAGGAGACACTTACTCCTGCTGAGACTTCAGAGGAGACAACAAAGGCTCCTTCTGTTGTCAGCGGGACTATCGTTAACTTTGATGAGATGAACTTCTACATCAACGGCAAGAAGTATACTCTCGGAAAAACTACACTTCAGGATCTGATCGATGACGATGTTCCATTTAATAAGAGTGATATTGAGGATGCAAACAACAATCTCAAGTCACATTATCAGTCATCCGGTTTTAAGATCGAACTTGCAGAATATTACAGCGCTCAGGTATATGTCATGAATGATTCTGATGAAGGAATGCCCATGAACGAGTGTGTTATCTGCGAGATCTATATCCCTGTTAACAAAGACATTGAACAGGATGTTTTAAAGCTTGATTTCCCGCTTACACTTACAATGGCTGAACTCGAGGCAAGCGCAGGTCTGCCTGAAGACGGTGTCGAACATTATGAAGATGAAGACAGCGACTATTATTCCGATACTTACAAGTATTCGATCGAATCCGAGAAGTACTATGGCGGAAGCTCATATGACTTTGAATTTGTAAACGGCGAGATCAGATATATCTATATCAACTGGATGCCTTAAGTCAAATCCGTATAATCGGTAATATATCTCAGGGGCTTTCTCATATCGGGAAAGTCCCTGTTATTTGACAACTTATCTTTCATGTAGTATTTTTATGACAATTTAATCAAACCGTTGACGGAGAGTGAGTAACTTCAAGAATACCTGTCACAGAGAGCCCGGGGTGGTGTGATCCGGGTACAAGGACCTTAAGTGAATGGACTCCTGAGGGCGCAAAGGAAAGGGTCATCCCTAAGTATATTGCGACGTAAGGCATACGTAAGTTGCCGGGGATATGATGGTATCCCGTCTGAGCGCACGGGTCAGACCGTGAATCAAGGTGGCACCGCGGATAAGTATTATTCGTCCTTGACATTAGATCATCAGATCTTTTGTCAGGGGCGTTTTTTATTGCCTCTGACAACTGAAAAAAGCGGAGGTGACAACCATGAAAGTAATGCCGTCAATCGAGGAAGTCAGAGAACTGGCAAAGACCGGCAGGTACGATGTAGTACCTGTGAGCTGCGAGTTCTTATCTGATTTCACGACGCCCATTGAGACTATCCGCATTCTTAAGAATGCATCCACTCACGCATATATGCTTGAGTCTGCCTGGGCTAATGAGAAGTGGGGACGTTATACTTTCTTAGGATTCGATCCGAAGCTCGAGATAACATGTATCAACGGGGAGATCACATATGGTGACAGGACTGAGAAGACAGATGATCCTTCCGGGATAATAAGGGGGATCTTATCACGTTTTAAGAGTCCGAAGCTTGACTATCTGCCGTCTTTTACAGGTGGTCTTGTCGGATATTTTTCGTACGATTATCTTGGCTATGTCGAACCGACGGCAAGGATGGACGTAAATGACACCGAGAATTTCAAGGATGTCGACCTGATGCTTTTCGACAAGGTCATAGCATTTGACCATGTAAGACAGAAGCTGATCCTTATAACAAATATGTCTCTGGAAGATATCGATAACGGATATAAGGAAGCTGTTGAAGAACTGGAAGATCTCATTGACCTTCTTAAGAACGGCGCGAAAAGCGAAGATCCCGAAGGCAAACTTCTAGGCGAAGTCACTCCCTTATTTACCAAAGAGGAATACTGTGCCATGGTGGAGAAGGCCAAGCACCACATTCTGGAGGGAGATATTTTTCAGATCGTACTGTCTAACAGGCTTTCCGCACCTTTTGAAGGGAGCCTTCTTAACACATACAGGATATTAAGAACGGTCAATCCCTCGCCTTACATGTTTTATTTTGCGGGAACCGATGTTGAAGTTGCCGGAGCATCTCCGGAGACTCTGGTAAAACTTGAAGACGGTATCCTTCACACATTCCCCCTTGCAGGCACAAGGCCCAGAGGAAAGACTGAAGAAGAAGATAAAAGACTTGAAGAAGAACTCCTGGCAGATGAGAAGGAACTTGCCGAACACAATATGCTCGTTGATCTCGGCCGTAATGACCTGGGAAAGATAAGTGAGTTCGGCTCAGTTGAAGTCGAGAAGCTCAGGAGCATAGAGCGCTATTCTCATGTTATGCATATCGGTTCCACAGTCAGGGGAAAGATCGCCAAGGGACGTGATGCCCTTGATGCGATCGAGGCCGTGCTCCCGGCAGGGACGCTGTCAGGTGCACCCAAGATCCGCGCATGCCAGCTTATAGGTGAGCTCGAGAACAACAAGAGGGGTATATACGGCGGAGCTATCGGATATATAGATTTCACCGGCAACATGGATACCTGTATCGCTATTCGCATCGCATATAAGAAGAACGGCAAGGTCTTCGTCAGGAGCGGAGCGGGAATAGTTGCCGATTCCGTACCCGAGAAGGAATTCGAAGAGTGCCTTAATAAGGCAAAAGCCGTTATATCTTCTCTGAATCTCGCACAGGAGGTGGAGTGATGATACTTCTTATCGATAACTATGACAGTTTTTCTTATAACCTTTACCAGCTGATCGGTGAACTTGACCCGGATATAAAAGTCATCCGCAATGATGAGATGACTGTAGATGAGATCCGCACACTTCGTCCGGACCGCATAATCCTCTCGCCCGGACCGGGAAGACCGGAGGATGCGGGAGTTATATGCGATGTTGCCGCTTCGATCCACGATATTCCGATCCTGGGTGTATGTCTGGGTCATCAGGCTATCTGCAAAGCATACGGAGCCACTGTTACTTATGCAGAACATTTGATGCACGGAAAGCAGTCGGAAGTCGGACTATACGCTTATTGTCCTTTGTTCAGGGGTATAGGTGAGCGCACCCAAGTCGCAAGGTATCACTCTCTGGCTGCCGACCGCGATACGATCCCTGAATGTCTCCGGATCACTGCAGTTGCCGATGACGGTGAGATCATGGCAGTTCAACACAGGGATTATCCTATCTATGGCGTACAGTTCCATCCGGAATCGATCCTTACACCCGAAGGTCGGAAGATGCTTGAGAACTTCCTGAATATCAAATAATTTAACGTGGTGATAACCTGTTCCTTAATGAAAGAAGGGGCCGTATTATAAACGGTCCCTTCTTGCTAATGGTGTTAGTATTTTTCAAGATTAAATCAACTATCATCCTTTACCTGTCGAGTTTACCGCATTCCCTAAAAATTACCTCTGATAGGCCACTTGAGGGAATAAATAGGGAATTTCGTGTCATTTTCCCTATCTTTCCCTTTTCGAACCACTTTCAGGGAATGGGGAGCGCCCCACAAAGTTGTGGGACAACCCCTTGCTTCACCAGTCGGCGGGCGCTAACCCAACCTTACAACTGTGCAAAATTAATATGATCTACCAGATCCTCGAGTTCTTCCCTCGTATGAACGACTTCGTTTAAGTCACTATCCCAGGGAAGTACATTCAAAGAGACAAAGCTGTTCTCGAGGTCAGCGGATATGATCGCACGACCGTCACCGCTCATTGCGATATTTACCGTAATGCCATCCTTGGTTACATAAGTCCACTGCTCGAAATTGTTAATGTTTCCGGCATTTAAATATACGGTATCGAAATATCCTCTCATGCATCTTCTGATCTGGAATTCCACGTTCTTATATGTGGCATCAAACTGGAATGTTCCGTCGTCGTAGAAGTAGCCGACACCCTTAACATCCGCGGTCCAGATATCACCGAATCTCTCCTTAAACAGTTCATAATTGCCGTCAGTCATGCCCGTGTGGAGCTTAAGGTCGTATTTGGCAAGTATCTCATCGACCTTATCTGCCATCTCCTGTGAGTAGATACCGTAACAGGGATACTTCTCACCAAAGTAATCCTCACCCGTACGCTTACATTCAGCATCGTATTCGTTTACGATCGAGAAATCACGGTCGTAGCTATCTTCGAACTTGACCCACTCACCGGTTGCCTGGTATTCGGGAGAATCCGCATACCCCTGTAAGGAAATAAACTCGCGTTCAGGCATTGCATAACTCTCACCTGATTCGCCAATCAGCACTTCATCTTCCGGCGCCCATGTGCTCTTGCCGAATGTCTGGCTCTCGAGTCCGCCCTTGATCCCGGCGAATACCGCAACGCCCAGTGCTGATACAACTGCTACTGCTACGATAACGGTAATTATCTTTTTCTTGGAATTATGCTTAGGTTTAATTCCATATTCATTCATCTTCATTTTAGTCAACTCCTTTATCCTCTCGGGGGAGACGACATTGCTCTCTTCCAGTTCTACTGAAGAGTCTTCGATGTTATCCATCAGATCACGAATATTTAGTTTCATGAAGATCGCCTCCTGTCGTGTTATTGATATTGTTGAGGTAATTACGGAGCCGCTCGCGCCCTCGCTTTAACCTGGTCTTGACCGTGGACGGGTTCATCTGCATTTGACTGGCGATAACCGAAACGCTCTGACAGTAGTAATAGAATCTCAAGAAGATCTCTTTATCCGGCTGAGGCATCGAATATACCAGTCTGCGTATTATCTGGTCCTGATCCTCGCGCTCAAGGCTGTCAAAAACCGAATCTTCATCTAAAATAAGAATGTCCTCGTCCAAAGGCAGCACCTCATACCGATCCCGCACTTTCTGCATGGAAAGGCTGCGTGCCACGCGGCTCAAGTACCCCTTCAGGTTCAGAGGAATGAGGTTATCCGCGGATCTCCACAAAGTAACGAAAACATCCGCCGTCACTTCCTCCACATCCTCATGGCTCATGGAGCTTGCGAGGATGTTGTTTACCACGGTTCCCACATAGGCACTATACTTGTCTATGAACCAAACAAGTGCTTCCTGATCACCTGACTTCAGTAAGGTCAGCGCCTTTGCGTCATTCAATCGTTTTCACCTCAAAATTCGTTTTTTTGAACGGCCGTTCAACTATAATAGTGCAATTTAGGTGCCGGTGGTTTCACTTTTTAGGAAAAAATATTGTAATTACCTCTCAGGAGGCAAACGCCGATTTGTCTTATTTTATTATCCTGTTGATTTTCCTGACTACAGAACCAACTGTCTTTATGAGTACAGATTCCTTACATGTTCTATGAACTTTGAAGCCAGGGCGCTCGGCATCTTCTCCTTATCCCATGACAGTACGTAGTCCACATTCACTTCCGGAGTGAGCTTTTTGATCACGACATCTGCATCGGCTGATATATTCTTTGCGACCGAAGCCGGGAAGATCGCAATGCCGATGTTCTGGTCTACGAGCTTAGAAGCATTCGATGAGTGAGCGGTCTTTACTATAAAGCGCGGCTCTTTGCCGGTCTGTTTTTCAAACCAGCCGCGGATCTCTTCTTCTCTTGAATGTCTGGATGAGATGATGAGATCGGTATCCACGATATCTTTGAGAGTAACTGTCTGCTTTTTGTTCTTTGCAAGAGGATGCGAGCCGGGGATTATAGCAGCCCAGGTGTCGCTGTATACGGTTATTCCGTCAAGCTGTTCTGTGTTAAGCGGAGTCATGGTGATGGCAAGTTCCAAAAGGCCGGACTTCATTCTGTATGTGAGGTCGTCCACCGTGCCGCACCAGAGGTTATAAGTAACATTAGGATATTCCTTCTTAAAACTTGATATCCAGTCTGCGGCAAGGGAGGGTCCGTTGCTGTCTACATGACCTAAGTACAGAGTTCCGCTGATGCCTTTCTTAACGTCAGCTATCTCTGTCTTGGTGATATCGGCCAGAGCCAGGATCTGTTCACCGCGGCGCTTAAGGGCAAGACCTTCCGGTGTGAGGGTTATGTGGCGCTTTCCGCGGATGATGAGCGTACAGCCGAGTTCCTCCTCCAGTTCCATCAGCGCTCTCGAGAGAGGAGGCTGTGATAAGTGCAGACGCTCTGCTGCGCGTGTGATGTTGAGTTCATCTGCTACCGTTAAGAAATAACGTATTTGACGCATATCCATAGTGTGTTCCTCCTCCGGATTTATCATACCTTAAAGGTATCGTTATATGGTTATTATTTGTATTTTATTTCTTTCGCGCTTGACGATACAATATGCCTTGAAATCGTACAACGATATTCTAAACGCATTGAAAATAAATATCAATACATTTTGAGTATGATTTCGAACCCGGTTGCCGGTGGTGGATGAAAAAAGGCAACGGGTGTTGGGAGGAGAATATGAGACCTTACGAAGAGAAGTACGTTAATGAATGCTACAAAGCAATGCAACAAGAGCATGATGCCTGCGGAATCGGTTTAGTAGTAAATATCGATGGTAAAAAAGAATACCGTACTCTTAATGATGCTTTATCCATTGTTGAGAAGCTCGAGCACAGAGCAGGCAAGGACGCTACCGGTGAGGTAGGTGACGGTGTCGGCATACTCGTTCAGATATCTCACAAGTTTTTCAAGAAGGCAGCTAAAGAAGCTGATATCGATGTTAAGGACGAAGGCGATTATGGTATCGGAATGTTCTTCCTTCCCCAGGATACAAAGAAGCGCACACTTGCTATGCGCATGTTCAAGGTAATCACAGAGAAGAACGGTCTTAATATCATCGGCTGGAGAGAGGTTCCCACAAATCCTGACATCTTAGGTAAGGTTGCAAGAGATGCAATGCCTGTCATCATGCAGTGCTTCGTAGAAAGACCTTCAGATTGCGAAAAGGGTCTTGCATTCGACCGTATGCTCTATGTTGCAAGAAGAGAATTCGAGCAAAGCACAGATGAAACATATATCACTTCTTTGTCTTCAAGAACTATCGTATATAAGGGAATGTTCTTAGTAGGACAGCTCCGCAAGTTCTATAAGGATATGCAGAGCAAGGATTATGAGACAGCCATCGCAATGGTCCACTCAAGATTCTCTACAAATACAACACCTTCATGGGAGAGAGCACATCCCTACAGAATGATCGCTCACAACGGTGAGATCAACACGATCAGAGGCAACTTCGACAGAATGCTCGCCCGTGAAGAGACATTGTACAGCCCTTCGATCGAGAATGATGTAGACAAGATCTTCCCGATCATCCATAAGACGGGCTCTGACTCTGCAATGCTCGACAATACATTAGAGTTCTTCATGATGAACGGCATCCCGCTTCCTTTGGCAGTCATGATGATGATCCCTGAGCCCTGGAAGAACGATTCGTACATGGAGCAGGAGAAGAAGGATTTCTACCATTACTACGCAACAATGATGGAACCCTGGGATGGTCCTGCAGCTATCCTCTTCACAGATGGTGTTATCGCAGGCGCTACGCTCGACCGCAACGGCTTAAGACCTTCCAGATACTACATTACAGACGATAACAGACTTATCCTCTCATCTGAGGTAGGCGTTCTCGACATAGATCCCGAGCACATCGTAAAAAAGTCCAGATTACAGCCCGGCCGTATCCTTCTTATCGATACAGAGAAGGGCAAGCTCATTTCTGACGAAGAGTGCAAGAAGTACTATTCCGAGAAGAACCCTTACGGTGAGTGGCTCGCACTGAACCTCCTTCATCTGTCTGAACTCAAGATTCCCAACAAGAAGATCCCGGTTCATACACAGGAGATGAGAAACAAGCTCTATAAGGTATTCGGATATACATTTGAAGACGTTAAGAATGAGATCCTGCCGATGGCTACGAACAAAGTTGAGGCAACAGCTTCAATGGGTACGGATATCCCTCTCGCAGTTCTCTCAGAGAAGCACCAGCTTCTGTTCTCGTTCTTCAAGCAGCTTTTCGCGCAGGTTACAAACCCGCCGATCGACTCCATAAGAGAAGAGATCGTTACAGATACAACAGTATATATCGGTTCCGATGGTAACCTTCTTGAGGAAAAGAGCGGTAACTGCAGAGTACTCGAAGTCAATAACCCGATCCTCACAGGCGTTGATCTCGTTAAGATCAAGTCTTTGGACCAGCCCGGCTTCAAGACAGCTACTGTATCTATTCTTTACTATAAGAACACATCACTCGAAAAGGCTCTGGACCAGCTCCTCATCACTGTTGACAGGACATGTGCAAAGGGCGCCAACATCATCGTTCTCTCAGACCGAGGCATAGACGAGAACCATGTTGCCATCCCTTCACTCCTTGCTGTATCAGCAGTTGAGCAGCACTTAGTCCAGACTAGAAAGAGAACGGCTGTATCCCTGATCATCGAGAGCGGCGAGCCCCGCGATGTTCACCAGATGGCAACACTTCTGGGCTTCGGTGCACGTGCTATCAATCCTTATCTCGCACATGAGTGCATCGCTGAGATGATCGACAAGGGAATCCTCGATAAGGATTACCACACGGCAATCGATGACTACAACTACGCTATCCTTCACGGAATCGTTAAGACATCCGCAAAGATGGGTATCTCAACCCTGCAGTCTTACCAGTCCGCAAAGATTTTCGAGGCAGTCGGAATCTGCAAGGAAGTAGTTGATAAGTACTTCACAGGTATCGTAAGCCGCGTAGGCGGTATCGGCCTGGAAGAGATCTCCGAGGGAATCCTTTTCAGACATGACAAGGCTTTCGATCCCATGGGTCTTGAGAATGATACGACTCTGGACAGCACAGGCTTCCATAACTTAAGAAGCGGTGATGACAAGGAAGATCATCTGTACAACCCCAAGACGATCGTTGCCCTCCAGAAGGCAGTAAGAGAAGGTTCTTACGAACTCTTCAAGGAATACACGGCAATCGTGGACAACGAGAAGCCCCATACATTAAGAGGTCTCCTCGCATTCAAGAAGACAGGCAATTCTATCCCTCTCGAGGAAGTTGAACCTGCTTCAGAGATCGTTAAGAGGTTTAAGACCGGCGCTATGTCTTACGGTTCTATCTCCAAGGAAGCACACGAGTGCATGGCAATCGCTATGAACCGTCTGGGCGGCAAGTCCAATACAGGTGAGGGCGGTGAGTCACCCGAGAGATTCGGCACGGAGAAGAACTCCAAGATCAAGCAGGTCGCATCAGGAAGATTCGGCGTTACGAGCGAATACTTAAACAGCGCTGAAGAGATCCAGATCAAGATGGCACAGGGTGCTAAGCCCGGTGAAGGCGGACACCTCCCCGGAAAGAAAGTTTATCCCTGGATCGCAGAGAGAAGATATTCAACACCGGGTGTTGCTCTTATCTCACCTCCGCCTCATCACGATATCTATTCGATCGAAGATCTTGCACAGCTTATCTACGATCTTAAGAACGCAAACAGAAAAGCAAGGATCTCCGTCAAGCTCGTATCCGAGGCAGGCGTAGGCACTATCGCGTGCGGCGTTGCCAAGGCAGGAGCACAGGTAATCCTCATCTCAGGTTATGACGGCGGTACGGGTGCAGCTCCCGCAAGCTCCATCCACAACGCAGGCCTTCCTTGGGAATTAGGTCTTGCCGAGACTCATCACGCATTGATCGAGAGCGGTCTTAGAGGAAGAGTTGCAGTCGAGACAGACGGTAAGCTCATGAGCGGCAGAGACGTTGCTATCGCAGCACTCTTAGGCGCCGAGGAATTCGGTTTTGCCACAGCACCCCTGGTATCCATGGGCTGCATGATGATGAGAGTCTGCAATAAGGATACATGCCCGTTCGGTATCGCATGCCAGAACGAGGAATTGAGAAAGAGATTTAAGGGCAAGCCGGAGCACGTTATGAACTTCATGCTCTTCATCGCAGAAGAGTTAAGAGAGATCATGGCAGAACTCGGTTTCAGAACGGTCGATGAGATGGTCGGCAGATCCGACCTCCTCAAGGTTAAGGACAAGCAGATAACGAAGAGAGCCGAGATGGTCTCCCTCGCGCAGATTATAGATCCGTCCTATGCGGATTCCGAAGTACGTCATTTCGAACCCGACCATGTATTCGACTTCGAGCTCGAAAAGACGATCGACGAGAGAGTGTTCCTCCCTGAACTCGCGAAAGGCCTTAAGAAAGGATCCATCAAGATTACTGACGTTAAGGTATCGAGTACCGACAGAGCAGTAGGAACTATC
>JAIKWL010000082.1 GCA_024684815.1 Saccharofermentans sp. | reverse complement strand
CGTTGAATGTCCCCAGTGTCATGCTAAGATGCTTCGCCGCACGGTCTGCAAGAACTGCGGTTACCTGGATGGAAAACAGGTTATCAAAGTCGACGAAGAGATCTGAGATAATTAACGAAGTATTACTTAACGAGGCAGTGTTATGGAATTAAGGCACTGCCTCTTATTTTTGCAAAGGAAGGATATTTAGGCATGAGCAAACCGGTCGTGGCGATAGTGGGAAGACCTAATGTGGGTAAATCCTCGCTGTTCAACACTATCTATGGAGAGCGTATCTCCATCGTTCATGACACTCCCGGTGTCACCAGAGACCGTATCTATGCCGAGACTTCCTGGTGCGGAAGAGACTTCATAATGATCGATACGGGCGGTATTGAGCCCGATATGGGAGATGACATCATATTGCAGCAGATGCGCATTCAGGCTGAGATCGCGATCGAGACTGCCGATGTCATACTTTTTATGTGTGACCTCAAGGCAGGTCTTACGGCAGCAGATGAAGAGATCGCCATAATGCTGCGTAAAGCAGCACGTCCCGTAGTCGTCTGCGTCAACAAGTCAGACTATGTGGGAGATCCGCCGCCGGAATTTTATGAGTTCTATAATCTCGGATTGGAGGATGTATGCGCTATCTCGGCAGCTCACAAGCTGGGTCTGGGCGAGATGCTCGATATGGTCGTATCCAAATTCCCGCCGGAAGAGAAAGGTGAGGGCAAGGATGAGACGATCAGGGTCGCCATTATCGGAAGACCTAACGCCGGAAAATCCTCATTATCCAATAAACTTACGGGTTCCGAGAGAAGTATCGTGTCTGATATAGCCGGAACCACAAGAGATACGATCGATTCCCTGATCGAGAACGAATACGGATCCTTTACTATCGTTGATACGGCCGGTATGCGCAAGAAGGGGAAGATCGAAGACGTCATCGAACGTTATTCGATGGTAAGAGCTCTTGCAGCGGTGGACAGAGCTGATGTCTGCGTTATCCTTGTTGATGCCGAAGCAGGCGTAACAGAACAGGATGCAAGGATCGCAGGGCTTGCTCACGATAACGGCAAGGCATCTGTTATCGTCATCAACAAATGGGATCTTATCGAAAAGCAGACGGGAACACTGGAAACGATGGAAAAGATCGTAAAAGACCGTCTTCCTTTCATGGATTATGCGCCGGTCTTATTTATATCGGCTAAGACCGGACAGCGTGTAGACAAGCTTTTCGGACTTATAAAGACTGTATATGAGAATTCAAAGAAGCGCCTTACTACAAGCGTTCTTAACAAGATGATCTCGGAAGCTGTTACACAGGTGCCGACACCTCAGGATAAGGGCAGGCATCTCCGCATCTATTACGGAACTCAGGTTTCCGTACAGCCTCCCACGTTCGTGCTTTTTGTTAACGACAAGGAATTGTCGCATTTTTCCTATGAACGCTATCTTGAAAACCAGCTTAGAAGGAACTTCGGCTTCGAAGGCGTCCCCATCCGTCTCCTTTTGCGTAATAAGAATGGCGAAGAAGACTGATATTTTGTGAAATATCACAGTCACAATATCAGCCTGTTCAGTAGCAAAATATTACTCGGTTAAATTTAAAAGTATTAGAAGTATAAGTTTTGGGCATCAGCCCGATCAGTTTTACGGAGAAATCATTTATGGCAGTGACAACTATCGAGAACTTAAGGAATATCGCAATTATCGCCCACGTTGACCACGGCAAGACGACGATCGTCGATTCAATGCTCAAGCAGGCCGGTGTTTACCGTGAGAATGAGACAGTCGTTGAGCAGGTCATGGACTCCAACGATCTGGAGCGTGAAAGAGGTATTACGATCCTTGCCAAGAATACGGCTATCGATTACAAGGGTATCCGTATCAATGTTGTTGATACTCCCGGCCACGCAGACTTCGGCGGTGAGGTTGAGCGTGTACTGAAGATGGTTGACTCCGTTCTTCTCGTTGTAGATGCTTTTGACGGACCTATGCCCCAGACAAGATTCGTTCTTCACAAGGCGCTCGAGTTAGGACTTAAGCCTATCGTCTGCATCAATAAGATCGACCGTCCCGATGCTAGACCTCTTGAAGTCGTAGACATGGTGCTCGATCTCTTTATCGAGCTCGGTGCAGATGACGACCAGCTGGAGTTCCCTGTCGTATACACATCAGGCAAGACATGCATTGCAACTATGGACCTCAAGGAATATGAAGAAGGCAAAGACCTCGACTTCACACCTCTTCTTGATACAGTAGTTAAGTACACACCTTGCCCTGTAGGCGATCCTGATGGCCCTATGCAGCTCCTCGTATCCAACATCGATTCAGATCCTTATATCGGCAGGATCGGTGTGGGAAGAGTCGAGAGAGGCACGATCAAGCAGGGTGAGAATGTAGCTCTTGTCACTTATGGCGAAGAAGGTAAGAGAAATGCCAGAGTCGTTAAGCTCATGAGATTCCATAATCTCGGCCGTGAGGAAGTGGAATCCGCGTCTATCGGAGAGATCGTCTGCGTTGCAGGTATTGCTGACATAAATATCGGAGATACTCTCTGTGATGTTAATACTCCCGAGCCGCTCCCGTTCGTTAAGATCGACGAGCCTACCATCGCAATGACTTTCTCCGTTAACGACAGCCCGTTTGCAGGTCAGGAGGGTAAGTTCGTTACATCACGTCACTTAAGAGACAGACTCTTCAAGGAGATCGAGACAAACGTTTCAATGAGAGTCGAAGAGACAGATACAACAGAGGCGTTCATAGTAAAGGGAAGAGGAGAGCTTCATCTCTCTGTCCTTATCGAGACTATGCGCCGTGAGGGATATGAGTTTCAGGTAAGTAAGCCGAAGGTCATCATGAAAGAGATCGACGGCGTTCTCTCAGAGCCTGTGGAAGAACTTGTAATAGACGTTCCCGAGGAATTCGTAGGTCCTGTAATGGAGAAGATCGGCAAGCGTAAAGGAGAGCTCCTTAACATGCTTCCTCCTACCAAGGGATATACCCGTCTTGAGTTCAAGATCCCTTCAAGAGGACTGCTCGGATACCGTACCGAGTTTTTGACCGACACTAAGGGCAATGGTATAATGAACTCCGTTATCTCGGGCTTTGAACCCTTCGCAGGTGAGATCGAGACCAGAGGTCAGGGAGTGCTCGTTGCATTCGAGACCGGTACCGCAGTAACCTACGGATTGTACAATGCCCAGGACAGAGGTGCACTCTTCATCGGAGCAGGCACACCGGTATACGAAGGCATGATCGTGGGTGTAAATCCCAAGCCTGACGATATTACCGTTAATGTCTGCAAAAAGAAGCATGTAACCAACATGCGTTCTGCAGGAGCTGACGACGCGATGCGTCTTACCCCTCCTTTGACTTTCTCCCTTGAGCAGTGCCTGGAATTCGTCGAAGATGATGAGCTTTGCGAGGTTACTCCCCAGAGCATCAGACTTCGCAAGAAGATACTTAATAACGACATGCGTGCCAAGACGCTTGCTAAGCTCAAGAACAAGGACGCGTGATCTTAAATCTTAACCGGGGGTGATCTTTTACTGATGTTGTCTGGCAAAGTCAGAGTCGCTCTCAGAATACTGATAATCCTGGTATTGCTTTTCGGATTTGCCGTAGCCGGTGTATACATCGGCTATAACTACGTCATATCCCAGGATAAGAGACTTACCACTCTTAAAGAGGATATCGAAGAGGGAAAGTATGACATAAAGGCCGATACCGAAGGTGCTGTTACGATCCTGATCAAGACAGGTGATTCAACATCCGATATCGCTGATAAGTTATACGATCAGGGTCTCATTACCAACAAATTCCTGTTCTCGATAATTAGCAAGCTCAACGGATATGATGGAGCTTATATTGCAGGTACGCACTATCTGTTAAAGGGTTTTTCATATGATGAACTCATGTATTTCCTCACTTTGGAACCTGCTGCGGTTAAGGTGACCATTCCGGAAGGCGCTTCATATTATGAGATCAAGAAGATCCTTCACGAAGCAGGACTCAATTTTGATGATGCCGAATTCGATAAGTGCATGAATTCACCAAATCTGTTCGTCGATTATGAATTCGTATCCCAGATCGAGATCAAAGATGACAGAGACTTCATCCTTTCCGGTTATCTTTACCCGGATACATATTATTTTGACGTAAATGCAAGTCCGGAATCCATTATCAGAAGATTCCTTAATAATATGCAGTACAAGCTTTACGATGAGTATTACGACAGAGCTGAGAGACTCGGAATGACGATGGATGAAGTCATAACTTTAGCTTCGATCATTCAGAAGGAGACAGGCATTCCTGTTGACATGATGTACGTATCTGCCGTATTCCACAACAGAATGAACGAAGGGGAGGTTCTTGGATCTTCGGCCACTATCAATTATCTCATCGAGATACACGGAGGAAAATCCTCGATCCTTCACACTGATGAGCAGCTTAATTATTCCAGTCCCTACAACACGTATATTAATCAGGGACTTCCGCCGGGACCTATCTGCATGCCCGGTGCAGAAGCTATATCGGCGGCTCTTTATCCCGAGCCGAACTGCAACTATTTCTATTTCTGTGCCACGGGCATAGATGGCGGAACAGCTTTCGCAACCACACTTGATGAGCACAACGAAAATGTTGAGAAGTACAGAGACAACTGGATCGCTGCTGACAACGCTTCCACGACAGAACCTACTGAGACGACTGAGCCTACAGAAAGCAGCGGACTGATCATAATACCTGACACCTGATCATTCCGGTTTGGTTCTTGAAGACAAGAAAAGGATCATCGATGGTTTACGACCGTTCACATTTTGAAATATTAAGTCCTGCCGGAAATCCAGATAAACTCCGTGCAGCTGTTAAATACGGAGCTGATGCCGTATATCTTTCAGGACAAAGCTACGGCCTTCGGGCTTTTTCCGACAATTTCAACGAAGATGAGATGAGAGACGGGATCAGATATGCTCACGATCATGGTGTTAAATGCTATGTGACATTGAATGTAATGCCGACTGAAGAAGATCTTAACGGTCTTGAACATGCAGTCCGCTTTGTTGGTCTGGAGAGCGGAGCTGATGCCGTGCTTGTCTCTGATCCCGGTGTCTTTACGATGGTCCGTACCTTATGTCCCGATCTTGAGATCCATATCTCGACACAGGCCAGTGTTACCAACAGTGCTGCATGCAGATTCTGGGCTTCTCAAGGAGCGAAAAGAATAGTTCTGGCACGTGAAGTTACTCTTGATCAGATTAGAAAGATACGTGCGGCGATACCGTCAGACGTTGAACTTGAATGTTTTATTCACGGAGCCATGTGTGTGTCATATTCCGGAAGATGTCTTCTTTCAAACTATTTTTCGGGCAGAAGATCCAATGGCGGTGCCTGTGCGCAGCCATGCAGATGGGGTTACTACGTTGTCGAGGAAAAACGTCCGGGTGAACTGCTCCCGATAGAAGAAGACAGGAGAGGAACATACATTTTCGGAAGCCGTGATATCTGCATGATCGATCATATCCCGGAACTTGTTGAGGCAGGCATTAATTCATTTAAGATCGAAGGCAGGATCAAAGGTGCTTACTATGCGGCTGCCGTAACCAAGGTTTACAGGGAAGCTGTAGATCTTTTCTGCAGTGATCCCGGTAATTACAAGGTCGATCCCCGCTGGAAGGAAATACTGGACAAGGTCGTTCACAGAGACTATGACACAGGTTTCTTCTTTGACAATCCCTGTGACGATGCCAAGATCGATCCCGATAAATCCTATAACAAACCTGCTTTTGTTGTCGGTGTGACCGAAGGCTTCGATAAGGATTCAGGTCTTATAAAGGTTACCCAGAAGAATAAGCTGTACAAAGGGGATACTCTGAATGTTCTTATGCCGGAGGGATATATTCAGCCCGTAACAGTATCTGAACTCTACGATGCGAAGATGCAGCCTGTAGATAACTGTCCTCATCCCGAGATGACATTTTATATGAAGGCGGTATCTTCAGCTGACGGTTCTCCCGTTGAAATTCCTGAGATGTCCTTCCTGTCACGTGACGGTGACAAGGATTTCGGCATACCGGCCCCGTAACTGTTTTTTGTCATTTTTCGAGGTTTCTGTCCGGAAATTCATCCTGGTTCCGGTTGATATCTGCACGTCAAAAAACATTCATTTATTTGTAACACATTCTGACATTCGTTGTGCTATACTCAAGCCATCAGATAGAAGATATCAAAAAACTCGAGGGAGGTGAGACCAATGGGAAGTGAAACACAAACAAGCAGACGGTTGGTCTTGCTTGATTCAAAAATCTCCTAAGAAAGTTAATACTTTACATTGAGTTATCTCAAACTAAGAATCAACGGCCAATCGGATACTTAAATACAGTTTAATATCTTGTAACAGTAAACCCATACTCCCGCGATAAGGATCGCGGGAGATTTTTTTTCCTGAAAGATCTGACGTCCGTTTCCTGTTACTCTTTGATAACAACTGAAGTTCACTGATGATTTATGAATTCTATGTTGATATAATACGCGCATGGAAAGATATAGAGAACGCTTTAATAAATACGAGAAGAACAGATGGACCGGACTCACGATATCTCTTTGTATCGTCGTTGTCTTTTATATGCTGGTGTCAAATATCGGCAGCATAAAAGTTTTCTTCAATTCCTTTTTGACAATTACTTCCACTGTAATCATCGGTGCCGTGATGGCATATACGGTTAATCCGCTTGCAATGCTGATCTATAACCGGCTGAAAAAACTGTTCAAGAAGAATGAATATGCAGCCTGGGTCATTTCAGCTTCTGTTTCTCTTATCCTTGTTCTCGCTGTTTTCACAGGACTCCTGATCATTATAATCCCGATGCTCCTCGATAACATAACGAATTTTGCCAGAGGTTTGTCGGGATATGTAAGAAGCCTTAAGGAGCTTGTTGTTAATTCTGATTTTGACGATGAGATCAAGCTGCCTATCATCAGTTTTATCGATGAACAGACAGATCTCACTGCAGTTGTAAGTAAATTTGTTGCCGGCAACGACGGGATCACTCCGGCGTGGGTCCTGAAGTTTTCCGCCGATATCGGCGCCAACGCTTTCAATTTCCTTATAGGTATCATACTTGCTTTCTATTTCCTTATCGGTAAGAAAAAGCTTGTTGAATTGCTATCTGAATTCTTCCTCCTTGTTATCCCTTCAAGACATTATGAGAATTGCAGAAATGTATGGATCAAATTCAATTCGATATTCTCGAGATTTGTTATCTGCGAGATAATCGATTCGCTGATCGTAGGTGCCATAAACGGCGGATTCATGTTTGCTATGCATATGCCATATGCAATGTTCTGCTCAGTAATAGTAGCATTGACGAATCTTGCTCCGACATTCGGTCCGTTCGTCGGTGCATTCATATGTGCGGTCATCCTGCTCCTTGCCAAACCTGAAGCAGTCATTCCCTTCCTTCTGTTTACTCTGTTACTGCAGCTTGTTGACGGTTATATTATCAAGCCGAGATTATTCGGTTCGGCACTTAAGGTGCCCGCATTCCTCGTTCTTGTATTCCTTGTAGTCGGCGGAAAGATCTGGGGTGTTCCCGGTGTCCTCCTGGCAATACCTTTTGCAGCGATACTCTCTTATATCTACAAGGACATAGCGGTTCCGTGGCTCAGATCCAGGAAAAAGGTAAAGGACGAAGCTGAGGCCTTAGAGAATGACAAGGCAACAGCAAGCACAAAGAGCCGATCAAAAGAAGAGCCTGAAGAGAAGGCAGTAAAAGAGCAGGCAAAGTAAATCCAAGTCATTTAAGCGAAAACATTATTCTGTTTCCGCTCGAAAATAAAGTGAATAAGGAGATCTTATTATGGCATTTTGTCCTAATTGCGGCAGTGCAAATTCAGATGGAGTAAGATTTTGCAGCAACTGTGGCAACCCGCTTCCCGCGGCACAACCTGTAGCTCAACCGGAGGCCCAGCCTGTTTATCAGCAGCCTGAAGCCCAGCCTGTTCAAGAGGCACAGCCCGTTCAGCCTGTGCAACCTGTTTATCAGCAGCCGGCAGTTCAGCCCGTTCAGCCTGTACAGCCTGTTTATCAGCAGCCGGCAGTTCAGCCTGTACAGCCTGTTTATCAGCAGCCTGCATATTCTGTTCCGTCGGCACAACCTGTTCCGGCTCAAAAATCCAACGGACTGTGTACGGTAGGATTGATACTGTCAATAGTCGGATATATCACATTCGGTATCACATCTTTGATCGGTCTTATTCTTTCCATCGCAGGACTGATCTCTGCGGGCAAGAAAAATGAGAAAGGTAAGGGAAAGGCTGTTGCAGGAATAATACTTTCTTCGGTTTTAATTGCCGGAGTTGTTATTTTCGGAGCGATCTATGCGGCACGTATCCGCGAGTATGTTGAAGACGGAACGATTCCTACGGTCGATGTTGATGATGACCTTGGCGGCAGTTCTGATGATAAGAGAGTAAAAGATATTACTTCCCGTGACTGGATCGAGATCAATTCCGCTTCATATCTTACTTTCGGCAGAAAGAACTCGTTTACGTATTATCAGTCATATACTGATCTTTCGGACTACTATTACACAGGAACATATGAGATCTACTTCGGCCGTGATGCCGTAAAGGAGCTTACGGGAACATACAAGGATTATGGTGTGACCAGAAGTGAACTCAACGATCTTGTCGACAGAAATGATGATGTTGAGTTAGACGATCTCGTGCTCCTTGTTCTTAAGAATGACGGTATGTGGATAGACGGAGAAAATGTAAAAGATGAGGAATGGGTAAGTCCATATTTCGGTTTCTACTATAACGGTTCCGACCGTGTCTTAGATCTGGCCAATATGAATCAGGGGACTTATTTTACTTTTATTCCTGAAGAAGATTACACAAGCAGTTATCCTGCTGCCACATCAGCTGTGATACCGACAGATACAACAGATGAAACCACCTGGGAAACTGAAACTACGGAAGAAACAACTGACTGGACTTCGGAAGAGACGACAAGAATCAGTGACTATGAGGTCGTTGGTGATTCCCTGACCGGTACGGTTGAATTGACACAGGGTAAATGGGTAGACTTTGCCGAAGCAGACGGCGGAATGTCTGAATATATTGAAGCCAGATATCAGAAGATGAACATTGAGACAGGAACAATATTCGGTTTGTTAGTTTACAAAGGCGATTATTCTGCCGATATAGCAAAGGAATTGGCTGAGAACAGCAAAGAGAGTATGGAAACCGGAGATTATTCAAATGTAACGATGGAAAAAACAACGATCGGCGGATACGAAGCTTATACGATTACCGGTAAGTATCAGGATGGAATGTATCTTACGGTATGGTATTTTGTTGACAGCAATAATAAGCTTCATTATATCTCCGTAGAATATTTCGGAAACGATATCGATTCTTACGAGATGGTAAGAGATACATACCGCTTTGGTTAAACAGAGCATCGGCTCTTCTTAAATGCTTTGCGGGTCTTCAAGACAGATCCGCAAAGCTTTTTTATCAGTATTTTTCTGACAGAATACTTTGCAGAGACGTCAGGCTGTAGATCGCATATGAATTTGAACGCAAATCATGCTCAGAGCGTTCAATAGGTTCGGATTTACGCACTACAAGCGATCTTACGCAAACTGTACGCTCTGAGCGAGATTTGCGTACACTTTTACGTAAATTCAAGCAATCTTACGCTGGACTGTACGTTTTGAGTTCGATTTGCGTACACTTTACGTAAATTAAATTCAATGACTTCATCT
>JAIKWL010000050.1 GCA_024684815.1 Saccharofermentans sp. | reverse complement strand
ACAGCTCCCGTTTTTGCTATAGTCAGACTGTAATGTTAGAAGGTTTTTCACACAATTATTCTAACAATAAACGGGCCCTTCGGGACCCGTTTTCTTTTGCAATAAGATAGAGGCTATCTCTTTTGTTTTGAGACAGCCCCTATTCTTTTCAATTATCGTGTAAAAAAAGTCAGGTCAGTATATCCTTTGCGGCAAGATAAGCCTCACTCATACAGGCCTGAAGATTATAGCCGCCGCTTATACCGTCAATATCAAGAGCTTCGCCGGTTATGTAAAGACCTGACACGATCTTTGACTGCATGGTCTTCCGTTCGATCTCCTTAAGGCTTACGCCGCCTCTGGTGACATAGGCTCTGTCGAAATCCTGAACATTATCCAAAACTATCTTAAGATGTTTGACCTTCCTGCAGAGCTTTTTCCGGTTTTCCTTTGTAAAACCCTGAGCGTAGAGATCTTCAGCGTCAATCAGCGATGTGATCTCATATGCGGCTGATGCCGGAATATATCTTGATATAAGAGTCGTTATCTTCGTATCAGCGTGGTCACGTATAAGGGCTAAAAACTCCTGTTCGAACTGTCCGTCGTTCATTGACGGGACAAGGTCGAGCTCCATATATGCGTTTTCTCCGGATATATCAGCCGGGATCTCACGTGAAAGCTCCATTACCGCGGGACCCGTAAGTCCGGATTCCGCAAAAAGCATCTCACCTTCTGATGACGTAGTTATCCTTTCATTGCAGTACAGCGAGATCTTTGCGTTTACGGATACACCGCTCAGTGCTGATGTGAACTTCAAAGAATACCCTGCTGCACGTACGGGAGAAAGCGCTGCTCTTAAGGGTATTATTGTATGTCCCATCAAGCCTGCGAATCTGTATGAATCTCCTGATGAGCCTGTCTTTATAAAAGAACTCCCGCCGCAGGAAAGGACTATAACGTCAAAGTTGTAAACACCTTTTGCCGTTATCACTTCAAAATCTGACTGCTTCGTTATGCCCAGAACATTTGCACCACTTACTATTTTCACAGTACCCGAAAGATAGGATAAGATCTCATCTCTCACCTTTACGGCGCTGTCACATTCCGGGAAGATCCTGTTGTTCTCTTCTTCTTTTGTCTTTAAGCCGAGTTCATCTTCAAAGAATCTTATGGTATCTTCAGGACCGAATTCTCTTAAGGCCGGATAAATAAAGTTTTCCGCTTCATGATAACCTTTCTTAAGCACTGAAGGATCTTTGAGATTGGTTATATTACAGCGCCCGTGACCTGTCAGGATCAGTTTCTTTCCCGGGACGGAATTTTTCTCGATGACAGTTATATCGATATCCTTACCGCCGGATAATCTTTTCAGCTGACAGGCTGTGAAAAGACCGGCTGCGCCGCCTCCGATGATACCGACTCTTTTAACTCCAGACATCACCCTATTACCTTTTCAGCCTTACTCATCAGAGAGCAGGACTGCCTCGGAATACAAGACTACTCCTTTGGAAGCATTCGGATGAATATGATCAAGAAGATAATTCTTATCCGGAGAAGTTGTAAGGATTCCTCTTATATAATTATTTGCATTGACAAACATCAGGGCATTATCCGAGCAGTATTTTTCGAGAACCATTGAATATTCATTATTCAAAGCAAGCTTTTCATTAAAGTCCATAAAACAATACGGATCTGCATGTGTTGAATACCAAGGAGCTATGAAAAGGAATCCTGCGTTCTTATTTTTTGCAAGCAATCCGTTCCTCAGGTCATCTATCCTGCTGATATATTCTTCTGATGTCATTGCACAGATCGTTTCATCCCTGTAACGGACATCGTTTGTTCCGAGAGCGATCACGTAAAGATCCGAAACGGGTATCTCGTCAAGATGATCGATCATATATGATACGGTGCAGCTGCCCTTGGAATAATTAAGTATTTGCTTATCAGGGAAGTATTCTTCTATCGGTTCATACCAGGGCACACCGCCGTTCTTGGTGCCTTCGGTAACGCTGTCGCCGATAAAGCATATATTGTCAGTACCGCTTAAGGCCTGATAAAGGACACCATCCTTCATATCATCTGTCAGGACAAGCCCAGAGGCTTTTGTGCGGATAAAACCATTTTCATTAATATAGTATCTTTCAGTAATGGAATATCTGTCCATCTTACTGCCCAGAACAACTTCAGTCACGATCTCATTGGCAGCGGATGCAAGCTCGATATCATCTGTCGTAAGAGTCTTTCTCAGTTCCGGATCATTGATGATCTGATATACCGGAACAGCACTGTAATTTCCGTCTGCAGGAGCATATGTATAGAGCGGGACAACAGCTCCTCCGATAACCTCTTTGGTTTCCCTGTCGATATAGACATCGATCAGCATACTCGTATCGCCCTGATCGACTCTGTAGATATTTGCGAAATTTCCCGGACTGTATGCGGAAAAGACTTTCCTGCCGTTATAATCCTCGATCGTTATAGGCTCAACTGCGTGAGAGTGGTCACCTAATATGATATCCGCGCCGTTCTCTTTGAAGATCTCGAACCAAACCTTCTGTTCTTCATCGATCTCATTCGAGAACTGTGTACCTATATGAGGCAGAACAACGATCAGATCCGGCGATAACGCTTTGGCCGCTTTAAAATCTTCTATAACATCTGATCTGAGCTTTTCGAAAAGTTCACCTTCAGTACCTCCGATAACTGATGTCAGATAAAAATATCTGCCTTCCGCCAGTTCGCTTATGTCAGTTCCGTTGGTGCCGTATGTGTATGAGAGGACAGCCATCCTGATGCCCTGGCATTCGACAAGTTTGACCCTGTTGTTTGTCTTGTCATCAATGCTCTTGTAAGATCCGGTGTGATCAAGTCCGGTCTTGTCCAAAACATCCAAAGTCCTAAGAGCTCCCTGCTCACCTTTATCAAGCAGATGATTGTTCGCAGTGGATACAAGATCAAATCCCGCATCCTTTACATCTTCGGCAAACTCATCGGGGAAATTCAACCTAAGCACTTTGCCGTCGCGGAAATTACTTGTCGAGTAGCCCTTATCGGCTCCGGCCATCGGCCCCTCGAAAATGCCTATTGCATAATCAGCTGAAGATATATAGGGCCCGGCATACTTAAAGACATCACTAAAGTCATATCCGCTGCCCGTATAACCGAGCTTGACCTGGTCTTCAAGAAGGATGATATCTCCGGCAAAAGTGATCCTGAAAGCTTTATCAAAGGCCTCTTTTTGGGAATCTGACATAACGGGATAGATTATGTCATCATTACTGTCAACAGATACTTCAGGTTCAGATTCTCCGCTTTCCGGCATTATGGCCAGGGCATTAGTTACCGCAATAACAACAAAGCCAACCGCAACAGCAAGTGAGACGATCTTTGCCCAAGAGATCTTACTGTCATCTTTAAGGAATATATCCGTTCCTTTGGAAAGGAATTTATCCATAATAGCTGAAGTATAGTCATTGCCGAAGGCCAGACACAATCCGAAAGTGGAAATAGCCGCAGCAACAAATATAAACCATACCGGATATCTTTCTATGAATAAACTTATCCAGGCTGCCGGCATTCTGTGTAAGATAAAGATCCACAATGAGTTTCTTCCGACCATGGTAAGAAACGGGATATTCTTTTCGACTGATAAACACAGAAGCGCACAGATCATAAAAGAAGCAACAACAAACATTATCACTCTTCTCAGCAGATCCGTAGTATCGGAATAAGGCTCAAGTGTCAGCACCTCATCCGGAATTCCCAGAAATGCATGGAACAGGAATGCGATCACCGCAGCGCCCAGCAGCGATGCCACGCCAAGAAGGGCTCTGTCTGCATATTTCCGGTTAACTATCTTTGCACATTTCTTACTGCTGAACTGATATCCCAGCATATAGAAAGGATAAAAACCTATTACACGTCCGGCAGCAAAGTGATTATCAAATGCGGCAAAGAATCCGATGAGCAGGGCCACAGTAAACAAAAGAATATTGATCACTCTGAATTTGGCAATGCGGTGTGCGGTTAATCTCCAGACGATGAGCGCGATCAGATACCAATAGGAATAGATAGGTTCTAGAAGCGAGGGATAATTGGAATATCCTACAAGAAAAACAGTAATGCTGTTAAAGATAAAGAAAAGGAAGACCAGTCTGATGATCCTCTCAAAACTACAGGCCTTCTCTCCTTTGCCGAAATAGCCGGAAACAAATACAAAAGCCGGCATATGGAACAGATAGATCATATTAACGGTAATGTCTATGGAAGTTCTGTCCTGCAGAAAGCACAGTAAATGTGCGAAAACCACTAACAGGATGAGGACACCCTTGATATTATCCCAATAGGCACTTCTCTCTTTTGAGGATATCGTGGCGGTACTCATATCAGGTATCTCTGACTTTGATCTGGAATCTGTCAAATCTTACCGGTTCCGTGTACTGTTCACGGAAGAAGATCGTCTGGCCGAAAGCCGCAAATTCCTTGGTATTCTTCTTCATCCACATGGGAACCGGTATATCGAGCTGCCTGCAAAGTTCAATGAGAGCCTTCTCAAGACACCTGGAATAAGAGGCATCGGTATCTTCCGTCGTAACCTCTTTTATCTCAGTCATTCTGTTCGCTACAAACAGGCGGCCTTCAAGTGTCAAAAATCCTATCCTCCCGCAAAACTCGATTTCTTTGCCACTATTTTGCCTTTTTTGAATCTTAAAGTAAATATTTGACATGGTAATATAAGGTTGTTCAAAGTAATTGTTCCTTACTTCATAACACCCTCCTTAAGACACTGACACCCCCTCGTCAGTGTCTTTTTTTGCCGTAGATTAAGGCAAAATAACTATAAAACTTTTATTAATAGACTTTTTTCTTATTGATTGTGTAAAAATCAAGATGTAAAATAAATTGTAAATATCTTTGCGGATTCGCTTGAGCATCCGTATACAGGAGGTCACAAACATGAAGAAATGTCCCGATTGCGGTATGGTCATTGCCAATCAGGCTATCAGATGCCCTAAATGTAAGTATACATTCACATCAGCAGACGAAGGTGCAGGCGGCGGTGATTCTGCAGTAGTGACACCTCAGGCAGCAGCTGTTTCAGCAGCAGCTACAGGCAAGTCCGATAAAGTCGTTGGCATTATGCCCATGATCGAAGTAAATAAGGATAACGTTGATACTCTCTACAGCCAGCTCAAGGCTGCTATCGTTAAGAGAAAGACAGAGTTCGATCACTTCATCGATTTCCTCGAGAACAGAACATCATGGCTCACAGCACCCGCAGAGGTTAAGGGTTCCCTCGCTTGTGAGAAGGGTTTGCTTATCAGAAGCGTAGCAGTTGCTAAGCAGCTCCTCAGAATCAAGGATACGATTATGCCTCAGCTTGACGAAGAGTCCGCCATCATCATCGCTCTCTTCCACGAAGTAGGTAAGGTTGGTATCGAAGGCAAGCCTCTCTTTATTCAGGAAGAATCCAGTGCTTTAGGAAGCACTTCAACTTTAGGTCTTTCCTTCAGCAGCAGATTATCAAGCTCTTCTTCCAACTCTAATCCCACATATTCGATCAACAACAAGCTCGTTCACATGAACGTCGGTGTAAGATCCCTCTTCCTCGTTTCACAGTACATGCTGCTCTCTGACGACGAAGCTCAGGCTATCAGCTATGGTTCTGATGTTGATCTTCTTGACGGCAAGCTCTCACCTTATACTCTCCTCTTATCGACCGCGCTCCAGATGCAGAAATCGATCTATGAGGATTCCGATGTTGTATCAGGCTACAGCTTCACAGTCATCAACCCTAACTGAGTTTTTTCAGTTTTTACTTTTACAATCAGGTGGTCGCCTCCGAGGCGGCCACTTTTTTGTTCGCTTTTCTATATTTCATAAGTGTGTTAACTTTTAACCATAGGAGGTCGGGCTTATGAGATACGACAACGACAGGCTCGGAGCAGCATTGAAGCTCTACCTGGGAACAGATCCTCTTCCGATGCACATGCCGGGCGGCAAGCGCAATCCGGACTTTGTATCACAGGCTTTTATGCGCGATATAACAGAGATCGGAGGCTTTGATAATCTTCACTCACCGGCCGGCCTTTTGAAGGATATGGAAGACTGTGCGGCATCTGTCTGGAAAGCAGATAAAGCCTTTATCTCGGTCAACGGCTCAACCGCCCTGATCCTCGCAGCCATCTGGAGTGCTTCAATAATTAATCCCGGTTCCAAGATCCTTACTGCAATGAACTGTCACCTTTCAGTATGGAATGCAATCGAACTTACCGGAAGCAGTATTGTTCCCCTTATGCCTGCTTTCGACAACGGTCTTCCTTTTGCAGGTCACATATCTCCGTCGGATATAGAGAGAAATCTTGCCAGGGATCCGTCGATCAAGACAGTCGTGATCACTTCACCGACTTATGAGGGAGCTCTTTCAGATACGGATGAAATATTCCGTATAACCAGAAAATATGATGCCCTGCTCATTACCGACTGTGCTCACGGAGCACATTTAGGACTCGATGACAGTTTTTTCGGTCCCGACTCTAAAGGTGACCTTGTTATAAAGAGCCTGCATAAGACTCTGTCTTCTCCTACCCAAACAGCCGTAATGCTTCTTCATGAAGGTTGCCCCGCAGAGGAAGCTCTTATCAGAAGGGGACTTGATATCTTCGAGACATCAAGTCCGTCTTACGTTCTGCTGTGTGAAGTATCCAGATGTCTTGCAAAGATAAGTTCAAAAGGTCCTGAACTTCTGAAACCATGGGAGGAAGCCATCGTTTACGCTGAGCAGAACCTCACCGGTTTAAGGAATTTCAAACTCTGGGACGCACCGATCAGGGAGCGCTCCAAATTTGTTTTGATGGGTGCCGGAGATATGCTTTTCGAGTACCTGAGAGGAACATTCAACATTGAGTGCGAAGCAAGCTTTAGATCCCACCTGATCGCCATGACCGGAATCGGAGATACTGCTGAATCGGTCAAACGCTTCTGTGATGCTGTTATAACAACCGATAATGCAATAGACGGTGGTTATACCGAATCTGAATTTATATCCAGACCATATCCCAGATTTGCCACAACACTGCGCGATGCTTCAAAGTCAAGGCTCATCTGCGAGGAAGTAAGTCCGGAAAATGCAGTCGGACGGATATCCGGCGAATTCATCTACGGATTTCCGCCGGGCATTCCGCTTCTTATGCCCGGAGAGGTCATAACCGAAGATACGGTCAGGATATTATCAAGGGGCGATATACGTCTGCTCTTAGGCGGCGGACGCACCTATAACGGACTGATACCCGTTTTACCTTGACTGCAATTAGCCTTCAAAGTATAATTCACGTATTAAATCCGAGGGAGATTATTAATATGACAAGAATCGTTACAGTTGAGACCAGAGATCTCGAGAAGTCAGCTAAGGAAGGCGGATGCGGCGAGTGCCAGACATCTTGCCAGTCTGCATGCAAGACATCTTGCGGTGTTGCTAATCAGCCTTGCGAGCAGCTTTCTAAATAAGCTTACATTATTCTAAAGCTTAAAGGTCTCATTTTGCGTGGGACCTTTTTTTATGAGAATCGGGGTTCCTATGATCCATTGCTACCAGTTTGACGGCCTTAACATCGTACTCGACTGCTATTCGGGTTCCATCCACATGGTTGATGAAGTCGCTTATGACATGATCCGCCTGTATGAGACAGAACCTGCTGAAGAAGTCATTGAGAAAGCAGTATCCGGACATGGCATTTCAAGAGAAGATGCCGAAGAGTGCCTCGGCGATATCGAGAACCTGAAAAAAGCCGGCAAACTTTATGCTCAGGATAAGTATGAGAACCTTGCGCGAGACTTCAGAAAGAAAAACTTCAATATAAAAGCACTGTGTCTTCACGTTGCTCACACATGCAATCTTAACTGCTCCTATTGCTTTGCAAGCCAGGGTAAATACCATGGCGAACGTGCAATAATGAGTTATGAGGTCGGTAAGCGTGCCATCGATTTCCTCATTGAGAACTCGGGCTTTCACAAGAACCTTGATATCGACTTCTTCGGCGGTGAGCCCCTGATGAACTGGGATGTCTGCAAAAAGCTCGTTGCCTATGGCCGGGAGCAGGAAAAGATCCATAACAAGAATATCCGCTTCACCCTTACCACCAACGGTATCTTATTAGACGATGAAGTCACCGAATTCTGTAATAAAGAGATGCATAATGTCGTACTCTCGCTCGACGGCCGAAAAGAAGTAAACGACCGTTTCCGTGTGGATTATGCAGGGCACGGCTCATACGATAAGATCGTTCCGAATTTCCAAAAGTTTGTCGAAAAAAGAGGCAACCTCAGCTATTACATGCGAGGCACGTTCACTCATTTTAATACTGATTTCCTTAATGATATCAAGCAAATGCTGGATCTCGGGTTTACCGAGCTTTCAATGGAACCTGTGGTTACCGATCCTTCCAGTCCCTCTGCGATCACCAAGGAAGACCTGCCCGTGATCTTCAGCCAGTATGAAGAGCTTGCCAGGCTCATGGTAAAGCGTCATAACGAGGGCAGACCGTTTACCTTCTATCACTATATGCTGGATCTCACATGCGGTCCCTGTATCTATAAAAGGATAGCCGGCTGCGGTTCGGGCACGGAATACCTTGCCGTAACTCCGTGGGGTGACCTATATCCCTGCCACCAGTTCGTCGGAGACGAAGCATATAAGATGGGATCTATCTATGACGGTGTGCAGAATACCGAACTTCGCAGCAGGTTCGCATCATGCAATGCTTACAGCCGTCCCGAATGCAAAGACTGCTGGGCAAAACTTTACTGCTCCGGCGGTTGCGCTGCCAACTCCTATCACGCTTCGGGTGATATCAACGGCATCTATGAAATGGGCTGTGACATATTCCGCAAGAGGATCGAATGTGCAATTGCTGTAAAGCTCCTGACTTCAGGACTTGAGCAGCCCGGGTGAAAGATCAGTTACTTTGGAGAAGTAACCAGGAAGAACTCATAGTCATCGATATTCTCATCATCTCCGAAGAATCCCGGAGCCTCAAAATACGGGGAATCATCGGCAAGCACTTCATCTAACGGTGTGTCAGTATCATCAGCTACAAAAGCATACATCAATATTCCGTCATAACCGTCAGGAACAATAAAATAAGAAGTCGTCGTCAGTTCGATCGTGGTTGCCTCAATAGTACCGCCGTCATTTGACGAATAAGCATCACTGTCCAGTAAGTTCTGCTCACGGAACTCATAATAGCTGACTTCATACGTCTTACCCTTATAAATTACGTTTCCGCTTACACAGAAACTGTCGATCTGTGTCGACAGATTGATCAGAGGGAATGTGGTTCCGGTGTAATAATCAACATATCCCACACCGTGGTATGAGAAGAACGAACGGGCACTGCCTCCGAATTCCTTGGTCTGGATAGGAAACAGCTGTGTATATGTGACCTCATAAACTGTATATCCCTTTTTCTCTGCAGGATAAGATAAGACCATAGGTCTGTTGAGCGTGGAAATAAAATTCAGATTAACATTTGTCCGGTTGTTGTTATAGTCGAGCGAATAGTAATTGAAATAACTGTGGACAGAAAGACCGGCCATTTTCAGATCTTGCTTTGCGCCCCAGGCTTCCTTGAAGTTATCCACATAATAATCATCGAATCTTTCGTAAGCATCGACCGTGACTTCATCAGGCGAAAAATGTTTGGGCTGAATACTTATCTGCGTACCTGTCGTGGTCGGAATTATATCGTCATCATCATCGAACGGGGAACTGCCTCCGTATCCGCCCCGGCCGGAATCACAGGACGACAGCAATGCTGCCATAACTGAAACCGCCAGGATTGTCGCCAAATATTTCTTCATATATATACCTGTTTAATCTTTTTATCCCTTATTTTTTTCTGATTATAACATCAGTTCACTTCTGATTATACATTTTACATCTTCCTGCCTGCATATTGCCCCGTCTCTTATTAAACCGGAAGACCGTCCTGCAGGAGCAAAACGGTCTTCCGGCTTTATGTGCTGTATTCAAAGAGGATTACTGTCAAATCTTAATCTTCCAGGAACTCGCTGATCTCGTGTGCTTTTGACATATCATCCGGGAATAATACAAATCCGGCAGACCCGAAATCTTTTGCAGCATCCAAAATCTCTTCTTTTGAGTCGGCTTTTCCGCTGCCCTTTACGACCTCGACCCATTCGGTAGAACCCCAGCTCTTAGTATGTGATTCAACATTTATGTAAGAATACTTTCCGTCCGGTGTCTCATAAACATAAGTCTTCTGCATTATCTCACCTGCACCGTCTTCAAAAACTGCGATCCAGTCAGGTTCGATCTCTGTCTTATCAAGATACACATACAGACATTCGAACTCATATCCTCCCGTTGATACCACCTTCATATTTTCGGGAACAGCGCTTAACTTGACACCGCAGCAGGGATATGTGAATGCCTGTGTCACCATATCCATGGGCCCCGGAGACGTCTCGGTAACGGTTATCGTCATTTCCGATCCGTCATACTGAATATCCGTGATATCGATGCCGTATCCGCCGGTACTGAACTCACCTGCAGCTATAATGACTGCGTAGGGGTATTCATCATCATCTGATGAAAACAGATAATATCCTCTATCGTCCGAATGACCTTCGCTCGAAGCTGTTTCTATCTTATAGCTGATATCTCCGGCTGTACCTTCCGGCGGCAACTTGGCTGCGGAAGGCTGTGTTGTCCCGGAAACATCAGGGATCGTAACATCGGCATCAGTTTCTTCGTATGTTTCCGATTCAGTTGTACGCTCCTCTTTCCGGCCGGAATCATGTTCCAATTCCTTGGAACTGCATCCTGCAAAGACTGTCAGAACAGCTGCAACTGCAGTCCCGCAACATATTAAACGCTTTATTCCGTGTCTCATTTCCATTACCTCCACGTCTCTAATTACTTTATATACAGTTAACTGTCCGGAAATGTTGCACCTGCCCCAAAAAAGATTCCTGAAAAACTAAGGGGAATCTCAATCTGAGACTCCCCTTCCGTTAACTCCGTAAATACCGGGAAATTACTCGAGTTCAAAAGCACCTGTGTAGAGCTGGTAGTATGTTCCCTTCTCTGCGATGAGCTGCTCGTGTGAACCGCGCTCGATGATCTTTCCGTGATCAAGCACCATGATGACGTCAGAGTTCATAACTGTCGACAAACGGTGAGCGATAACAAATACCGTGCGTCCTTCCATGAGCTTGTCCATACCGCGCTGCACAATGGCTTCCGTACGGGTATCGATCGAAGACGTGGCCTCATCGAGGATCATTACCGGCGGATCCGCAACAGCGGCTCTGGCAATCGCAAGAAGCTGCCTCTGACCCTGTGAGAAGTTTGCACCGTTGTTGGTAAGCATCGTGTCATACCCTTCAGGGAGACGTTCGATAAAATCAGCTGCGCCGGCAAGCCTTGCAGCTTCCTTGCACTCTTCGTCGGTTGCATCAAGTCTGCCGTAACGGATGTTTTCCATAACGGTACCGGTAAAGAGGTTTGTATCCTGAAGAACAAGACCCAACGATCTTCTCAAGTCCTTCTTCTTTATCTTATTGACATTGATCCCGTCGTAACGGATCTTTCCGTCAGCAATATCGTAGAAGCGGTTGATCAGGTTTGTGATCGTGGTCTTTCCCGCACCGGTCGCACCTACAAAAGCAACCTTCTGACCGGGCTTTGCGAAGACGGAAACATCGAAAAGGACCTGCTTGTCAGGAATGTATGCAAAATCGACATCCTTAAGCAATACATCACCCTTGAGCTCTGTATATGTGATAGTACCCTCAGCCTTATGGGGATGCTTCCATGCCCAGTGACCGGTCTTGTGGTCAGCTTCAGTGATCGTGCCGTCTTCAGCGATATTTGCATTAACGAGAGTGACATAACCGTCGTCTGTCTCGGGTTCGGAATCCAGGAGCGCGAAAACTCTCTCTGCGCCTGCGCCGGCCATTACGATGGCATTCATCTGCATCGTGAGCTGGTTGATGTTACCCATGAACTGTTTGCTTCCGTTGAGGAACGGAACGATGATGTCGATTCCCATGGGAAGTCCGGAGAACGAGACATTCGTTACTCCCAATATGGTCATAAGGCCGCCGCCTAGGGCAAGAAGGACATAAACGATATTGCCTATATTGCCGATGATCGGAGCCAGGATATTCGCATAGGTGTTCGCCTTGCTGCTGTCTTCGGCAAGTCCGTCATTAAGCTTGTTGAATTCCTCTGTTACTTTTCCTTCGTGGTT
>JAIKWL010000039.1 GCA_024684815.1 Saccharofermentans sp. | reverse complement strand
GCATAAACCACATCTGAGCCATATCACTTGTTTTCCTAAAGCACCTCGTGGGTGCTTGATTCGTTATGCAATTATCAAGGTGCGATGCAACTAGCGTTTACGCTACATTTTTCTTGTTGACTTTTAATAGTTAGTCTCCTTATAGTAAAAACCTTTCCGCCCCCAAAATATCAACTTTCAGGTTCTCTTTATTGCTTTTTCATAACTGATTTTTATGTTTTCATGATATAATAATGCTCGAAAAGCCCTATTCTCACGTATATTTGATTTACTCGTCATAATTGCGAAAAAACGGAGGCTCACATGCCTGCAACAGGAAGAAAGATCTCATATCAGGAATTCCTTCACAGGGACTATGAATTTTTCAGAGCTCCGCTGGCACCCGAGATGGAGTTCTACGACACTATCCGTTCCGGCAATCTGCGCAAGGTAAAAAACCTTCTTAATGAGCCTTTTCACACAAAGAAGGGTTTGGGTGTCTTATCCGAAGATCCGCTGAACAATCTCAAGTATCATCTGACTATCACGATCGCACTTGTCGCCAGATTCTGTATCTCGGGCGGCCTGTCCCAGGCGGAGGCATACAACTTAAGCGACTACTATATAAGGCTTACGGACGAAGCCCGGTCTCCTGAAGAGATGTCCGAAATCCATAAGGAGATGTGCCTTCACTATGCAAGACTGATGCTCGCTCTTCAGAAGAGCACCATCACTTCAAAAGCCGTGATCACCTGTATCGACTATATCTATGAGCATCTTCACACCCGTATAACACTTGAGACACTGTCATCGGTAACGAATCTTTCCGCGCCTTATCTTTCGCGGCTTTTCAAGAAAGAGACAGGGTATTCCGTAAGTGAATACATCCTTAACAAAAAACTTGAGACGGCAAAATCGATGCTCGCATCATCGGATTATCCGATAGCCGAGATCTCCGCTTCGCTCGCTTTTCCGAGCCAGAGCTATTTTACGAATGTGCTTAAGAAAGACTGCGGCATGACGCCCGGACAATACAGGAGTGCGAACCGCAACACGGATCACAATCTGCACCGCGCTCTTATGAGGTGATCTGCCCGGCGAAAATCAGAGCGGGATCAGTGGCGATAAGGGCCGGAATGTATCAGGAAAAGATCAGCAGTTGATCAGGGCAGAATCCTTGATAATTAAGCAATGTAACAGTGTTAAACCCCTAATCTTTCTCATAGTAGACGATATCCATGAGGTCGTTGATCTTTTCCGTTTTGCCGGTCTGATGGTAGCCCATCTTCTCGTAAAGATGAAGGTTGCCTTTCTCCTGAAATATAGTATCGAGCATCCAGTGGTGCTCTCCGTGGATCTCCTCGGCTTTGAGGATCGCCTGCTGGGCATAGCCCTTGCCTCTTTCATCCGGCATGATCCATAAAGGAGATATGCGTTTCCTTGATCCGTCCTTTTTATCGACGATGCGGATGACACCTACATCTTTTCCGTCAGCTGAGATGAAATAATATGTAGTCCACGGCTGTTCAAATCTGGCGATGATCTTATCGACAGGCTCTGCTGCCGGACTTAAGTCATAATCCTGATATTTTTCGAGGAGTCCCATGAAAGCTTCTGTCTGCATTTTCCAGACAGTCTCCAGATCGTCTCTTTTTACCGGTCTTAATTCAACTCTCATGCTCATTTACCTGTCAGTACAACGAATTCTTCAGATAGTCATTATCTTGTCAGCGCCTTATATTTTTCAGATGCTCATTTTTTTGTCAGCACCATGCATTCGTCTGAATCGGTGAATCCGAGGCTTTCATAAAGGGGTCTTCCGGATTCTGTCGCATCAAGGCTGATCTCTGTGGCGCCCCTTATCCAAGCATCTTCAATAAGCATCCTGACCATCTTTTTCGCGATGCCCTGTCTTCTGTACTCTTTGCAGGTATATACATTCATCAGATGCGCGCGCTTTCCGGAAGGATGCGAGAAGGTGGGCATCATGCGGATATAGCAGATGGTAGCGCACCCTATGACCTTGCCGTCATCGATGGCAAGCACGGTCGTCTGATCACCGTCTTCAAAATACTTACGGCTCTCATTCACGAGTTCATCTGAGAATACGTAATCTTCAGGAAGATCATTTACGACCTTCAGCATCTCAAGACGGCTTGCCATCAGGAGATCCATGTCAGTTAATGTTGCAATCTTATAATCGATCATTGATCATTCTCCTGTCACGCGGTCAGGATCTATAGAATTCCTTATCGCGGAAAGATATATTACAGGCTTTTCAGGAAAGTGTCAGCCATGCCGGGCCAAACGCATACTTCGGGCATCGGTTTGAGCTTGGGCATATCCGGATCGGGCTTAAACACAAGGCTGTCAGCAACTTCTGAAGGAACATTCAACTTGCCTGACTTTATTGCGCCTACAAGCGCAAACGTCTGCTCAAGTGTGTAAGGCTCGCCGAAATTTCCGTCTGCCCAGTCCTCGTTCGGGATCGCAAGTCCGTGATATCCTTCGGGGAAGGTTATGTGTTCATAACGGACACCTTTTTCCTTAAGCGCTTCAGCATAAAGATAACTGTTTTTCACGGAAACCAGGTCATCTGTCTCTGTCTGCCAGATAAAGCAGGGAGGATTGTTTTCGCTCACATGGAGCTCCAAAGAATACCTGTCGAGCAATGCTCTGCTTTCCTCATCGTTCCTGTCGTAGATATCCGCGCCGAGGAGAAAACGGAAGGAATCCTTATGCGCATATTCACCCGATGTGATTACCGGATATGAGAGGATCGCAGCGTCAGGACGGCAGGAGATACCGCTGTATTCAGGGTTGTCATCAGAGATCTCGCTCCAGTAATCACAGACGCTTGCGCATAAATGACCTGCTGCCGAGAATCCGCATATATAAAGCTGATCAGGGTTTATGCGGTATTTGTCGCTGTTTTTCCTTACAAAGCGAATCGCTCTTGCAAGGTCTTTCATCGCCTGATCCATGACCGGCTCGCGCATGAGCTGGTTGGTGGTATATGTCATGACGAAGCAGTTGTATCCGAGTTTGTTGAATTCTTTAGCAATGTTCTCACCTTCAGGCGGAACGACCACGGCATATCCGCCGCCCGGGAGCACGATGATACAGGGATGAACTTCGCCGTCATCAATAAGGTAAGATCTCAGATTAGGCCTGAATTCAAATGCCAAAGGGTATGTGTATTCATTCTCGTTCCAGAATTCTATCCTGTCCATTTTGGTGATCCTCTTTCCGTTCCGTAATCAAGATGCATACATAATAACGCAGTTTGACTTTCAGAGTAAAACCAAATGTCTTGAAATAATGCGAAAAAGGGATCAGTGGATCTCGGAAGTGACCTTGCGGATCTTCTCCTCGGCATGGAGGAATGCTTCCACCACATTAGGATCAAAGCTCTTGCCGGAGCTTTCCTTTACGATGGAAAGGGCCTTTTCGAAAGGCATTGCGGGCTTGTAGACTCTTTCTGCAACCAATGCGTCGAAAACATCAGCCACGGACATTATCCTTGCCGACAGAGGGATCTCTTCACCCTTAAGGCCGCACGGGTAACCCGAGCCGTCCCATTTCTCGTGGTGGTAGTGAGCCATGTTTTCCGCTTCGCCGAGATAGTTCTCCTTGAGCTCCTCATGTTCGACAGACTTTTTGACCGAAGCGATTATCTTCGCGCCCTCTTCGGTGTGTGTCTTCATGATCGCATATTCCTCATCGGTAAACTTGCCCGGCTTATTGAGGATGACGTCAGATATCTTGATCTTGCCGATATCATGCATTGGAGCGGAGGATACGACGTTGTTCTTGTATTCCTCATCAACGACATCAGTATAAATACCGTCTTCGATCATCTGGTCACAGATGATGCGGACATATTCTGCTGTGTTCTTGATATGCGTACCGGTGGACTGGTCACGGCTCTCGACGAGATCTGCCATGACGCTGATCATGCCGGACTGGAAGGTTGAGATCGCCTCATTCTTGCGCTGCGATTCGTTGATGTAGTTTACTGTATCAAGAGTCGTTTTCGCAATCGACTTATAAAGATGTTCGATCTCATCACCGGTCTTGATCTCGAGTTCCTTAATGCTCTCAAGAGTTCCTTCGCGCGCCTTGTCGTTGGTATAGGCAAAATCACCTGTGAGCTTTGCGAGGTTGTTTACCGGAGTAACGATAAAGCGCTTGGCAAGATATACGCTTAAGGTGAGGACCGTTATAAAGAATCCCAGGAGAAGTGTCGTGGTCTTGAAGGTGAAAGTCCTCTCAACATCTGTGATATTCGGCATTGCAACGTCGATGCAGACATAACATTTGATCCTTCCGTCACTGTTATAGACGGGGACATATTTTGATAAATGCCAGCCTTTTTCATCGTCGACGGTATCAGCTTCCTCGATCACTCTTCCCGCGAGAAAATCTTCTTTATGGGATTCAAGGACCTCATTGTAAGCGAGGACATCACCGGTCTCGATCTCAAGGCTGTTATTCCTGTCTACGTAGAAGACCACGTGACAGCCGTCTTCAAGCATCTGGTATACATAAATACGCTGGATCCTGTCAGAGCTGCCTAAGATCAGGTTGTAGTATCTCTTGATCCTGTAAAAACCTTCAGCACTGTATTGTTTACTGACGTAATCGTCGACCATGTTACCGTCGATCATGGTGGCGGCAAAACTTACCGTATCTGTGGCATATTCGGATTCCGAGTTGACGATGGTGTCTTTAAACTGCTTGAAACTTACATAGGATACGACGGCCGCTGCTATCGAGAAGATGAGTGTTACTGAGATGACGATCTTCGCACTTAAGGAAATACCTCTCTTTGAGAGCACGGCGAGATTCATCAAATCCCGTTCGGGTTTAAGCTTCTTTGGATAGAACTTGTAGATCATGAAAGCCAGGAGAGTACTTATGATCTTGTCCGGAATATCCATAATGAGTCCGGCAAAGAGCTGAGCCGTGAAGGCATTGTTCGTAACGTTCGTATAGATCCTTCCGGCTAGGGAAGAAGCAAGTTCCTCTCCTAAAGTATCACCGAAAAGGCCCCACGTTATTACCGATCCCAGACCGCCGCCGATAAGGACAAAATATGCGACGGGGATCAGCATCTTCCAGGTCAGCTGGCGCAGATATTTCTTTTGCGAGAACCCTGCTGCTACCAGAGCGATAAGAACATTAAGGACTCCGTAATAAAGGTTCGTATAGTTGTCATTAAGGCTGCTCAGTATATTGGTCAGGAAACCGACCAGAACGCCCGGCATGAATCCGCCGATGACGGATGCTGCTATAGTTCCTATGCAGTCAAAATAAAAAGGAAGGCTCAGAATAGATGCAAGATTCGCACAGATGATGTTGAGCGCTATGCAGATAACGATAAGCACCAGGGACTTAAGATCATTATGTGATTTGCTGTTAGATGCCATACCGGAAAAATCCTCATCTGCCAATGCATCACTGTTAGCCGGCACCAACCGGTCAATTCATGCTTGTATTCTACTCAAGCATTTTCCCGAGTTCTATTGGCAAAATGTAAAAAACTATTTATCTGAATAGATTTTTATTAGTACGCTATAGGAGTTTTTACAATTGCCTTTTTCGAAAACAGCAGCTCACGGATGTTCGAAAACACTTAGCCGCAGAGATTCAAAACACTCGATTGATCTGAAAATATTTAGCCGACAGCCTTGCAGATCAGGCTGATCACGATGTCCAGAGCAAAGAGCCCTGCCGGTATATAGCACAGGAGAAGCCATGCTTTTCGGGACATCTTCTTCTCGATCTTTTCGAAAACAGGCACGACAAGAAACCTTAAGAACACTCCCGCTGCGCCGAAGAAAAGCACTGATCTGGCGCACACGAAGCCGCCTATGTTGCCCCAGTTGAGGATCTCCTCGTTATAGTCCCAGAGCCTTACGCCGAAAACTTTGAGGACGACCCAGCCCGTGGCAAGCTCCAGAATGCCTGATGCGACAGTTGCAAGAAGGAAGACCAGGAAAGGATTCTTCCTGACTTTATATGTAAGGCCGAGTATAAGAATGCCGCCAAATCCGTAGATCGGGATCCAGGGACCGAATGTCGTTCCGCGCTTGACCCATTCGCCGAGATCGAAGCGGTAGAAGATCTCTTCATATATAAAACCGAATATACCGCCGAATGCAAATATGAGCATCAGCAGCGGAAATTCCTTTTTAAGCAGTTCTTTGTTCATCTAAATCTCCATGAAGCCCGTTATAGTTCAGACCCGCCAGGGTGAATATTTTAACGTAAGACTCAATACGATGTCGAGCACAAAAAGCGAGAAAGCCAGAATTGCGACAATTTTAAAAGCACGGTGACTTTTGTTCCTGAATTTTTCTAAAAGCGGGAGGACGGCAAACATGAGTATAAGGCCGAAGATGCCCCAGGTGATGACGGATCTCACGCAGATATATCCGTTCAGGTTTCCCCAGTTAAGGATAACAACGGAATAATCCCAGAGCCTTAAGTTAAAGAACCTGTCGAGAACAAATCCTGTCGTAAGCTCTAAAAGGCCGCAGAACAGGGCACTGATGAGAAATACCGGCAGCGGCTTTTTGCGTACCCTGATCGTAAGGAAAAATATAAAGAGCGCGCCGAATCCGTAGATCGGGATCCAGGGACCGTATGTGGTTCCGCGCTTGGCCAATACTCCGTCATTTATATAGACGCAGATCTCTTCATAGATAAAGCCGATGATCCCGGCTATTGTGAATATAAGGAGGAGCAGCGGGATCTGTTTTCTGACTGAGCGTGCGGGCAAGATTTGATCCTCCTCACACCGCCGCATCAGACCTGTCTTCATTTTCAGGTCTGTAAACGTAGTGTATCTTCTCGTAATCGGAGTTTTTGGCTGCTTCGGTCATTGCCTCCAGAGCGGCATCTCTTAAGGCCTGCTTCCGCTGATCTATCGGTAGATCCATATCAGGGATAAAAGGTCCGTCGACATAGACGACCGTTCTCGCGCCGGGCAGTATCTTACGCTTCTGCCATGTGGTCGTGAAGGTGAATACCGGCTTCCCGGATTCGGCAGGGTAGTGGAAGGCTGCGGACCTGAAAGGTCTGATGCCTGTATACTGCGGCCAGATATGGCTTTCGGGATAGATTGCGACCACATGATCCATCTCTGCATGACGCTTCATCGCCTGCGAGTAGTTCTTGAACCCTTTGGAATTCAGCGGGAGAGCTATTCCGCCAAGATCTTCAACGATCCTTCTGATTCCTTTTATAGAGAATGCGTCCGCACCGGCAACGATATATGCCTTTTTAGGGAAAGATATTATGCCGGGACAATATGCATCTCCCATTGCCCTTGTGTGATTTCCGTACATGAAGAAGCCTTCATCCAGATAATCTTTGACTTTCTCCCTGCCGATGACCTTCTCGTTATATACGATCTTCTGCATCGGTATGACAAGAGGTGTTGCCACGATGTGATAGAGGAAGAATGCGACTCCGCGTCTCATGGCAGTCTTCGGGAAATAACTGTAGTCGGAGGGAAGTTCCACGGTCTTTATGTCATTGTCCGCGAAATCATCGTTCAGAGGATCTGAATAGTATATCGTCCGTTCTTTCATAGATTCAGGCCTCTTTCATCCTCGTGAGAGCTGCTTCCTCAAGCATCTGCTCCATCCTGTTCATGCATTCACCGAGCCTTGAGATATTAGCCTGGGTCTTGTATTTGTTCTTGCATGCGTCAAGTTCTTCCGGATTATCCATGAAGTATTCGATCTTGTTCTTCAGATCTTCAGGATCCCATGAACGGTAAAGACATCTGTCATCCTTTGCGAAATATCTTGCGGCGCTTCTTTTCGAGTTGCATATTATCGGCACAAGTCCCGTCACGATCGCCTCAAGGCAGGCGATCGACTCAAGTTCGACGTATGCCGTATGCACATAAAGATCGGCTGCGTTCAGGACTTCTTTTAATTCCTCGTGCTCGAAAAATCTCATCTCGCAGTCAATACCGTACTTCTTTGCCAGATGCTTATAACTCTTTCCTTTTGGTCCTTCGCCCGCAAGGATAAGCTTTATCCTGTCTTTATATTTTGATCTTGCAACGGCCTTAATAAGGACCTGCTGCGCTTTTTCGGTCGAATAACGCCCGACGACAACAATAGTGAATTTGTCGTGATTTCTTTTCTTCTGTCTGTTTATCGCCTGCACTGATGCCGGCTCGAAAAACGATTCGCACACACCGTTGGATATCACTCTGGATGTCACGTTCTTTTTGACGTTGCTCTCAAAATCCTTCTTTATGAATTCCGTCGGATAGTGTGTTATCGCACAGTGGCTGTAGACCTTCTTGTAGAAGTATTTGTAGACTTCCTTTGTGGCAAGATTGGATTTCATCATGCCGATATGACATGTGAAATTCTCAGCTTGAACATGGAAGCTCGATGTCATCGGGATTCCGTATTTTTCGCAGATGGGAACAGCTTTCCATGCTAGCGGAAAAGGCATCAGGAGATGCACCACGTCAGCGCCTTTTATCGCATCCTCAAGTATTTCGGCATCGGGTTTTGCGGGAACGACTTCATTGCGTGCAAGAGCAGCATTTATGACAGGTCCCAGATCTATCGTCGGCACGATCTTAAAACCGTTCTCGCCCTTTTTTCCGGCATCGCAACAAACGACAGTTACGTTATGTCCCTGAGACTTCAAATGGTTGATCAGATTATATGCTGCGACGGTCGTTCCGTTATTTGCTTCGCCGAGCACATCACAAATGATCGTAACGTTCATCCAACCCCAACACCCTTTAGTGTGCACACAATTAAATCTTCAAACGTTCTCATTATACAACAAGATTTGAAAATCAAAATATATTGCGGATTTTGCTTCGGCGTAAATGTGCACTCCGGAGTACGGAAATTCGTGAAAAACCGTACTGAAAATTGCACTTTCCCATAAATGTGAGTCAAGTCCAAAGTTTTGTGTAAAATCATTCCTTAGTATAATTTGTCTTCTTTTGCCAAGAACTCTGAGTGGAGCGTAGCGGAACGAGGAGTTCTTGGCAGCGCATCACATCCGGTATTCTTAAGCAACCAAAATGGC
>JAIKWL010000062.1 GCA_024684815.1 Saccharofermentans sp. | reverse complement strand
CGGACGCCGTGCGCGCCGGTAATCTTTCCTATAATGATGAGATTTTCCAAAAGAATCAGCCTACTATATCGACTATAACGCGCTTACCTTCCTTGAGGTACTTTGCCTTCATGATAGAACGGATAGCCTGGGCTCTCTTACCGTTCTTGCCGATAATCTTTCCTGTATCTTCGGGAGCAACGGACAGCTCGAAAACAACGGTGTTTCCGCGCTCCGTCTTCTTTACGTTTACCTCATCGGGATTGCTAACTAATTCCCTGGCGATATAAACCAATAAATCGTCCATGTAAAGATCTCCTTCCTATTATTCTTGTAGTGACTTCAGCTGAAGACTATCAGATGATGCCCTGCTTCTTAAGAAGAGACTTTACTGTATCTGTGGGCTGTGCGCCGTTTGCGATCCACTTCTTTGCTGCATCGCTGTCGATCTTTACGCTGTCTGTTTCCTTCATGGGATCATAATATCCGATCTCCTCGATGAAACGACCGTCTCTGGGGTATCTTGCATCAGCAACTACTACACGATAGAAAGGGGCCTTTTTCTTACCCATTCTTCTCAAACGAATCTTTACTGCCATTTTGTTTTCCTCCAAAAAATATTTTGTTTTTTGTTTTATAATCTGCGTCATGTCTATGACGGGATCGACATTATCTTCTGCCCTTACGCTTCTTTTTACGGTCACGTCTGCCCGAAGGAACGAACGGTGAGCCGTCATCGTAATCTTCCTTAGGAGCTGAGAAGCTTCCGAGGCCCTGAGGCATTCCGGTTCCAAGACCTCCCATGCCTCCCATATTGCCAAAACCTCCCAGGCCTCCCATGTTACCCATTCCGCCTTTAAGACCCATCTTTGCTGCCTGCCTTGCCATGCCTTTAGGCATCTTAAAGCCGCCCTTGCCGTTAGAGAACTGCTTCATGAGCTTTGCGGTCTGCTCATACTGGGTAATAAGCTTATTGACATCAGAGACCTGGACTCCGGCACCTGCCGCGATCCTCTTTCTTCTGCTCGCATTAAGGATGGAAGGAGCTCTTCTCTCCTTCTTTGTCATGGAACTGATGATAGCCATCTGTCTGTCGACGATCTTATCATCAAGATCCTCTTCATTTACCTTACCGGCAGCACCGGGCATCATACCGACAAGATCTTTAAGAGAGCCCATCTTCTTCATCTGCTTGAACTGGTCGTAAAGGTCATCGAGGTTATAACTGCTGCCCATCATGCGTTCCATGGTCTTGCGGGCTTCTTCCTCGTCTATGTTCTGCTGGGCTTTCTCGATAAGGCTTACAACGTCGCCCATACCGAGGATCCTGTCGGCCATACGCTGAGGATAGAATCTCTCGATGGCATCTACCTTCTCACCGGTACAGATGTATTTGATAGGCTTATTAGTAAGTTTCCTGATAGATAAAGCAGCACCGCCTCTGGCATCACCGTCAAGCTTTGTCATGATGAAGCCGTCCATGCCGATGTTCTGCTCAAAGAGCTGGGCAACATTCACGGCTTCCTGACCGATCATTGCATCAACTACAAGCAGCTTCTCTGTGGGATTGACTGCAGAGGCGATATCGCGCAGTTCCTCCATCAGCTCCTCGTCTGCGACAGTACGTCCTGCCGTATCCACGATAAGGTAATTGCAGAGCATATATCTGGCTCTGCCTTCACCGTCTTTAGCGATCTTGACCGCATCCTTCTCTTCAGGATCGATATAGCACTCAACACCGACTGAATCAGCCAGTACCTTGAGCTGCTGGGCAGCTGCAGGTCTGTGAACGTCGACTGATACGAGCATAGGCTTCTTGCCGTTCTCTTTTAACAGTCTGGCCAATTTAGCGGCCGTGGTGGTCTTACCTGCACCCTGGAGACCGTAAAGGATAATGATATTAAATCCGGTATCGGAGACATTGAGTTTCTCTTCACCGTCTTCTCCGCCAAGGAGTTCGGTAAGAGAGTCTCTTACGATCTTTACTATCTGCTGGCCGGGAGTAAATGACTCCTGAACATCAGCGCCCTTGCACTGCTCAGTCATGTCCGCAACGAATTCTTTTACGACGCTGTAGTTAACATCAGCCTCCAAAAGAGCCATGCGGATCTCACGCATCATTTCTTTGATGTCGCTCTCGCTTACGCGTGCCTTGCCGCGCATCTTTGAAGTTATATTCTGAAGCTTTTCAGATAAGCTCTCAAACACTTTGTTACATTTCCTCTATCAATTCTTCGAGCTCTTTGGCAGCCTTGCCGGCATCGCCGTCCTTAAGATGTGCCAAAGCTCTCTTTGCTTTTGCCTGCTGTTTCTCGAAAAGAGAAAGAAGGCCTAATTTCTCTTCATACTCTTCAAGCTGCTTCTCCGCTCTCTTGACCGTGTCGTGGACACCCTGTCTTGAGATTCCTTCCGCTTCGGCGATCTCAGCCAGAGAAAGGTCATCGTTGTAGTAGCTTTCGCATGTGCGCCTCATCTTGGGCGTAAGGAGATTGCCGTAGAAATCGAGCAAAAGATCTGTTCTTACTGATTTTTCGCGCATTTAAAGGCAGGCCTCCCAAGTAATAAGCCTGCACATAATAACAAAGGAATGAGGGTGTGTCAAGTATTTTTACTTGTCAGTTAAGTTCTGGCCCACCAGTAACAGAATGCCTGGGTCCTTGCAGCAAAATGAGTTGAGGTCTTAAGAAGCTCCCTGACCTCCTCCTTGGAATACCAGCAGGCTTCTATCTCTTCCTCATCGGAAGTGCTCGGAGCAAAATCCCCTTCGGCCGTGCCAAGGACACAGCAGCTCCTCTCATTGGTAAGACCGACACCGGAGTAACTCATCGGAAGGACCTCATCAATTGATACGAGCTTCAGCCCGGTCTCTTCCCATAATTCTCTTGCTGCGGCTTCTTCCGGATTCTCGCCTTCGTCTATGAGTCCTGCCGGAAAATTATATGCGAACTCACCGACAGCCATTCTGAACTCCCTGTTGAGCAGTATCTTCTGCCCGTCCGGCGTCATGATTATCAGAACTACCGCATCACATTTCTCGCGCTTCAGGTCTTCAAGGCTCGTGATGTTCTTATCTCTCGAACTCATCTCATATATCTTGCGGTTGCCGATTTCTGTCTCATATTCAGCGTTGTAAGCAGTTATAAAACGTCCTTCATGGACTTTTTTGATACCTATGAACTTCATTTTTTATTCTTTCCCATTCTCTTTCTGATAATATCTTCACTTGCCACCGAATAGCCGAAAAAGCCGAGTTTCTCGCCCAGGAGATAATACTCTCCGTGGTTATAGGCGACAAGCCTTGCATTCTCCAGGCAAAGTTTGCCGTTCTCATCGAGCAGATAGGAATCAGCCGTAACGGCTTTTATCTCACCGATGAACATATCGTGTGATCCAAGTTCCGAAACGCTCTTTACAACACAGGAGATCGATACGGGCGCTTCCTTGACCGCATATGCATATTCAAGTCCTTCGGCCTTAACAGGTGTCAGTGAGCAGGATTTGAACTTGTCTTCCTTTTCGCCGCCCCTTACACCGCAATAGTCACAGGCTTTGCATAAAGACTTTGAAACGAGGTTCACCACGAATTCACCGGTTTCAGTTATCAGCTTATGTGTGTGTCTTGATTTCCTGATGCTGACTGAAATCATGGGAGGTTCTGAATTGACCGTCCCGGCCCAGGCTGCAGTCATGATGTTCGGACGACCTTCAGCAGTACCGGGATCTTTGCCTGCCGAAGAGACCATAACAACAGGAACGGGATTAAGTATCGTAGACACTCCCACTTCGATCTTATCGTGTTTTGCCATGTTTACCCCTCCTTGGATATCAGCGGTGTCACCGCCGTAAAGCTCTCATGCAGGAGCAGATAGTCTTTTATATCGATTCCCGCTGCATAACCCACGATGCTTCCGTCCTTACCGATTACACGGTGGCACGGAACGATAACGGCAACTGGATTGTCAGAACAGGCAGCGCCTACCGCTCTCGTGATCTTCCTTGCATCTTTGAGATTACCGTCAGTCAGCTTAAGCGCTATATCCTCATAACTGGCAGTACCGCCGTATGGGATCGTACCGAGCGCATTCCAGACTTTTTTCTGGAACGTTGTTCCCGTGGAAAACCTTACACGTATGTCAAATCCGGCTCTCATAGAATCAAAATACTCACGAAGTTCCGTATAAGCTTTTGCGAGCTCTTCAGGAAGGTAAGCAAGCTGTTTCTTGCCTAGATTGTATCTGCCGTCATCATTTCTTGCGATACAGCCGTTACCGTCAAGCAGGCCGAGACCTGCCGCAATATTAAAGGCAAACGGGTCATCTATCTTCTGGCCGTAATGGAAAAGGCTGACCGAATCCACAAAATCAGCTCCGCCGCACACCATAGCCACACCGCGTTCAAAAGGGACAAAGCAGATATTATATCTGGGATACTCATAAGACATCATGGCAAAAAGCCCTGCATCTTCAAAGCCGTTCTTAAGTCTGACCTCATCCCTCAGCACAGCCTCCTGGATAAAACCGGCACCTGTGAGGATCCTCTCAAGTCCTTCATTTCCGTGATTACATATGACCGTCACTTTGTGATAGTATTCCTCGCGGAAACAATATCTCAAGACTTCATCGACAACACCGCTCTGTGTATCGGCATTTGCATCAGGAGTAAAGACAAATTCAATGTGTGCCCTGCACTTCTTCCTGTCAGGTCTGAAAAGCTTTACCAGCGCATAGATCACACCGGCTTTGCATGCAAGGAGAGCCTCACCCTGGCTTCCTGTACCGAATGACCTGATGTCATCTTCTATGAGTTTCAGGGTTCCTTCCATCAAGCCCCGTCTGCGAAGCTCGGAGCTGTCAGCTATATGAATCTTTTTCAGATCGATCTTGTCAGCCATAACATTTCTCCGCGTCAAATTCATCGTCGTCTTTTACAAACTCTGCCGTATATTCATTGGTATTAGTGAAGACCTTACTGTCATAAGACGAAGGACAGTAAACAGCGTTATCCATTGTCTGCCTTATATCAGATGCCATGTGTCCGAAAAGCTCATCCTCAGATATCAGATCCCATACAGAATCGTTTCTTGTAAGAGGCATGAGACCTGTCATATCTTCAAGTCTGTATATGAGCATCTGCGCATCAGGATCGAAAGAAATGAATGCTGCAAACTCGGCAGCAAAGCCGCTGTTTGCGGAATCTTTAGTGACACACAGCGAATAAGTGCTGATATAAGGAACGCCTGTATTCGTCGCATCATCACAAGGCAGATGCAAAAGATATAGCCTTCCGGGATAATAATCCGCCCAGGCTCTGACATTAGCTGAGGAATCAGCCCACAAAGCTGCCTGTCTTGAATACACAGGATCAGATCCTTCCGAACTGTCAGATGCAAGTTCATCTGTATAAAGGCCTCTGATATATGAAGATGCGCCCTCAATGATCTCCCCTGCAGAATCCTTGTCTTTTATATATTCGTCAAACACCATATAAGAAGTCGGCTCATCGCCGTTAAAAGCAGAACCGAGATACGGTATGAGCTCATAAGCAGATGCAAAAGGCACACAGGAATATTCCTCACTGATCTCAAGCAGATATTCCGCCATATCCTCAGTCGTGCTCTTCGTCTGAAGTTTGCCGCTCTCCGACGGAATAAAACCTGAGTTGCCCATTATGAGCTCTGCTGAACAGAAATGCGGAACCGCAAAGAAGATGCCGTCGTATGAATCGTTGGTGAGAGCGCCGGTAAAGATCTGCTGTGCGTTCAGATATGTGCTGTCAGAAAGATATCCGTTAAGGTCTTCCACATATCCGCCCTTCCACATCGCTTCACTGTCCTGTGCCAGGAAAAGATCCGGAGTGTTGCCCTCATCCTGCCATGCCTTGACCGCGCCCAGGCTCGCACCGGTGCTTCCGCATCCGATATTAGTTATCACATAATTGGTCGCAACAGAAGAAAGATAATCTGTATCTATAGTAAGACCGCTCTCCGCACTGTCCCAAAGCCCGTTATTCTTGCAGTAAAGCATTGATGCCAGACACTGAACCGTAAGATCCGAATAAGGCAGAGCAACACTCAAATGACGTATCTCATTTTCAGGTGTGGTCTGGACAGTCCCGTCAGATTCATCAGTCTGGCTAGTCTGAACATCAGGAACGCCTATCGAAGGAAACATATCATCGCCCTTTTTACAGCCTGTCAGGACCGCGCCGGTCAAAGACGCACACAACAAAAGACTTATCGATCTTCTTGTAAAACAAACAGGCTTCATCAGTATCAGTCCTCCGATAAAGCAATTATATCATTCTTATTCCCGTTTCCCTTCTCACTTGACACTTATCTCCCAAATGGGTATATTTTTATGGCACGCCAAAGTGGCTCAGGGGTAGAGCAATTCACTCGTAATGAATAGGTCGCGGGTTCGATTCCCGCCTTTGGCTCCATTAACGATCAGGGCTGTCTTGAAAGTATCGAACTTTCCGGACAGCCCTTTATATATTCACGTTTTCCTATTAAAATATTTCCGGATAGAGAACCTGCGGAGGAAACAATGAAAGATTATCTGAAGTTGATAAGGATCAAACACTATATTAAGAATCTGTTGATCTTTGCTGCTTTATTATTCAGCGGCCAACTGCTTAAAGCAGATAAACTGATAAACTGCTTTATCGGCTTTGTTGCTTTCTGTCTGGCCACTTCTGCTGTTTATATTTTTAATGACATCAAGGACAAGGACAGGGATGCTCTTCATCCTAAAAAGAAGAACAGACCTATCGCTAGCGGGAAGATCTCAGTTAAGGCTTCGATCATAACAGCTATAGCGTGCCTCATCCTTTCAGGAATATGTTTTGCCTTTATCTTCAACCTTACAGCCTTAGCACTTCTGCTGATCTATATTGCAGTCAACTTCCTGTACAGTGCAGGACTCAAGAACATCCCTTTGTTGGATGTAACTATCCTTGTATCCGGATTTCTTATAAGAGTTATTTTCGGTGCTGCGATTACCGGCATCGAAGTTTCAGGCTGGCTTTATCTTACGGTAATCACGCTTTCTTTCTTCATGGCTTTCGGCAAGCGCCGCAACGAACTTATCTCAGAAAGCTCCGGAGATACCAGAAAAGCACTTAAGGGTTACAACCTTAATTTCCTCGATAAGAGCATGTATCTTTGTCTTGCTATGGCAAACACATTCTATGCGCTGTGGACTATGGACAGCGTTACTGTTGAGCATTACGGCAACAACAAGATCTTATTCACTGTTCCGGTAGTTCTGCTCATCACGTTAAAATACTGCCTTAACATAGAAAAGGGGACTTCTGACGGTGATCCTACAGAAGTGTTATTTCACGATAAAGCATTGCTGGCTTTATGCCTGCTTTATGCTGTCCTTATGATGTTCCTTCTGTACTCCGGAAAGATAATGACGTTATTCGGATTCTGATATCAGATCATTACCCGAAAGGATATCTGCTTATTGCAAACGATATAAGCCGTGCGAGCTCCGGAATATTGAATATAAGAAATACGATCACCATTACAGCTGACGTCAAGGGAATTATAATCTTTGTCTTCAGCCTGTCCTCTGCTGATTTCAGGAGATTGAAGATCAGAACATAGAACGGCCAGCCGAAATACAGCGCATAAAGAATAAGCCCATTCTCATATATGCCCCACCCTATTACGATCAGAACAAACATTGATAAACATATCCAGCCCAGGGCGATCCGTGATATTTTAGATTTTCTGGTGATGATAAAAGCTAAAACAGACAGTGCAATAACAGCAACACCTATATAATTGACAGAAGTCACTTCAGAAAGATGCCATCCGAAATATAAGCCTTCTACCATGATTTCTTCGGAAGCAGGTGCAATGAAACATCCTCCGACAAAATTCAGGTATTGAAGGAAACGTTCGGAATACCCGATTGATTTCCCGGTGAACAAGGACAGAACGGCAAGATTATCAATGGTATTTAAGATGATATTGGTCCTGCCTGCCAGGATCAGGATCAAAAGAAAGTCCAGACAATAGATCAGAAGGCTCTTTATCCATTCAAAAACAAGATCTATCCCTTTCTTTTCAGGTTTCATAACGAAAGGCACGAGTATACCGCTTATAAGCAGAGTTCCGCTCGAAGCGAAAGTTAAGAGCACGGCTTCTTTCCTGTCACGGTTCATATAACGGAAAGTGAGCACCAGCCAGAAGAATGCAATAATATACTGCTCCATCATTATTGAGAACAACAGGAACGTGAATGTTGCAGATGCGGTCAGAACGAAGCATATTCTTTGCAATGAACTCAACTTAAGTTCAAAAGAAAGGATCAATGCTGAGAAAAGCAGCAAAAAGATCTGTGCGAAGTCGATTATAAGCGCTGCCGGAACAACAGGGATCAGATAGCCTATAAGACAGGAAATTCCCATCAAAGGAGCTGAAGCTGCCGCAAAGAGCGGTTGACGCACATCGTTTTCGACATTATCAAGACATACAAAGGCATTGTGTTTTACAAGACCTGGAGAATCACTCGAATAGATAATATCTATATCATGGCTAGTTCCGTAGAATGCCTGGCTGGATAAAAAACAAAATGCAGCATAAGCACAAAGTATCAGGAACAAAACCGAATATATGATCCATTCGGCCTTTTTTACTCCGCTCTCATCAAGTATGTCATTTAAGATTTCATCGAACTTTGTCCAGAACAGCAGATTGACTGCAAAGACAAAAGGGTACCCGAGTATAAGGAAAGCGATCCTCTGCACAAAAGTATCTCCTCCCCATGTATACGGAACGTCACCTAAGGCACTATATATACCGTAACAGATACCTGCCGAGCTAAGCAACGAAATGACTCGAAGCTTGATCTTCGAATGTGACATAAATGAAATAAATGAAGGACATACGGCTGAAAGCACAAGTATCAATACACACGAGGGAATTATCGAACTGTCAAATTCAAACGGCATGAGATTAACATTCCACATCCCTAAATTGGTGAGCATAAAAAACACAGCAGATAAAGGGATAAACCAGTTGCCGCCAAGATTTGCCAGATAATCTTTGAACTTTAATGCTTTGATCTTACCGATCAGATAAAGTGTCATACTAATCAGTCGTTCCTCAAAATGATTTCAAATCTACAGAAAGTAGCATAACACAATTTCTGACCGAATAGAAACGGTTGGACTTAGACACTTACCATCCCATGTCTTCCAGGAAAGCCTTTATCTTCTTATGTCTTTCCTTATCGCCTGACACATATTGTCCGAGATCGCACTCGCCTATGATACCGCCGTCGCGGAGATATATGATCCTGTTGGCTCTTCTGGCAGATGTTATATCGTGAGTGACCATAACGACTGACTGTCCTGATCTGTTTATGTCAGTGAGAACGTCTAAAACAGCCTTTACTCCTGCAGAATTAAGTGCTCCGGTCGGTTCATCTGCAAAGACAACGTCAGGATCATTGATCACTGCCCTTACCATTGCGGCACGCTGAGCTTCACCGCCTGATAACTGGGCGGGGAATTTGCCCAAAAGATCTTTTTCAAGACCGACACGTTCAAACAATCTGCTTGCCTTATCCTTAAGAGCCTTCTGTTTCTGACCCGTAAGCATTCCGGTCGATATCGCGTTATCCATGATGCTCATGCTGTCAACAAGATGAACCTGCTGGAAAACAAAACCGCAGTGCTTGCGGCGGAATACCGCAAGCTGGTCGTCATTCATGGATGTGATCTCCCTGCCGCTGTATGAGATGCTTCCGAGTGTCGGCTTATCCATACCTGACAAGGCATAAAGGAGCGTAGACTTGCCGGCACCGGAAGATCCCATGATCACAGTAAAGTCACCCTTATATATCTCCATGTCGAGGTTCTTGATGACATGCTGCTGTTTTCCTCCGACGGAAAAACTCTTTGATAATTTCTCAGTCTTTATAATTACGTCCTTGTTCATTTTCTTGATTCTCCATTCTTTATTCCGATATAAGTTTATAGGCAGATACTTTTTTCATCTTTCCTGACATGATGAAAGATATGCCGAACACCATAACTGTTACTATCAGCAGAGTTACCGGTATTACAACCGGATCGATCAGAAGATCGGAATTCTTTATTCCGTAACTGCTGAAAATCAGGTTGAAAAGCCTGTTTGTTATAAGACATGCCGTTACCGATCCCAATATTGTTCCGATAAGGCTGACCGGCATAAGTGATAAAGAAAGCTGGAGCCTTAACTGACTGCTCGTAAATCCGACCGCTTTCTTGATCCCGAACTCCTTCTCACGCTTTATAAACACCGTTTTAAGAAGCAGTCTGATGACTATAGCCACGGTAAAGAAATTAAGGACGATCAGAGCAAGAATGACCAGCGAGACTGCATATACCGGTATGTTCTCATTGCTTCTCTGAGTGTGATAGTAATTCTCGGTGCTCGTGCAATTACCGGAAAGAACTGTTTTCGCTTCATCAAGAAAAGCATCAACTTTGGCTTCATCCGGATCATTCAGTCTTACTCTGACATAAGTGTATATGGGGTCGCCCTTAAGCCTTCTGAAACCCTCATCAGATATATATACTCTCTCTCCGAAGCCGTAGACCGCCTGCTGAAGTCCGGTTATAAGGAATCTCTCCTCATTATCCATGTATTTGAGCGTGATCTCATCGCCTATTCCGAGGCCGAGCCTCTCTGCAAGAACGCCTCCGACAACGGCTTCGTTAGCTTCTACCGCGATCTGTCCTTCATAAACTCCGCAGCGCAGATATTCAGGCGTGGTCGAATAGAGCAGATAACATTTATAGTCACCGGCATAAGCATCGGCACTTGATAATCCGTATGACTGTGTAACGCCATCCATACCCTGAAGGGTATCTATGATCTCATACATCTTTTCAGATGAATCATATGTGATGTTCACATATGCGTCCGGTGCATCACCCTGAAGCAGTGTCTGGAAATTCGTTATGTCGATCCGGGTGTTATAGAAAAGTATCGAAGAAAAAGCCGTCATGAAAGACACAGCGAGGATGACTCCGGTGATAATAAGGTTCTGGCTTCTGTTCTGCAGAGTGTTTTTCAACGCAAGAAGAACATTAAGGTTTCCGTTTGTCTTATCAAGCGGCAGGTGGTTCTTCCTGAAACTGTGTGACTCAAGACCGAATCTTAATGCAGTTGCCGGATGGATATTCCTTATAAGATGAGTAGCTGCAAATGTGACTGCAAGCATTACCAGGATAACTCCCGTAAATACCGGCAAAGAGAGTCCGGGATGAAACCCGCCTTCCCAGACAAGTCCCGATAATTGTCTGGTCGCGTATTTTTCGAGCAAAGGAAATCCCATATATGCAAGTGCGATCCCTAATGCACTTCCGCACGCAGCAATAAACGAATACTCGATCATGAGGGACAGCCTGACCTGTGAGATGGTAAATCCGACAGCACGCAGTGCTCCTATATTGCTGATATCGCGGTTTATATTGGTATTGACCGTGAAGATTATCATGATAAAGCTGATAACCATCAATACCGCAGAAAAAGACGCCATAAATGCCGCAATGATATTTGTGATGCCGACATATCCGGCTTTGGCAAGATCACGGTTATATCCGTTGCAGTACATGCCTGACCGGATAAGCTCATCCTGTATCTCAGTCGCAGCCGCACCCAGATCTTCACAATCCCTTATATGTGTGCAAAGAAAGCTTAAAGAAAACATTTTTGTAAGGTCTGTTGTATAAGAGGCCGCCTTCCCGCTGACTTTCTCATAACTTTTATGGTCGATCACGCTTGAAAAATAAGAATATCTCTGCCCGCAGAAAAGGTCTTCGTAGATACCTGCTACGGTAAACTCATATTCTCCGAGATCAGGATGTGTAAACTTTACCCTGTCACCGATCCGCATTCCTTCGGCATAAGCCGTATAAACGTTAACGCTTATCTTCGGACCTGTTATACTGTCATCCTTTTCGACATAATAAAGGTCCTGATATAAAGCCTCATCTTCTTCATCTATAAAGAATATTCCCTCGATATCTTTTTTCTTGACATCATTGATCGATACACTTACCACATCAGGACTTACGATATCGACGAAATAATAATCCTCCACATAATCCAGATCATCGATCGTATTTTCTGCCGCATCTTTGTCACCCGCAAAAAAGAACATCGCATCAACGACATCTCTTTTGATAAAGTTCTCCTCATACATAGGATCAAAGCGTGCAACCATTAAGCTCATCTGGAGCATCATTGCTGCCACAGTCAGGATCATAAGAAATGCCGACAGCACTGCCCTGTCTTTATGGAAATGTGCCTTAACAAGTTTTAACATCGGTCTGTCATACTGCCTTTCTTGAGAATACATGCTCCTTATGAGTCAGAGTATATTCTTTGCTTTGACCAAAACCTTTGTCTGTTTTTTAATTGTTTTTGAAAAATGAGATAAAACTTGCAGCTTTCACGCGATCTTTATCCCGATAACAACGGCAAAACCGTCTGAAGTATTCTTCGGAGTAAGGCTGCCTTCCATCTTCCTCATCAGATAATCCGAGATATAAAGACCGAGACCTGAGCCGTCCTTGCCAGCGGCATTGCTTCCGCGCTTGAACTTTTGGGTTATCAATTCCAGTTCGTCTTCAGGAACACCTGGACCTTTATCGGCGATCTCGATCAATAGGAACTTTCCGTCCGGATCAAACCTTCCGTTAACACTGATATCGGTTCCTGCATATTTATATGAATTGAAGATGATATTGCTGATGACCTGGTTGAGCCTTAATCTGTCAGCTGAAACGACCACATCCCTGATCTTAAGTTCACTCACTTTGTTTAGATAATCGGCTTCCCTGATCATCTGAACGATCTCTGTGGAATCGATATCCCCGGGTTTTACTTCAAGCTGCTCCAATTCCTCAAGCGTTGCATGGAACAGATTCGATATGAGTGCATCTATCTGATCTGCTTTATTGCTGATGGCAGTTATGGTCTTCTTCTCTTCTTCATCTTTGGCAGTAAGACTCATGACATCAGTCATTGCCTTAATGGATGCGACAGGTGTCTTGATGTCGTGCGATAACTGCGCAACTAATTCCTTCCGGCTCTTTACTGCTTTTTCTTCACGCTCGCGAGATGCCTTAAGCTCTTCCCTCATTATGTCAAAGCTCTCTGTAAAAGCACCGAAAACATTTCCCTTATCCATTTCCAAAGGAGTATCAAGATTACCTCCGGCAATCTTTACCGCGAAGCTGTTAAGTTTTCTGAACGGATCGACAATGTTCCTTTTCAAGTAGAAATAGTAACTGATAAAGACAATGACAGTCACGAGCAGAAGAACGGATACAAAGACAGCGATCTTCATATTCGTCTGCTTTTGTATCTCATTCTTCGGATTATGAACGATGAGCTTTCCGACTATATCACCGTCTGATTCAATATCTCTTATAATGTCGTAATCAGAGGTAGCTTTTGAAATGTTTTTCGCGATGTCATCACGGGTATATAAAAGCACATTTCCGTCGTTATCGATAATGCAGTAATCGAAGTCTTCTCCTGTAACAGTCAGCCTGTCATTATATGAACTGACCTCATTCCATTCATTTCCCAGCCGCACAAGAAGCCTGTTGATCCCTGTAGTATGCACGGGAATATCTTCAGCAAGACTGCCGTTCAGGATGATATAGCATCCGGTGATCCCGGCGGCGATCAGGATAAATAAATAGATAAGAAGAAATCTTAACTTCATTTAAGCCGTTCCCTTGGAATCCAGCATAAAGCCGACACCCCATACCGTCTTGATAAAGCGCGGCGAACCTGCATCCTCTTCTATCTTCTCCCTTAAATGCCTGATATGGACATTTAAAGTCACATCGCCGACAAAACTCGTATCCCATACCTTCTCAAAGATCTCTTCTTTGGGAATGACACGGTCACTGTTACGCAGAAGATAAACAAGGATCTTGTATTCCATCGCTTTAAGTTGCGTTTCTTTGCCGTTCCTTGTGATCGTTGCTCTCTTAAGATCGATCACGGCATCTCCAAGCCTTGATATATGTTCTTTATTATCCTCCGCGTTCTTATGCGATGACTCGTAACGCTTAAGTTCAGCCTTTACCTTGGCAAGCAGAACACTTAGAGAATACGGTTTGCATATGTAATCATCGCCGCCGATGCTCAGAGCAAGCAGCATGTCGTCTTCAGCTGATCTCGCACTGATAAAAAAGATCGGGATATCCGTTGTCTGTCTGATCTTCTGGCATAACTCAAAACCTGAATCATTTCCGAGATTGATATCCAGAAGTATCAGAGAACATGTGTTGCTCTGCATGAACTCCAAAGCTGATTTTGCATCAAGAACGAAATGAGCCGTTACACCGCTCATATTGAAATACTTGGCGGTATATTCCGATAGTTCCTTCTCGTCATCGATTATCAGAACACTATAGTGCATTACCTGTTTGCTCCTGATACTTCCTTATAAAAAGATCTTGTAACGTATCAGATCACATGCCTCTTCCGAAAAGCTTGCCCATGGAATTAACGGTATCACGGAGTCCGTCAATTGATTCATTCAGCCCATCGACATCGATACTGCCGATCTTGTTGATAGCATCCTCCATGGCACCGGTGTTATCTGCGAGAACAGTATCAACATCAGCCATCATATCATTCATGCCGTCAAGAGATGTGTTAAGGTTCTCTAATGTATCTTCTGCCTTGCCGACAAGAGTTGTAGCTTCCGAAAGTGTGGTCTGTATCTGATCTAATGTCTGGAGGACCTTGGGGACGATCAGCACTGCAGACACCAGGAAGATCAATGCGATACCCATCATGGCAAATGCAATAACGGAAGTCCTCTTTGCGGATTTCTTCTCATACTTGAGTATCTCACTCTGAAGGTCATGATCGGAATAATCGGCGAATTTGCCCTTTGTTATCTTGTTCTTCACAGGCTCAGCAGGAGCGGGTGCAGGTGCCAGTGCAGCAGGTGCTGCCTCAGGAGCTGCCGCAGCAGTTTCCTCAGGTGCAGTTGCCGCAGTATTTACTTCAGTTGTTTCATTGATCTTATTCTCGTTTTCCATAATGTCCTCCTGCAAAAACGGTACCGGATTTCAAGCCTTCAGAAATTAAAAAGTCGGTGAGTCCGGCACCGGATCAAAGTTATATAAGCAATAATAAAGCTGCCTCACAAGCGGTTATAAGCGCTTATGAGACAGCCTGAAAAAACTGTATTAATGGTGGAACAGTCTCATTCCGGTGAATGCCATAGCAATGCCGTACTTGTTGCATGTCATGATGACATGGTCGTCACGGATAGATCCGCCGGGTTCAGCGATGTACTTGACGCCGCTCTTATGAGCACGCTCGATATTGTCGCCGAAGGGGAAGAATGCGTCTGAACCGAGAGCAACGTTGTCGTTCTTGGCAAGCCATGCCTTCTTCTCTTCTCTTGTGAATACCTCAGGCTTAACCTTGAAGATATTCTGCCATGTGCCTTCAGCAAGAACATCCTCATACTCGTCAGAGATATAAACGTCGATAGCGTTGTCTCTGTCGGGACGGCGGATATCGTCAACGAACTGGAGACCCAATACCTGAGGACTCTGTCTGAGCCACCAGTTATCAGCCTTGTTGCCTGCAAGTCTTGTGCAGTGGATCCTGGACTGCTGGCCTGCGCCGATACCGATAGCCTGACCATCCTTAACATAGCAGACGGAGTTGGACTGTGTGTACTTCAATGTGATAAGAGAGATCAAGAGGTCGATCTTCTTATCCTCAGGGATGTCCTTATTGTCGGTAACGATATTATCCAGGAGAGCGTGATTGATCTCGAACTCGTTTCTTCCCTGCTCGAAAGTAACGCCGTATACTTCCTTTGTCTCGATCGGAGCAGGCTTATAGGATGCGTCGATCTTGATAACGTTATATGTTCCCTTTCTCTTTGTCTTAAGGATCTCAAGAGCTTCAGGTGTATAGTCGGGAGCGATGATGCCGTCAGATACTTCCCTTGCGAGCATTGTAGCCGTGATGGCGTCGCATGTATCGGAAAGAGCCGTGAAGTCACCGTATGAAGACATTCTGTCTGCACCTCTTGCTCTTGCGTAAGCACATGCGATGGGAGAAAGGTCGCCCAAATCGTCAACGAAGTAGATCTTTGCTTCTGTCTCAGAGAGGGGCTTGCCTACTGCAGCGCCTGCAGGTGAAACGTGCTTGAAGGATGTAGCTGCAGGAAGTCCTGTTGCCTCCTTCAATTCCTTAACAAGCTGCCAGCCGTTAAAAGCGTCCAGAAGGTTAATATAACCGGGTTTGCCGTTCAAAACCTCGATGGGAAGCTCTGATCCGTCCTTCATGAAGATCCTGGAAGGCTTCTGATTAGGGTTGCATCCGTACTTGAGTTGCATCTCGTTAGACATTGTCGTTCTCCTTTATATTTTCTCGAAAATTATTTGACGTTCTTGTTTACAATCCTGGTCTCATAAGTGCCTGTAGCTATGTCGATGTAGCGCACGAAAAGAGACACCTTGTTGTCCTCGTTAAGGCTGGTCCAAACTTCGTTTGTGAAAGTATCAATATCACCCGAGAGCTCAACCTTCTCAGGCTCGCCTTCGAAAGACGGCAAAGGACTGCCGTCACCCATATAAGTATGGATGAATCTGCCGATACCGGCCTTGGGATTTGTGTATGTGAATGTGTGGCGCTCGCAGGAATCAGGATCACCGTCATCACTCTTAAGGATAGACATAGCAAAGTTATATGTGCCGTTCTCAACGTGCATAATGCCTGAGATCCTCGGAGTGTAATTCGGAGCATCGTCTTCAAACTCTCTGCCTCTTAATGACTGCTCGAAAGTCATCTGCTTGTCCATGAGCTCATAGATAGTATCAGTCTGATCACCGTTTGTAACGATGGTCTTGTTGCCAAGAACTCTTACCGGCGAATAGATGATAAGGTGCGGATCAGTAAGAAGCGAAGGATCAAAAGCCTCTGTCTTGATTCCGTCTTCAGTAGCCGTGAAAACTCTGTTCCTTGAGTTAACGCTTCTTCCCATGATGAAGTAAGCAGTAACTGCATACTTGCCGTCATCGGACTTACCGATTACGATTCCTCTTCCGGGATAAGCATTCTCTGTCAAGATCTTGCTAAGGTTCTGTGTGATCATATAGCACCTCCAAAATTTAATAACTGATTTATTTGATGTAGCAGATGTTGTCCTTTATCTCGACTTTGCCGTCAGCGATAAGTCTTATAGCCTGCGGCAAGATCTTCCACTCACACTGCTCCATTATCCTTCTCTGCAACGTTTCAGGAGTATCGTCAGCTAAGACGTCCACTGCCTTTTGCAGAAGGATCGGGCCCTCATCATAATTCTCATTTACGAAGTGGACCGTGGCACCCGATACCTTTACGCCCTTTGCAAGCGCAGCCTGATGAGGCCTTATTCCGTACATGCCTGCTCCGCAGAATGAAGGAATAAGCGCCGGATGGATATTGATAATGCGGTTGGAATACTTGGATACGACCTTGGGTCCCATCAAAGACAGGTATCCGGCAAGGACGATAAGTTCAGCACCGGACTCATCGACCGCTGAAACAACGGCATCGTCCCATGCTTCAACGGAATCAAAGTCTTTCTTCGATACCACGACAGACTTTATACCGTTGTTTGCGGCTCTCTCAAGCGCATATGCATCTTTTGATGAAGAAAGTACTAGCACGATCTCTATATCCTTTAAGATACCATCCCTAGTATTGTCTATGATGGCCTGAAGATTTGTTCCGCCACCTGACACAAATACTGCAATCTTCATCTAAGTATTCTCCTGTAATTTATGATTTCTCAACAGCTGATATTGATTCCGCGAGTGATTCCGCACAAGCGAACGCAGTTCGCGCGGAGGACCTGACGAGCGGAACAATATCAATTGTACTTTATTTTGTGGATCGATTCCTCATCATCCTCAGGCTTGCCTGCAATAAAGTTGCCGTCGAAGCATGCTGAGCATACGCCGCAGTCGATCGTGTTGAGAGAAGCTCTGAGTGATTCAAGACTGATATATGCGAGAGAATCAGCATCGATCATGTCTCTGATCTCTTCAATGCTCTTGGAACTTGCAGGAAGCTCTGTCTCTGAAGAAGCGTTGACTCCGTAGCAGCAGCCGAACTTGACCGGCGGGGAAGCCAGTCTTACATGAACTTCCTTGGCACCGTTTTCACGCAGGAATGAGATGATGTGCTTTGTCGTTGTACCTCTTACAAGTGAGTCATCGACTATGGCGATCTTCTTATCCTTGATCGCAGTCCTCAATGCCGCAAACTTCATTCTGACTGCAAGCTCTCTCTGCTGCTGTGTGCTCTTGATGAATGTTCTTCCGACATATCTGTTCTTCAAAAGTCCGGAACCGTAAGGTGCGCCGAGACCGGCTGCAAATCCCTCAGCGGCAGCATTACCGGAGTCAGGTGCGCCGATAACGAGATCGACATCAGCAGGGCTTTCTTTTGCAAGAGCCATACCTACTCTGTATCTTGAATCGAATATGGACATCTTATCGATGACGGAGTCGGGTCTTGCAACATATACATACTCGAAAACGCATACCTTTCCGTCTTTCTTCTCAACAGAAGGATCATACCGGAGAGAACTCATTCCGTCTCTGGAGATCGTGATGATCTCACCCGGCAGGAAATCCCTTACAGTCTCGCATCCGATAGCGTCGAGAGCGCAGGATTCGGAGGAGATATAATACTTGTCACCCAGTTTCCCGAGGATCAAAGGTCTTAATCCATAGGGATCCCTTACACCGATGAGCTTGTCTTCTGTCATGAAGATCATTGCATAAACGCCATGGATCTCCTTCATTGTCTCAAGAATGGCATGCTCGCAGTCCTCTGTCCTGATCCTGTTGCGTGAGAATAATGAAAGGATGATCTCAGAATCTGTATTCGTCTGGAAGATAGCGCCCTGATCCTTGAGCTCGTCTCTTATCCTGTTCGCATTCATGATGACCGAATCGGAAGTAAGAGCGATATTGCCCACACGGGACTTGATAGAAATAGGCTGAATGGCATCAGTACCGTTTTCTCTGGGAGATCCGCCTCTCGCATGTCCGATGGCGCATGTGCCGGTCAGTGCAGATAAAGTAACCTCATCGAAAACATCGGTGACAAGACCTGCTGCCTTGTGCACCAGGAAAGAACCGTCGTCATTAACTGCTATACCGCAGGATTCCTGTCCTCTGTGCTGCAAAGAGAAAATACCGTAATAAGTATCTCTTGTTACATCCTGTTTGCTTCCCTTGATGTCATAACATCCGAATACTCCGCTCATTTACCTGGTGCCATCCTTTACTTGTGTTTGTTTATGTCAGTGGATCAAATCCAATAACTCTCAATTCATCTCAGCGATCTTCTGCTGAAGTCTCTGATCTCTCTCCTCAACTGAATCTGCAAGGCCTGCCTTGTAATCCTTGATCTTCTGCATAAGTTCAGGATCACTGATAGCGAGCATCTGGCATGCGAGGATCGCTGCATTGGATCCGCCGTCTATGGCTACCGTTGCCACCGGAATGCCGGTAGGCATCTGAACTGTAGCATAAAGAGCATCCACGCCGGCAAGAGCTCCTCCCTTACAGGGAACGCCGATTACGGGAAGAGCGGTATTGGCAGCCAGAACACCGCCTAAATGTGCTGCCAGACCTGCAGCTGCGATAATGACCTTGAAGCCTTCAGCTTCAGCACTTCTGGCAAGAGACATGGCCTTGTCGGGAGTCCTGTGAGCTGATGCCACAGTAGCTTTGAATCCGACACCGAACTTATTCAGCATCTTGAAGCACCCCTCCATTACGGGAAAATCGGAATCGGAACCCATCACCACCAGAACTTTGCAATCAGCCATAACAAATACCTGCCTTAAAAGATTTACGGGCGTTACTCATCGCCCTGCGCCCACTCAAGGCGCGATAGGACCCTGAAATAATCTTCTGATTCCCACTCATATGGCTTTGGACAGAAGTCGTTTCCGGGTCTTGTTGAAGTCTGAGAATAAGGATAAATCCTCAGTCTATAGTCTACGCATTTTGAGCCTTCCACGTCCATAACAAATTCGCATTGAATTATTACAGAATCGGGGTCTGATAATGAGTAATTTCCACCAAAACAAAAGTTCGAGAGCGAGTAGAAGATATAATGACCGTTATATTTTTCGATCGGCTGAAGGCGGTGCGGATGCGTTCCGACAACAATATCCACACCGTAATCGATAAGTGCGTGAGCAACCTTCTTTTGTCTGTCGGTCGGCTCATATACTCCCTCCTGCCCGAAATGACAGGATGCGATTATAATCACTGCGCCGTCTTTTCTCAGGTCGTCTATGATCCCCGTCACCTGTGAAGCGCTCGTATCATTATCAAGACCCACCATTCCGATCTTGAAGCCTTTGTCAGTAGTGTATATCGCACCGTAATGATTGTCGCTCCACACAATGCCGTATTCATCAAGATTATTCCTTGTATCAGTAAGACCGTCGTCTAAAAAATCCCTTATGTGATTGTTTGCTATATTGACTGCCTCAATGCCGGATACAGTAAGCATCTCAAGGTTTTCGGGCTTCATCTGGAAGATGTACTGGTTATCCTTGTGTTTTGTCTGTGTTGTAACGGCATTCTCGAGATTTACGAGTGTAAGGTCATCACTTTTGAAAAGCTCTGCGCAGTTCCTGAAGCAGTATTCCATATCGCCGTTTACGACAGAATCAAACTGGCGGTTGCTCGACCTGTAATCCTGTGTCAGAGTGCAGTCACCTGTAAAAGATACGGTAACTATACGTTCTTCAGGCGCGAGTGTCGGCGTGGGACTCGGCGAAGGCGTCGGAGTATTTGTGGGCGTAATCTCGGTGGAAACAGTCTCAAGCATCATCGTGGTTGCTGCGGACTGCTCAACTTCGGTATTGGCCGGGGAAATGTCTGAACCGGCCGTCCCTACGGGTTCGGTGACCGGCGAACAGGCTATCGCAGTAACAGACAGTGCAGCTGTCATGGCCACCGCCAGAAGCCTTTTTATCCTGCCTGTGTCACCGGATCGTCTCACAAATGGTCTGCCTCTCAATTAAAGTAGAAATGCCGACAATCTGCCGGCCAAAATAATTATATCAATCTTTTGGAAAATCCAAATATCGTTGTTCAGGAAACGGTCACATTATCTGAACCACATTCCCGTTCGCATCCTTCATATAATGATGTGCCGGGATAGCAGCTCCGCAATGCGGACACTCGGTATGAATGCCGATGATAAAGACGCCTCCGCAGAAATTACATGGCTCCTGGTAGACAGCCGTGAGCTCACAAGGCTTAGCATTCTTATATATTTCAGGAACCTTTGTCTTATTGATCGACCATACCAAAGTAAGAGCAGAACCGGCTAACAGTAATACGGTCATGATCAGGAAAACATAGAACTGTAATGTGTTTTTCAAGCCGACCTTCATCATCTTGGGAGTTAACTGATCAAAAGTCTCAGCTATTGCTTCATCAACGGAATACTTATCCCGCTGCAGAAGGCGCTTATAGAGAGAATCAGTGAATTCATCGCCTCGCGGTCCTGTAATAACAGGATCCGTTCTGTCACCCTGCATACCCTCACAATACCAGTCATTAAACCCGTTGTCCTTAATTGATTCGGAGTAGATGATAAGCCAGTGTGCTTCATCCGGGAATCTGTTGACAGAGACATCATATGCGTAAGCTTCAAGACTTGAATAATCATTATTCCATGTCTCGTTACTGACGGTAATGACCACGGGAACGATACCTGTTTCCTTATAGAAATCCTTCATTGACCGTTTCAGATCCTTCTCATTTTCAAAGATCCCGAGATTGTCCTCGATAATGAACTCGACACTTTTGTTTTTAAAAAACTGTATTTTCTTCGGGAAATTTACCGCATCATAAGTACAAAAGACGGTACCTGCAAGAAACGGCAGGAAGAACATAACAAAAGTCATGATCCAACATGCGATCATACTCATGTCCTTTTTGCGGATATCGTAATTGGAATAAACAAAATAGGGTTTGCTGTCTTTGTAGTAGAGTTATCTCTTCGAACCCTCGAACGGCTTTGAAGATGATCTTCTTGAGCTTCCTCCGCCGCTGCTGCCTGAACTTCTGCTCGAACTGCTGCTCAAACTGCTGTGATGGCTTCCTCCGCTGTGAGAACTACCTCCTGACGAATGCGGCATGATACCTCTCCTAATCTATCAGTAAATCATGAATGCCGTTCCGAACGGCTTGATGCCGATCTTCCTTGTGCCGCCCAGTATGCCGCCCAGGATAAACTGGTCCGACAGAGGATGGATTATTCCGTCATCTTCGGAATTACAGCAGGAATAACTGCCATAATGCTCTGACACATCCACAAACACAGGCTTATCGGATCTGTTCATCACGAAAACAATTGCTCTGGAACCGCTCTTTTCATTTCCGAATGCGTCCCGGCCTTCTTTGAGATACCTGACAAAAGCGAATGTCCCTTTTTCCGCCATCAGAGTTTTGTAATATCCGGTGCGCAGACAGTCGTTCTCTGTCCTGATCCTCGCCACACGCTTAAAGTAAGCCAAAGCTTCCTGCTGCCTTTGATCAAGCCTGTTCCAGGGATATGTCCTTCTGTTGAAAGGATCCTTGTATCCCTCCATAAGGACTTCGTCTCCATAGTAGATAGAGGAAGCACCTATATAACTCGTCTGGAATGCAAAAGCCATTTTCGATAAGGACGAGATGACATCGTAATACATCGGATCTACCTTAAAACCGCGCTGAACGTCTCTGTCATCGGTATCTTCGGGCCTGGATAACATCGTCATTATCCTGGGAACGTCATGCGATGACACAAGGTTCATCATGGAATAGTAAGCTTCCTTAGGATAGCGTTCGCGGAATCCTTCAAGCCTTGTATCAGCTATGTCCGCATCGATATATCCGCACAGGAAATCCAGGATGATATGCCTGAATGTATATCCCATAACGGAATCGTGAGTATTTCCGAGCATAAAGTCACGGTAGGAACCGTAACTGCACTTATTTGAGGCATCTTCCCAGACTTCGCCTATGACAGCGCCTTCACTTCCAAGCTTTTCTTTTACGGAAGATCTCATCTGCCTTATAAAGCTGTCCGGAAGCTCGTCGGAGACATCAAGCCTGAAGCCCGCCGCACCCCTTGAAGTCCATGTATCGACCACGCCGTCTTTGCCGAATATGAAATTGCGGTAAGACAGATCATCCTCATTGATATTCGGAAGATCCGGAAATCCCCACCACGAATCGTATCCTACCGAGCCGTCGGGATTACGGTAGAAGTTATACCAGGAGCGGTAGCGGCTCTCCTCGCCCTCGTTAAAGGCCTTGTAAGCCCCGACGCCCTCATATCTGTCAAACCTGTTGAAATACTTCGAATCAGCTCCTGTGTGGCTGAATACACCGTCAAGGATTATCCTGATTCCGCGTTCTTTACAAGCGCTCTGAAGACTCATGAATGCGGATGTCCCTCCGAGGACAGGATCGACATTCAGATAATCTGCCGTGTCATATCTGTGAGATGACCTGGCCTCAAAGATCGGATTAAGGTAAAGGACATTTATCCCGAGTTCTTTTATGTAATCCAGTTTTTCCTCTATTCCCTTGAGGCTTCCGCCGTAGAAATCACAGGCAAGATAACCTGTCTCGGGCTTGCCTTTGGTATCAACGTCCTCATTCCAGTCCTTATGGTAGATCCTTTCAGACCGGTCATCGATGGAGATCATCTTCTCATAATCGAAAGAAGTGTCCCTTGAGAACCTGTCAGGAAATATCTGATATATCATCGCACCCTTAAGGAATTCGGGTGTCTTGAAGTCTTTGTTGTAAACAGTGATCTGAAACGCAAAAGGATATTTATCCTCATCAGCCCCTACTCTCGGTGGCTCTCTGTAAAGCACACCCTCCCCGTCAGGAGTATCCATGCCCGCACCGTAATAGAGCGTTATGACAGGAGCGGTGTTTTCAATTTCTCCGTCAGTATCTGTTCTGAAACACTCCGGCAGATCTTCGAGATCTCCCGGGACATTGAACCTGAACCAGTAGAACAGGATCGAAGGTTCATTCGGAAGCATGAGGTTAACGTGATATCTTCCCAGTCCCGATACGGAATACATCGGCTCTTCATGGTATGAGAATCCGTAAAGACCGTATGTATAGCAGAAAGTTACGTTCGATGCTTCCTTAAAGCAGTCGAAAAAGATGTCGACATAAGAAGATACAGGTCTAGCACCAAAAGGCTGCCTGTACTCAGGAAGGCGCGATGCATGAATGCACCGCGCCCTGTTGTTTGAATAATCAGGATCATGCTGTGTCTTCATTGAAGGCATCAGTCCTTTTTCTCCTTGTCATCCGGTTTCTTGTCTTCCGGCTTCTTCTCTTCGTTCTTAGCTGCAGCCTGCTTTGCCGGTTTCTTTTCGGCAGGCTTTTTTGCTGCGGGCTTTTTTGCAGGAGCTTTCTTTGCCGGCTGCTTCTTTAAAGCAGGTTTCTTTTCTGCCTTCACAGAAGGCTCTGCTTTCTTTTCGGGAGCTTCTTTTTTCTCTTCCTTGGCAGAAATCTTTTCGGGCTCGGGTTCAGGTCTGGCAATACCGGTTATCAGTGAATAGAGACCTGCATACTCGCCTGCACTCTTCTTCCATGAATAATCGCCCTTCATGCCTGCTTCGATGAGCTTGTCCCATACCTCAGGCTTATGACGGTAGATATCTGCCGCATACTTTGTAACGAACAGGAACTCGTGAGCATTGATGTTAGCAAACGAGAAGCCGTTGCCTTCGCCTGTATATTCGTTATATGGGGTTACCGTATCCTTAAGGCCGCCCGTCTCTCTTACGACAGGAACTGAGCCGTAAGCCATCGAGCAGAGCTGTGAGAGTCCGCAGGGCTCAAATATACTCGGCATAAGGAAGATATCTGATGCTGCATAGATCGTGTGCGCAAGCCCGCTGTCGAAATCGATGCAGGCACACATCTTGCCCGGATTACGGTTGGCGATATCAACAAGAGCTCTCTCATAGTAAGGATCACCCGTACCGAGAATGACGACCTGCATGCCGTCGTAGAGCATCTCTTCTAATACATAAAGAAGAAGATCCAAACCCTTCTGGTCCACAAGTCTTGAGATCATGGCGCACAGAGGCGCACCGGGATTCACTTCAAGGCCTAACTGCTCCTGCAATGACTTCTTGCAGGCAGCTTTTCCTGCCTTGTAATTCCTGATCGAATACTTCATCGGGATCTTATCGTCATTGGAAGGATCGTACTCCAGATCATTCATGCCGTTGATTATTCCGGATACCTTGTATGCGTACTTCTGCAATGTGTAATTGAGACCCTCGCCATAGTAGTCGGTCATGATCTCATAAGCATAAGTCGGTGAAACGGTCGTTACGGAATTGCTGAATACGATACCGGCCTTCATGAAGTTGATCGCCTTATCCTTGATACAGAAATCCTCTCTCAGATAATCATCGGGAAGATCGAGCATTTCCCTTACAACATCGATCGAATGAACACCCTGATACTTAAGGTTATGGATCGTATAGACTGTCTGGACATTTGTGTGATATCCGTTCTTCTTGAAATGACAATCAAGAAGCATCGGCATCATGCCGGTCTGCCAGTCATTGCAGTGAAGGACATTGGGTTCGAAGTTCATGAAGTCACCCATGAAGTCCAGTACCGCTCTCTGATAGAAGCAATAGCGCTCGATATCGAAAACATAATCAACATAGATCTGGTCGAAGTTGAAGTAGTATTCGTTATCGATGAAATAGAAGACAACGCCGTTTAATTCGAGTTCAAAAAGGCCGGCATAAAGAGAACGCCATCCCATATGAACCATCTTCCATCCGAGGAAATGAAGTTTGTCGCTGTACTTGACCTTGATCTTCTTGTAGAGCGGAATGATAACACGGGCATCCACCCCCTGCTTATTGAGCTCTACCGGCAGGCTTCCTACAACGTCAGCAAGACCGCCGACTTTAACGAACGGACTGCACTCGGACGATGCGAATAATACTTTAATGTTCTTTTCCATAATCAGATACCTGCTCCTTTTCCTATGACAATAGGATAGTCGGGATGTCCGACAAGTCTTACGCCCGGTCTTACGAATGCGTTCTTGTCAAGGATAACGTTCTCGAGATGGCAGTTCTCGGAGATGTGAACGTCCTGCATGATAACGCAGTTCTTGATCGTGGTGTTCTTGGCAATGGTGACACTTCTGAAGATAACGGAAGTCTCAACCTTTCCGTAAATTCTGCAACCGTCGGATACGATCGAATCGCTCATCTCCGCGTTGTCGAAATAAAGTGTGGGTGCCTCATCCTTGACCTTTGTATATATCGGCTTTCCGCTCCAGAAAAGGTCATTTCTGACTGAATCCGTAAGAAGCGACATCGATGCATTGAAATAGCACTGTACATTGTTGATCCTTAAAGCTACTCCGGAATATTCAAAGCCGTGCACCTTGAACTCATCAAACAGCTTAACGATCGAATGGATACCGAAGTGGCTCTGACCATGTGCCATCTGACGGGCAAGGATATCGATAAGAAGATCTCTTCTTAATACGAGGATACCGAGTGAGCTCCTCTGTGATGTGGCTTTGGGCGGATTATAGAGCATGTCTCTTACAAATCCGTCATCGTCGATATCAAGGATATAGGAAGGATTGCCGTACTTCGTGCCGTCACGGTTATACATAACCGAGATATCTGCTCCTGATTCCTCATGTGACTTGATGAAGGAATCAAATGTCGTATTAAGGATAACGTTGGCGCCTGATACGATGACATAAGGAGTCCTGGACTGTCTTAAGAAATCGATTACACCAGTGAGCTCTTCATCCGAACTGATATTTGTTGCCTCTGAATTTACATAAGGCGGCAGGATATGAAGACCGTCATTCTTTCTGTCCAAAGACCATGCGCCACCAGTTCCGGTATGGTCCATCAAAGACTTATACTTGTTGTATGTAAGAAGTCCGACGTTCTTTACGCCTGAATTGACCATGTTGGATAACATGAAGTCAATGATCCTGTATCTTCCGCCGAAAGGCATTGCGGAAAGAGCACGGGGATTGGAAAGCTCTCCGAGAGATATCTTTTTGTTGTCGGCTAAGATAAGCCCCATCGCATTATTAAACATATGTCTTAATCTCCTTTACCTCATGCTCTTGAAGCTTTTTCGATGATGTTCTGATCCTCGGACACTTCCAGATCGGAATCGATCATGCTGTTGGCGGGAATGACCGCGCCTTCCTTTATCGTAAGTCCGCGCTCGAAAACGCAGATACCTTCTGAACAGATCTTATGGTTGGTATAAGGACCTTCACCCTCAACGAAGCTTCCGGCCTGAACACCTTTTCCGATTACGGTTCCCTGATCGATAACGCAGCGCTCGATATGCGCACCTTCCTTAACGACTACGCCCGGCATAAGGACACAGTCCTTAACGAACGCCCCCTTCTCAACGATAACGGATTCTGAAAGAACTGAATGCTCGACATCACCGAAGATCCTGCATCCGTCTGTAAGAGCTGAATTCTTTACCTTGGCGCCTGCACCGATGAAGTGCGAAGGCTTAACCGGGTTCCTTGAGAAGATCTTCCAGGATCTGTCGACAAGATTGATCTCTTCCGGCTTATCGAGGATATCCATGTTGGTCTCCCACAAAGATGAGATAGTACCGACGTCCTTCCAGTAACCGGAGAATCTGTAAGCACAGAGCTTCTTGCCTTGAGCCAAGAGATTAGGAACGATATTCTTACCAAAGTCATTATTTGAATTAGGATCTGCCTCATCTTCGATCAGGGCCTGTCTTAAAACGCTCCATGTGAAGATATAAACGCCCATCGAAGCAAGATTGCTCTTCGGCTTTGCAGGCTTTTCTTCGAACTCTTCGATAACATCCTCTTCCTTGGTATTCAGGATACCGAATCTCGGAGCTTCCTCCCACGGTACTTCATATACGGCAATAGTAGCATCAGCGCTCTTTTCGATATGAGCTTTGAGCATTGCGGCATAATCCATCTTGTAGATGTGGTCGCCCGACAATATAACGACATATTCAGGATCGTTATCATCGATAAAACTCATATTCTGATAGATGGCATTTGCCGTTCCCTTATACCAGTCAGAACCTGCATTGCTCTGGAAAGGCGGAAGGATATAAGCGCCCGCATTGTTTCTGTCGAGATCCCAGGGGTGACCGTTACCTACATAAGTATTAAGTGCCAGCGGCTGATACTGGGTAAGTACACCAACGATCTCGATTCCCGAGTTAACGCAATTCGAGAGAGGGAAATCGATGATCCTGTAACGGCTTCCGAACGGAACAGCCGGTTTAGCCACTGTCTTGGTCAGTACTCCGAGTCTGCTTCCCTGTCCTCCTGCGAGTATCATAGCAACGACTTCAGTTCTTGCCATAATTAGATACCTCCGTATATGAGCTTATTTCGTTTTATTATCTTTTTTAACAGCCTTCTTTGAAGCAGCGGGCTTCTTTGCCTCTGTCTTCTTGGCAGGCTTTTTAGCAGCAGATTTAACATCTTTCTTTGCTGCTGTCTTAGTTGTCTTCTTTGCATCAGTCTTCCCTGCTGATTTGGGAGCTGATTTTGCCTTGGCAGCTTTCGCCTTCTTCTTTACGGGATCCTTTACCTTCATGAAGTAGATTCCCGCAAGAGGCGGAAGATTGATCTTAACCTTATAAGGCTTGCCGTTAAGAGATTCATCGATTGCTTCAAAGCATCCGTTGGCATCAGTAGCCGTAGGATATCCTGAACCACCGTGGAACATATCATCCGTGTTGAATACGATCTTATATGTTCCGAGCTCGTATACAGGCATCTCATATCCTTCGAGCGGCTGAGGCACCATGTTGAGTGCGACATAGATATCATTGCGCTTGGGATCGGGACATGATCTCTTGTAGATAAACACGTTATTCTTTGTATCATCTGCAGCGATCCATTCAAAGCCGGCCCATGTATGATCGTCTTCCCAAAGCTGCGGATTTTCGACATAGAACCTGTTGAGCTCGCTGTTGAAATTCTGGAGCAAACGGTGTGATTCATAATCCAGCAGGAACCACTCGAGCTGCTCATAGAAACGCCATTCAATGAACTGGCCGAACTCTGCTCCCATGAAGTTGAGCTTTCCGCCCGGATGGCTTATCTGGTAGAGCATCATGGTCCTTAAGGACGCAAACTTTCTCCATATATCACCCGGCATCTTATCAATAAGCGAATGCTTTCCGTGAACCACTTCATCATGTGAAAGGCTCAGGATGTAATTCTCAGAGAATGCATACATCATCGAGAAACAGAACTCATCGTGATGCCATGCTCTCGCATAGGAATCCGTCGAGAAATAATCCAGAGTATCGTGCATCCAGCCCATGTTCCACTTGTGGGTAAAGCCCAGGCCGCCGTATTCAACGGGATGTGATACTTTCGGCCAGGCCGTAGATTCCTCGGCGATCAGCATCGCATGGGGATAATTCTTTCTTATCGTGGAATTGAGCTTTTTGAAGAAATCTATAGCTTCAAGATTCTCGTTGCCGCCGAAGCTGTTCGGGATATACTGCTGTCTTCCGTAATCCCTGTAAAGCATTGAGGAAACAGCATCCACACGTATGCCGTCAAGGTGATATTCATCGATCCAGTATACTGCGTTAGAGATCAGGAATGAGATGACTTCATTCTTTGAATAGTCGAAAACATAAGTACCCCATTCCCTGTGCTCTCCGATCCTCGGATCCGCATATTCATAGCATGGTGTTCCGTCAAATCTGACAAGTCCTTCCATATTCTTCGGGAAGTGCGCCGGAACCCAGTCAAGGATGACGGAGATGCCGTTCTGGTGAAGGACATCTATCATGAACTTAAAGTCAGAAGGAGTTCCGAATCTTGAAGTAACGGCATAATAACCGGTTACCTGATAGCCCCATGAATCATCCAAAGGATGCTCTAAGATCGGCATGAGTTCCACGTGTGTGTAGTGCATCTTCCTGCAGTAATCTGCAAGGTCGATCGCAAGTTCCCTGTATGTGAAGAAGTTGCCGTCGGGATGTCTTCTCCACGATCCTAAATGTATCTCATAGATATTGATAGGCTTGGGAGCCAGCGCATCCGTTCTGTTCTTTACGAATTCATCATCATTCCAGATATAATCATCAGGATCGTAGATTATCGAAGCATTATTCGGTCTAGTCTCGAAATGTCTTGCGTAGGGATCGCCCTTCTCATATATCCTGTTATCAGCGCCTATGACCCTGTATTTATATCTGTCCCACTGCTGAGCATCAGGAACTTTCTGTTCCCATATTCCTGTCTTACCGAGCATGAACATCTGACAGTCATAGGGATCCCAGTCATTGAAATCTCCCATAACGCTGACCATCCTCGCATTAGGGGCCCATACGCGGAATATAAAGCCCTTCCCGTTCTCGTCCTCATAAGGATGAGCTCCGAGAAATTTATAGCTCATGTAATTCTCGCCTTTATTAAACAAATAAGCGGCATCCATTAATGTAGCACTGCCTCCTGTAATCCGATTGTATAGACGTCCGGAAAAAAGCACGTCAAAAACCAAGGACAATTGCCCTTAATAACAGATATTATAAACTAAATTAGAGATTTTACCAACCGAAAATACAAAAAAGCATGAGTTTTTGCCGTCAGTTTTGTGCATAATTACATAAAACCGGAGACTTTTATGCTCGTTTAAGCAGATATCAGTCGCCTCTGCCGACTTTATGGCTTCTCTTCTCTTCGTACATCGCCTCATCTGCGATCTTAAGGCATTTCTCAAAGATCTTGAGAGCATCTCCTTCAGCAGTATCATCCGGATATTCAAGATGAATGCCGACACTTATTTCCACCTTAAAAGGCTTATCATCCAGAGTGACTTTCTGGTTAATTATCGCTCTGGCTTTTTCTACAAATTCTTTTGCCTTTTCTTCCGTGTAATTCTTGGCGAGGACTATGAACTCATCACCGCCGGATCTGGCGCAGACCTCATCATCATATGTGAGTCTCTTCATAGCGTATGCGATAGTCTTCAGACCATAGTCGCCTTCATTATGTCCGTATTTATCATTGATCAACTTAAGATCATCCATATCAAAAGCGATCACGGCAAGACCCGTTTTGTTGCTGATACATTCTTCAAAGTATTCACCGAAGAATTCCTCTAATCCGCGGCGGTTATATATCTCAGTTAACATATCCCTGTTGTAAAGGAATTCCAGTCTTGCTATGGAGTACTCCAGATCTCTTTGGATACGTCTGTTATCAAGTATCGTTCCAAGATCAACAAACCAGGACTGTAAGGCTTTCTGCTCGCGGAGATCTATATCAGGAGATACTATTAGATATCCCATATAATACTGCAGGTGATGTATCGTAAAGATATAATACGGATTTGGATCTTCGAGCATATCCGGAGGAAGAACATCTTTCTTCCTGAAAACCTGATAAGGAACATCCTCATCACCACGGAATCCGTCAACTACAGTCATCTCCTCATCAGTAGTACGGAAATCATCTCCGACAATTCTCTTCTTGTCCCAATCAGGTGCAAGACAGATCAGCATATCCTTGAATCCGGTATCGGTCTTGGCATTCTTGCTCACTTCCCTGAAACAGTCTTCAAGTGATTTTGCATTTGCAACACTTAACATAAGATTGGTCGTTGATTGGGCAATGCCTACCGTATTATCGATCCTCTTAAGATACGAGTTTCTGAAATCCTCAATGGTATCAACAGACTTCAATACACAGCCACAGGACTGGTTGCGTATAATATTGCCCTTCAGACGGATATCTTCCTTGAATTCTTCGCCCTCGAATATCTTCTTCATTGTAACAACAGCCTGAAATCCAAAATCATAGAAAGGCTGCCTTGCCGTTGTTACGGTCGGATATCCGTTAAGTGCTTCAGTAACGGCATCAAATCCTGTAACGATAAGATCTTCAGGCACCCGGATACCTCTGGCTTTGCAGGCATTTACAAGACCGATAGCAGAGTAATCATTCGCGCATACAACGGCATCAGGAAGCATCTTTCCTTCTTCAAGGCTGTGTTCGAGGATATACTCAAGAGCCGGTTCTCCGCTGTTATACCATAGGTTGCCGTATATGATCTTCTTCTCATCAAAAGGGATCTTATGCTTTTGTAAGACTTCTTTATATGCTTCAAGTCTTTCCTTAACGAAGAAATGGTCAGTATCTCCGGTTAAATGATATATATCTTTACATTTATGGTGCTTGATAACATGTTCAACAAGTTCTTTAAACGTGCTTACATTATCACAACTGATATTTAATGCCATGTCATCTAATCCGCCGATACTTATCACCGGCATATCAACATCCCTTAGGATCTGATCCAGATGTTCCTTGGTCACTTTACTGAAATAGGTGGATATCTTTATGACACCGTCAAACTCATTAAGATCGGGAATATCGAATGAGACTGTGTCGCCTTCATCATAGCCTGAGAACTCGCCATATTGCTTGCTGCTGTATGAATCTCCGAAGCTGCAGAAAAATATGACCTTTATGCCGTATTTCAATGCAGCATCAATAATGCCCTTCTGCATCTGTCCGGACATCTGCTCATATACATGAGATGTAAATACCGCTATTTTCTTCATACAACCTCAGGATCAACTGGTTTGATGAACAAAGCTTCTATTTAGATTATATCTGTTTTATGCCTTTTGTGGTTAAGCAAATGTAAATTAACTTTTATGAATAAAATCTACCTATAGCCTTTTCGCAATGATATCCTTATAAGCGCGGTGATTACGACAGGAAAAGAAATATCCTGCCAATATATATATACCGTAAAAATATACGAGAGAGATATAGATATGAAGTATTTTGTTGCATCAGATATACACGGAGATTCTTATTGGGCTGAACGAATAATCAATGCCTTCATTGAGAGCAAAGCAGATAAACTTATCCTTTTAGGAGACATACTATACCATGGTCCCAGGAACGATCTGCCCGCTCACTACGAACCTAAGAAAGTAATTGAATTACTGAATAAATATGCTGACAGGATTCTTGCTGTAAGAGGCAACTGCGATACAGAAGTAGATCAGATGGTATTAAAGTTTCCAATCATGGCAGACTATATCTACCTTGTTGAAGACGGCAAAGTTTTCTTCATAACACACGGTCATTTATATAATCCTTATAAACTCCCGGAAGCAATGCCTGAAGGTGCAACACTTCTTATGGGACATTCACATGTCGCAGAGAACGAGGAACTTACATCAGAAGACGGAAAGCATTACCGCTACCTTAATCCCGGTTCACCTTCACTCCCCAAGGAGGATTCCAAGCCGTCATACATACTGATAGAGAACGGAATTGCGGATATTGTAGCGTTTACGTAAGATGCGTGTTGTTAAAAGCTACAGAATCATAAAAGTCTGTTATAAAGGACAAATGACTGCTTCCGGTTGTAAACAGCCATACGATTACAACAACGTCAAACGCGATAACTGCAAGATAAAAGAAAATGGCAAGGACAGCATTTCTTCTGGT